>JBEIKL010000143.1:0-5446 GCA_040379745.1 Bdellovibrionales bacterium | reverse complement strand
CTACGTGGGATCTCTGAAGACAGGACACCCGCGCACGGGTTCGGCGCGCAAACAAAGTTACAAATTCGCACCGGCTTCACGCATGCGAAACACCTTCATCGAAGCCGGACCACACAAAGTCGACGACCTGATTGCCAGCATCGACAACGGCATCTATGCGCGTTCCATGGGCGGCGGATCGGTGAACCCAGGCACGGGTGAATTCAACTTCAACGTGCAAGAGGGTTACTTGATCAAGAATGGAAAAGTGGACCGACCGGTGAAAGGCGCAACGCTCATCGGCACCGGCCCGGAAACCCTTTCGAAAATTTCGATGGTCGCTGACAACTTCATGCTGATGGCGGGAATGTGTGGATCGGTCAGCGGTTCGATTCCTGCAGCCGTCGGGCAACCCGCCGTCAAAGTTGATGAAATCCTGGTCGGAGGTGCGAAATGAAGCAGATCATCGAGAAAACCATTTCCATGGCGCAGGACTTAGGTATCGAGCAATGCGATGTGATTGCGAATGAATCCAAATCACTGAGCCTGACTTCCCAAAATGCCACGATCGAAACCTACAAGGTGAATTCATCCCAGGTGATCGGTGTGCGGGTCATTCAAGGGCAACGTGTGGGCATCAGTTATTCGGAAGATGCAACGGATGCATCCCTGAAAACCATGTTGGAAAGTGCCCTGCGCAGCAGTCGTTTTGCGGAAGTCGATGAACACCAGACCATCACACAACCAAAGACTGAAATCATCGACCGCAACCCGAAAACATTCCAGGAAGACCACACAGACCTGAAGAAGAAACAAGAACTCACCCTTTTTCTCGAATCCGAAGTGAAAAAGCTGGAACCGAAGACTGCTTCGATCCCGTACAACGGCTACGGTGAAGGCGAAAGCCACCATCACTATGGCAACCATCACGGTCTCTATACCTATGAACGGGAAAAGACCTTTTCCTGCTACACTTCTTCACTGATGAAGGATGGCGCGAAACAAGCCTTCTCCTACGACAGTGTGATCGCACGCACCTTTGGCGGACTGAACGCGGAAGAGGCCGTGAAGAACGCACTTTACAAGACCAGAGTGTTGTTGGATGCGACTCCGGTTCAGACCGGAAGTTATGACATCATTTTCGACTCCGAAACCCTTCAAAAGTTGTTGGGCTGCTTTGTTGGTCAGTTCTCCGGGAAATCCGTGAAAGACGGCGTCAGTACCTTTCGCGATTCGATCGGAAAAAGCATCGCTCATCCTGAATTCACCCTGCGTGATTTGCCCCACTTCGAGCAGGGATTCGCTTGTGCGCTGACTGACTCGGAAGGGATGCTGAAAAAGGACCTGACCTTGATCGAAAAGGGCGAACTGAAAACCTTCTACCACAACTCACAGACCGCGAATTATTTCGGCGTATCGAATACGGGACACGCCAGCCGGAGCGCTAAGGGGCACTTGGGAACAAGCCTGACTCAGTTGTGCATTGATGCGGGAAGCGCATCGAACGAAACCGTTTTGAATGGAAAAACGATTCACATCTTCTCACTGGAAGGTTTGCATGCCGGCGTGAAACCGACTTCGGGTGATTTCTCGCTTGCAGCCAGTGGCCAACTTTACGAAAACGGTCAGGTGATTCAGGGCGTGAAAGGCATCACTCTCTCCGGCAACTTCTTCCGGATGCTTTCTGAAATCAATGCGATTGGAAAAGTGGTTCACTCCTCTTCGGATCAATCGTTCTTCGCACCAGATATCCGTTTTGCCGGAATCAAGGTTGCGGGAAATTGAATCAAAAAGCGGGGACTCATCCTCTCTTTTTCAGAGTGATGCGAATGGTTTCTATCAATTTTTCGTGGTTTACGGGTTTTTCGATGCTTGCATCGACCAAGGGGAAAATTTCCGAATAAAGGTCCACTCGAGCACTGTAAATTACACGGGGAATTTTTCCCCATTTTTGATTGGCGGAAGGATCGTTTTCCAAATGAAGAACCAGATCCTTTCCGTTCATGACCGGCATATCCAAGTCAATCAACAGAATTGACGGGGATTTCACTTCC
The DNA here is from genome assembly GCA_040379745.1 of Bdellovibrionales bacterium. Lineage (GTDB taxonomy): Bacteria > Bdellovibrionota > UBA1018 > UBA1018 > CAIMNF01 > CAIMNF01. The sequence continues at coordinate 3,413 of JBEIKL010000143.1, read as the reverse complement.
AAAACGGCTAGTGCTTCCTGACCATTCGCCGCTTCAAAAATCGTGAATCCCGCATGATCCAGCAATTGTCCAAGCAGGAAACGTAAATCATGATCATCATCGATGATTAAAATGGATGGATAATGTTGCACAAAATTATCGTAACACTGCGGATTGAAAATTCAGGCGGAATACCGGACTTTGAGAAATCTTAACCGTTGTTTAGGAAAAGTCCGGAAAACCGCCGTTGTAAAAACAACCATTTTATTATAACCGGAATCATGCCGCAAAAACCCAATGGCGCCAGTAAAACCAAGCAAAAAATCAAATCGCATAAAGTCACCAAGTCCGAACAACTTTTGTTGAAACAAATCGGTTTGCAAATTCACAAAGCCCTCTATAAGAATGAAAAACCTGTCGAGTGGCTTTCTTTCAAGTCAGGAGTCGCTCGTTCGAGCATCCGTGAAATCATCGCAGGCAGAAGCAATGCCCGTATCCTCACCCTGAATACCCTCGCTAAAAGTCTTGGATATGTCGATGTTTGCGACATGGTCATGAAGAGACTTGAACAAGACTGAACTCATTCAAATCATCAGCGTCGACTTGCTTACCTCTGAATCCGTGCAGTAGAATGGATTCATGCACATTCGTAGAATCGCACTCATCTTTACCCTGACCATCGCACACCTGCCTTCCTCACACGCGGATTCAATGCTTCGTGCCTACGCCTCACCGAAAGTGGGCTTCCAACTGTTCAAACCAACCGACCTTACCCTGGGTGGCGGTATTCATTTGGGCTTTGAAGCCGGTTATCAATTTGAAGGAATCGGAAACGCCATCGTGCAGTTCAACACCACTTCGTTCGATACCGACACACAAATGAGTCACTACCAAATCGGATTTTCACGTGAAATCCTCTGGGGGATCGTTGCTTCGGCAACAGTGGGATTGCAGAGTATTTTCGATCGCGAAATCGATGCGGGCGTGGCCCGTGAAGCCTCACCGACCGGATCGTCGTTTGCGTTCGGTCTGGGCGCGTCCTACCTAACGGAACCCGTGCTGGTGTTCCGGAACAACCTGAATCTACAACTCATTCCTGAAATCGCATTCTACAAGGGAAACACCGTGAATTGGTATGGAGCCAGCCTGGGCTTCCGATTCAATTGGATGACTGCGGAGCAACCGGTGTCGACGGAACCGTAGCGGATGTTTCCGACGGTGTTGCAGGAGTTGCTACCGGCGTGGAGATCTGCAGGAACGAACCATTCCACTGCGAGAACTGATAACTCAGAATGGCCGTGAACAATCCGGCAATGACCAGCATCGGCTTGATCGGCTTCACCTTGCGCACTTCGGATTCGAACATCAAATCGTGCAAAGCCCGTTTGTCCGGACGGAAAAGAATCAGAAGAAAACCAATACCGGCAACCAGAAGGGAAATGGTCTTCCCGATACTGTCCCGAAGACCGCCACGCCAGAATTCCAAGCGAGCCGGATTTCCGTTTCGACGAACCTCGAGACCCAAGATCATCTTTCCGATCGTCCTTCCTTTCGCCGAATAAAAGTAGCCGCTGTAAAAGAACATCAGGAACGGGCTCACCAGAAATGTCAGTGTGATCAGAATCAGGTTTTTCTGCGGATCCAGTCCACCCATGAAATGACGGATCAGTGCAATGATGGTGTTACCGACCAGCCCCACCAGGCCCGCATCAATGAGATGGGCAAAAAGACGGAAAAGGAAGGTTGCTGGTTGATCACTGTTTTCGGTTGTCGTTGCGTTCGGATTCATGATGCTTCAGTTATGAAGGGGAGAAACACGGCTGTCAAACCCGTTTCAGCGGGCCGAATTATGCTTCTGAATCACCCGAAATGCCGGGCGCATCTCTCCATGGGATTCGTACGAGTAACGGGCTTCCTTATTGTAGCCGGGTCTGACATCGGACAACCGCCAAGCCAGGGCCTCGCTGAATCCGCAGGATTCGGCATTGCGGATGTAATTAGCGGTCAAACGGGTCTGAAGGGCATCATCGTAGCGCAAATTGAAATAGCTCTGCCCGAATTCACCGAGAACCAGCTCTTTTTTTCCCGAAGCGGAAAAAGCACGCAGTTCGCCGCACCGGAGGATCCGCCCCTGATCATCGTAAGAATGAAAATCGATGAAATCACCGCAAGCCATCGGCCCCTGATCGTCCAGCAAATTCGCCGGCAATTGAACCAAGGGATGCAAACGGATCGAGAAAGTCACCGGGGTTGAAGAAAAAGAGGAGTGACGCTGGATGAATGCACGCCACTGGCAAAGCATTCGCGAAGCGCCCTTCCAGTCGCCATCGAATCCGGAGCGTTTGATCACGGCATCCATTTCGTTGGAGAGATCAATCCGACTGATCACATTGGAAAGTCCGGCGGTTTCGATTGCGGAGAGCAACGGACCGATCGCCTTCTGCAGGAAAATCTCCCCTCCCTTTTCGGAGTAGACGGAACGTAAGCGAAGCAACTGTTCGAGCGACAGGAGATCGGGGCGATAGGCGTGCGCATCGAGAAAGGTCACATAAACACGATGGTTATGGGAATGGGCGATGCGCAGGGTTTCGACCACGTTCCGGATATAATCCGCACGGATTCCAACCAGCTTGCGTTTTTTCCATTCGAGCATGGGAAAGTCAGGGGATTCGAAAAGCCAGAGGCGAAGATTGTTCGCACCCGCACTGGAGGAAAGATCGAAAATACGCTCGACTTCGTTTCGATCGAAACGACTGTCGAGAAATTGCGAACCGTAATCGTTGTGAAACCAGGACTGGTTGAATCCGATGGAAATGGCGAATGCGGAGCTTGCGCTCAACACTGACCAAAGAACCATCATGGTGCTCAGTAGCTTCATGACCATTCGGATATGATAGCGGAAATTCAGTTCCTGTGAACTTGTGTTCTTGCGACAGTTTTTTGTCGCAAGGCAATTCTTGCATCGGGTGCAACAGGAACTGATGCACGCTCAACGGGCAAAAGCGCACCAGAGGCATGAGAAAATCACAACATCCGGATTTCGATGACCCGGATTCTTGAACCCTCCGCAATCACCCAATGGATGTCACGGTTCATCAGGCGGAATGCGAATCGTTTTCCGATGCTGGTTCCGGCACTGATCGGCGAATGTTCGCGTTGTGAACGCGGACGGGGGTCCCACTCCAGCACGGCAGTGATCAGTTCCGCCATGGACTCATCGGTCAATTCGTCCTTCACCTCATCGGCGAAGTCGACCGGGTACCGTTCGATTTCGTTCGTGATCCAACCACTGGTCGCATCGGTCACGCAATCCGCATAAGGAACGTAGGGCTTGATGTCCAACACCGGTGTTCCATCCAAGATGTCGACACCGCTGACTTCGATCTCGATTCCTCCGGAAGGGAGTTTGCGGATGCTTTCCAAGCGGACGACGG
>JBEIKL010000142.1:0-5520 GCA_040379745.1 Bdellovibrionales bacterium | reverse complement strand
GTTCCAGAACTTCATTGAAACTCATTTTGGATTCATTCAAGTCATTCAGTTTGAACCCCGGAGTGCTGTAGACGGACTGTAAATAGTTTTCCAGCGTTGCGATAATTCCCGGTCTCATGTGTTCAGCCATTTCCAGTTTCGGACCCACTACAAACCATCTTAGGCCGAATCTTTTCAGTTTTTCCATGATGGGCGCCATATTTTTAATGTCTATGTTTTCTCTTTCAAGAACGGAAAGATAGGCCTTTGTCCATTTTCTGAACGTATAATCAACGCAATCCATGACAATGTCTCCCCCGGTGACAGGGTCCGGATCGATTCTCTTTCTTTGTTCGTCATATCTTGTTACAAGGGCAAAGATTTTATCCCCGATGTTCTGACTGTTGGATGCCTGTACCTGTGCCTGGAACTGAGGTAATAGCAATTGTACGATCAATAGAATTATTGTTTTTTTGTTTTTCATGTCTTTGTCCTTTCGCATTTATTAAAATTTGATTTCACAAGTGCTTGGCATCATTTTTTTGAATTCATTCACTTTTTCCGGGTTGAGTGGATTCAAGCTCAGTGAAACGCTTCCAAGAGATGGAAGGTTCATCAGGTTTTTCAGATCGGATATCTTATTTCGGCTCAGCAATAGCCATTGAAGCCTGATCATTCCGGCGAGGTCGCTCACGTCAGTGATGAAGTTTTCGCTCAGGTTCAGATAGGTGAGATCGGTTAGTGCTGAAAGAGGCGAAACATCTTGAATCCGGTTATCTTGCAAATCCAGATGTTTGAGATTGTCGATTTCGCTCAAGGGCGTGACATCGGTGATCTGTGATTTTTTAATGCTCAAGGTGGAAATGTGTCTGAATGGCGAGAAGATACGCAGGTCTAGCCGATCGGTTATGTCGCTTTTGCCCTCGATTTCGATTTCTTTCCTATTTAGGATTTCCCTTTCAATTTCTTCACAGCTGCTTCCATCGTTCAATGCCATTGCTTTGGCCAATATCCGGATCGAGTTTTTCAGCAATGGAGACGGTGTATTCATGCTGCAAAGGGTATTGAAGGATTCCGGAATGAAAACGGTTTCGTCGATTTCGACAATGGTTTTCAGTCCTTTGCTGACGGATTCAAAACAGGAATCCGGGATCGAATAGCAGACATCGGCAAGATCAAGAATTGTTTTGATGTTTTGATCGATCTTGTCCTGCTCATTCATGAGTTTTTGACGGCGTTCTCCCAGGTATGCGCTTTTCAGGATTCGATCGACTGTAATCATGTAAGCGAATTGTTTTTCAAAGGCGCTGGATAATCGGGCCCGTGTCTGTTTGGTAGCCAATTTCAGTTCAGGATAGTTCCTGACTTTGATGCCGGCCGCGTTGTAGGAAGCGAGACGGTATCCGATTACTGCAGGTCCTGGCTGCGATTCCGGTGACAATTGTGACGGGAATCCCGTACTCACGTTTGACGCATAATCCAATGCTTTTGCCAATACATCCGCGCATTTTTCGAAGTCCCCCATGGTACATTGGGTGAAGCCTTTCATCCCGTTTTCAGTTTGAGGGAAGAGAGCTGTGATTCTTTCCACGTTTCCACCGATTTGGTATCCTGAAATGGTGACCTTGGTGTTTTTCGAGAATTCCGCGGATGCTTGTTTCAGTGTGGCGCTCGCATCTCCAAAACTTCCGGAAATACTGAATTTTGAATCAAATGCCTGTTTGGTTTCTTGGGATGAAAAATCAATCCGGATGGAGAAAAACAGTTTTGCACCACGGATGATCTCATTCACATATTGATCACCACAAAAATCAGCCCATTCCGAACGATCATTGAATTTTTTCCCTGTCGAATTCAAATCATCGGACGTCGCCATGAGTTTCTTTACCGGGAACAGATAATTGGATTCCCATACCGAAGAAACCGATAGTTTGTCGCTCACGGATTGTTTCAGGAATGATGAGGCAGCGCTGACTTTGGTCACCGCAAACCGAAGTGATGTATCGAACCCGAATCCCAGTTCAGAGGCAGCTTCTGATTTGGAAAGTTCGTTTTTCAGGCTGAAAGTGGAATCGGCTTTACCGGCCGCTTCTGTATTCTTGTCGTTAACATTGAAGCATCGTCCGCCGATGAATTTTTCCTTGTCTGATTGATAAGCGGCACCCAGAACTGCCTCGAAATTCTGATCAGCCAGTTTGCTTTCCAGTTCATTCAAATACAGTATTTCGGATGGTGCCGCCTTGGTGACGGACGGAAGTGCCATCAGACTGAATAGAATGACATTTTTTATTGGTTTTAAGTAGGACATCAGTTTCTCCGAACGCTGGAGAGCAATGACCGTGCCATCAGATTACGCTTCTGATCTTGCTGTAATGCCTATCGTTTCTTTAAGCTATTCCCTGGAATTCGTGCAAATTCTAGGGATGGGTCCTACACTGATGGCAATCCACTACAGTTTCATCCCTGAAATTAACCGTAATGAGCGTTGGCTTCAAAGTGCACAAGTCGAAAAAGTGAATTGATTATGATCTATTTTGTTTAGTTCAGTGAACGCCGCCTCGTTGAACGGCATTCATCTTCCAGATCGGCAGGAACACTGCCAGTGCGATGATCAAGACCAATCCGAAAATGAAGAAGAGCAGGATCGGTTCGATCAGTTTCGACAAGTTGTCGAGCTTGTGATCAATCTGAAGTTGATAGTAGCGTCCCATCCTCGAAAGTACGGGTTGCATGCGACCTGTTTCTTCACCCATCGACAAAAGGTTCCGGAATGAGGAAGGGAAAACGAACGAGGATTCCATGCCTTTGACCAGGGTTCCGCCCTTGTCGATCACGTCTTGGCATTTTGCGATCGCTTCCTTGAAAATCTGATTGTGCTGGGATTCCTTCAGGATCTCCAGCGCATCGATCAGGGGTACGCCACTGCTGATCAGGAGTTCAAGCACAAAGCAGAAGTTGTTCAGTTCCAGGTAATGAAAGATGATTCCGAATCCGGGAACCTTGAGTTTGAAAAGATCGAATTGACGTTTTCCTTCCTGAGTTTCAACGTACTTCAGGAACGCTTTGCGGATCACGATTGCGCCGATCAGGATGATATACCAGTAATTGATGAACGCATCGGATACACCGACCACGAACTGGGTGATAGGGGGGAGTTCCGCACGGAAGCCGGCAAGGAAGTCTTTCAATTTTGGAATGACAAAATAAACAATCACGCCGGTGACCATTGTCATCACGAATAAAACAATCTTGGGGTAGAAAGTCGCGGACTTCACTTTGGCTCGGTTTTCACCCTGTTTTTCGATCATCTGGTTGATGCGATGAAGGGTTTCATCGAGCTTACCCGTCGATTCACCGGTCTTGATCAATCCGATCACGGTTGAGTCGAAGATCTCATCGTGTTTGGCGAAAGCTTCGTGAAGAGTGCTTCCTTCGTTGATGTCATTCGAGATTTCCTGGATCGATTCCCGCAAGAATTTGTTCTGCACATCTTCTTGGAGGATGTGCATCATCTGGATGATCGGAATTCCCACCGACATTCCCGTCTCGATCTGGCTCATCACGACGAGTTTTTCCTCGAGCGTGACCGTGCGGCTCATCTCTTCGACCTTGTCGTTCAGAGCCTGGAACAATCCCTTTAGATTGAAGCGATTCACTTCCAATACAACCAGGTTCATCTTGTTCAGATTCTTCTTTGCAGTCCAGGAATTCGGAGCATCGAGCTTTCCCGAAATCACGGTTCCTTTGCGGTCCCTGGCTTTGTAGTAGAAAGTAGGCATTATTCTCATTTTACTTCGTATGGGAAAAACGTCCACTGTCAGTTCGTTGACTGTCGATCTTCAATTCATCGACAGAAAACCAACGATTCGAAAAAAACACTTCACTATCAATATAATTTAGATAACATCAAGAGTATCAGGATGATCGAACCGAAAATGAATTACTCAAACGAAGTGGGTAAAAGCGAAATGAAAAAATCCCAAAACAAGGGTTTCACATTGATTGAAATCCTGATGGTGATCTTACTCATTGCCGTTCTCGCCCTCATGGGGATCACTCAGTTCCAGAACTATTCCACAGATGCAAAAGATGCAACGACCAAGGCTAACCTTCAGGTGCTTCGTCGTGCAATTGCGACTCAAAATGCTCAAATGCGATTGCGTTGCAACGTCACTGCGAGTAATCCTCCTCCATTGACGAATTTGCAAGCCAACGACATCACATCCGGTGCTTCGCCCTGTACCACCACTCAAGTTTCGAATCGTCAAGACCGTGGTTTTGTTGCTGGTGAAGTCCCGGCTAATCCATGGGGTTCAGCACAATCCAATACTGTGGTAGCTAGTACTCTGAGTACTTCTGGACAAAAAGCGACGGGTAACTGTGGTGGTACCGCACGTGGTGCATCGGATGATGGCTGGTGCTACAACACCACAACGGGCGACATCTGGGCGAACTCGGCACACAATACCGGTGGTGCTACCGGTGGTACCGAGAACAGCTTTTAATTCTTTTGTTTTTGCTTCACACTTTTTGATATGAAACCCCTTACGCAAGTCATTCGTGGTTTTTCGCTGATTGAGTTGCTGATGGTGATTGCCCTGATCGCCATACTGGCGAGGATGGGGATTTCCCAATTTTCTGATTTTTCTGCGGATGCTCGCACTGCGGTGACCAACACCAAAATGAATGCGATCAAGATTGCCATTATCGGTGATGCGCGATTCGTCGCCGCCGGCAAAAATTCTAAACAGGGTTTCGAAGTGCATTGCCTGGCCGTTCCGTCCGCACTTGCGGATCTGTCTACCCAACCCGGATCCGGGACTTGTGCTTCAACTTATGATCCATTCACGAAACGCGGTTGGCGCGGACCTTATGTGAACTCCACCGACTCGAACTGGAACAGGGATGCGTGGGGAACGACATTCAGCTATACCAGTGGCACACGGACATTGAAGAGCTGTGGCGCCGATACAACCTGTGGGAATTCCGATGATATTACCCTTACTTTCTAAGAAGACTTCGCGTGACGGTTTCGGAATGGTCGCGGTGATGATCACCATCTTACTGGTTGCTCTGGCTGCGGTCGGAATCATTCAATTAGTGAACCCAGCCTTGATGACCCGGAACGGTCGACTCACGGTCGATCGCATGGAGCTGATCAAGTCCGCAGTGGCTAAGTACAAAGCAAATCATGGAGGCTCGACCCAGCCGACCTCGCTCGATCATCTGGTGACGACCGATGGTGGTGCTGCTTGTGCTTTGGATAACACCACGACCAACACCACATACAAAACCCTGCAAGGGTGGTGCGGTCCTTACATCGATGTGGTTTTCAGTGAGAATTCCACCGAATTCAAAACCGATGGATGGGGAACTGTCTTCAGTTGGACATCGGGTACCGGCACCTTGAAAAGTTGCGGATCGAATCGAACCTGCGGAGACTCGGATGACATCACCTATGCGCTCTAAGGGCTTCACCGTGATTGAGATTTTGATGGCAATCGTGTTGATTTCAATCGTTTCGCTGGTGGCGATGGACGT
>JBEIKL010000141.1:0-5541 GCA_040379745.1 Bdellovibrionales bacterium | reverse complement strand
TGAAAGCCACGGATGCGATCGGTACCGTCTGGACCCAGAACCAACTGAACGCTCTTGATCCGCGCGTGGCGGGTTGGCTCGGCATGGGCCTCCATCAAAAGATCTCGGAAGACACGACTCTACTCTTTGCCTACTCACCTTTTTTCATCCCCACGCTAAGCCCCTCACTCGGATTCAACGAGTCGGGAGGATTGAACCCGAAACGGTATTCCCGCCTTCCACCATCCGATGTGAACACCGGTGGTGCAACTCTTCCGATCCGTTATCAGTTGGAACTCGGACAAATTAGCGACCTCGTTCTCCAACCGCAATTCTTTGCGGGCATTGCAAGAAAAACGGAAGCAATCGAGGTCGATGCGTCCTGGTTTTCCGCACCGAAACCGAACGCAGTACCGCTGACCTCGGCAAAACTAGCTGTCGCCCCGAATGCCGTAACGGCAAAAGTGGAAATCGAACCGCAATTTCCGCGTGAACAGTGGGCTACGCTCCACCTCCGACTTCGAAAAGTCCCTTTCACACCGACAGTGGAATGGGCTCAGGGCATTCACCGATGGAATCAGCAATTCGCCTCCTTTTCCGGAACCGCAGAATGGGGAAGTTCAGCCTCGTTGAACTTTGGTCTTTTGGGACACTTTGCGGATGACTCCGAAGACCCGCGCTTTTCCGACACACTCGCTTTTGTCCGCATCCCGTGGTCGATCACGGACCGCCTTCAACTTCGCAATCTGATCCAGACCACACTTCTTCAGGGAAAAAAAAGCTTTTACTGGCTGGGTGAATTCGAAATGAGCCTGAAAAACGGGCTGTCCCTGTTGCTTAACGCACGCATGCTGGCCGGCGATGATTACAGTTGGTTCGGAGACTGGCGCGCGGAAGACAGTGCAGGTATCGGCATGAGGTGGTCATGGTAAGAATCACTTTCAGCACACTCCTCGCAACCCTGCTGATCACCACCTCAGCCGGTTGCGGGTTCATCCGAAAGAACTGGGGAGAAAAAGCCCCCCCGAGAAAAACCGTCAGCGTTCAATCCGAAACGCTTCCCGATTTCCTGGATGTGTTCAACGATGACGAACAGGTCGCCATCACGACCCTGGACCGCTATGAGCGGTTCATCCTGAATTCATTCGATCAGATCGAAGGCAAACAGAAAAACCATCTCAGCGTGGAGGAAATCATCACCCTGGGAAAGGCGGGACTTGCGAAATTCTCAAACGATCAGGAACTCTCACTGAAGCGAATCCGTTCGATCCTGACCATCCTGGGTTATCGCAATGGAATCACCCGGGAAGAGGTGCGCGAACTGATCGAATGGGCGCGAACGAACCGGATCAAGGCGAAATCATTCTACCGGATCCTGATCAATTACCGGAATGAGGAATTCAACTCCGCAAAACTCATGGACATCCTGCGATTCACGGGTTCATTGGTACGGCTCGGTGGAAACGGTAAGCTGGGTGAAAAAGAATTGAACGAAGTGATCCAACCCTGGATTCCTGAACAATTTGAGCATGCAAAACGGGCATTGCCCGATGGAATCCACTTATTGAACGGCATTTTTGCAAGTCTTTGCGGAGACCGGATTGATGCAGGTTTTTGGAATGCCCTGAAAAACGGAGGGTGTCTGATTGAACTCACCGATCACTTTGAAGCGACCGCACCGGTATTCGACCTCATCTTCAACCATCTCAACCCGGTAAAACAGAAGAATGAACTCCAGCATGCCAATTCGGTGCTGGTCTCCAAAATGGAAAGCTGGATCAATGGACACCAACACCCTTCCTTTCGCACCGGATTGATTTCGGAGCTGGCCACCACGCTGGAGATTCCAGCGCCCTACCACTTTTTCCAGCTCACCGAATGGATTCCGAAACTGGATTCTTTCTCCACTGCAGAGGAATTCAATCCTCGATTCTTCATCCGTTTGTCCAACGTGGTCGAGAGCTGGGTAAGTGCATTCATCCATGCACTTGAAACTTCCGAGGGCAAATCGTTTTGTACCAAATCAGACTGGTCCAAGTGCGGATTCGAGGGAACCTTCGAACCGGCCGACCTGCTGTTCAACGAAGACTATGCAACGGTCATCCGCGTTCGGGACTACGGATTCATTTATGAAATATCACTCTATGATGCGATCAGCGGTTTTCTGCTCGAATCCCTGGATCGTGACCAAAATGGAATACTGAAGGAAGACATTACCGATCTGATCACGATCATCGTACGACTGCTTGACAGCAACGCCTTTGCGCAGAATGTGATCAACCGCCTACTCGAAAAACCGGTAACCATTCAGAATACGGAAGCCTCGATCAACAAACTGAAACGACATGGCTTGGCAGAAGTTGCCGCACTCGCCTCGGACTTGATTCCGAAACGCGGGGGAAGCCAACGATCCATTCTCCGGCAGATCGGTTCACAGGTGTACGATTCCGAGAAGTCGCACACCTATGCATTGGACCGTTTGGGGATCACTACCTTCATTCACATTTATCACCTTCTGATGGAATTACGGGATCAGGCACTGAAAACCTATGATTTTCAGCCGGAAAAAACCGGAACCACGGACTGGATCCAAAGAAAACGGATTCTAGAGCTCCTGCCACGCATGCTGAAGGCGCAGTTTCCACGAATCTACGAAGAGTGCATGAAGCAGGGGTTTGAACGCACCTGTGGAGTGATTTATAGCGAAGTACTGGCAAGTCCAGAAAAGGGAAGCACCGTGCTCGAGCCGCTCGAGATCGACTCCATGAACCTGACTTCCGTTCTACTTGAAAGCATGATGGGCAGATGCGACCGGGATGGAAACGGCGAACTGAGCGCATCCTTACTGGATGGTTTTGACGAGAAAGACTGCATCCTCACGGTGTCCCGAACGCTCGTGACCCGACTGATGAACGCCAACATCCTTGAAGAGGAAACCAAGACGCGGGTTTTGCTCAAAGTCCTGAAGTGGGCACCACCGGTGAAGTGGGCGGCTAAAGTGGCACTTCAGCGCGGAACCTTGAAGGGCATTTCCTGGCGTGCGGCTCCACCGTTTTCGATCTTGTCCAGGTCCGCCTCCCTGGGAAGCGTGATGTCCCTTGTTGCTGAATTCATGGATCCGGCAAAGACCGAAGCAATTGATGCGGGAATCGATGGACCTCAGATTGATCCGGGCGATGAATTGATCTATCGTGGACGAATGACCTGTGGCTTGAACCCAAGAGATGGAGCACTCGCATGCGAAAACAAAAGGAATTGACCGAACTCATTGCTTCCACACTGGTGAAAAACGGATTCAAAACCATCACTCACGTTCCCGGCTTCGGCGGAACACAGGTATTCAGCGAATTGAACCGCAAAACCGGAAACAGTTTTCCACTCAGCCTGAACGAAGAGGCCGCATTCAGCATATCGATCGGATCGGCGATTCAGGGAAAACGATCGGCAACCCTGATCAAGACCCATGGACTGACCAAAATGACGAATGCCCTCTGCTCAACCCTCTCGATCCAGTCGAATGCGGCGAATCTGATTTTTGCCTTCGACGATATAGAAGGAAAAAGTTCAGACAACATTTTCGATTCCAAGCGATTCATTGAAGGCACGGAGGCCCCATTCGTGATTCTGGGAAAGAATCCTGAACAGGAGATCGGCAAGGCGATTGACCTATCCGAATCCCTGCGTCTGCCCGTGGTGATTCACGTGGATTGCAGGAATCTTGGAAAAAACTTCGAATACAACGGAGATCGCACTCCTCAGAAAAAAACGAAATTCAAAAAAAACCCATTGGATTACCTGGCTTGCCCGCCACTGACCCGTTTCCAACGCGATCGATTCTTGAATAAGACTGCCGGCACTACAAGAAAGAAAAAGGATCCGATAGCACCTGAAATCCGCTTTCCGGAAATGCTCCCGGAGAAACTGAAGACAACATTCCTGAGCTATCAGAATGTTTTTGAGGCACTCTCCTCTCTCTCTCCCGATTTTGTCGCAGGAGATGCCGGGACTTCGGCATTGTACGCTTTTCACGAAAAGAAGCTCGTCGATGCCTGCACTTACATGGGCGGAGCCCCGGGCATGGCTCTCGGAGCGCACCTTGCAGGTGCAAAAAACGTTTGGGCGGTTTCGGGAGATTTCTCGTTCCTTGCGGCGGGAATCCTGGGCTGGAATGAAGTAATCAGTCGGTCGGCACCGATCAAACTGATTCTCTTTTTCAACCGGAAAGCCGATGCAACCGGTGGACAGGATTTGCCCGCATCGGTCATGGAGAACTTCATCGAAGGCCATCGGAAAATGATCCGGATGGTCCGAGCCGATGAAACCATCCCGAAAATCACCCGAATCCTGAGAGCTATGAATTCCAGCCGTAAGCCCGAAATTTGCGTTGTGGTTTTTGATCGCTGAACACTTGCCGGTCAATCGAAATGTGATACCGTTAAGAAATCAAAATGGGTTTCTTACGGTTCGCTTTGAATGTGTTTTACCAATCCAATCTGACCCGACTCACGGCAATCGTCGTCGCATCTTTTTTGAACGTAGCGGATACTTCCGCTGAAACCATCCGCGTCCTGACTTACAACACCTGGGGGGTGCCGTTGACTGCTTGGGACACCTGGCGCTATGAACAGGCTATGCGGGCGATCGAAGAATTGAACCCCGATATCGTGTTGCTGAATGAAGTCTTCACTCGCAAGGGAAAACGAAATTTCAGAAGCATGCATTATCCCTATCAGGCAGAAGGCCCGGGGCCGTCTCCTCGTCTGGTCGGAAGCGGCTTGAAAATCCTCTCCCGTTTTCCAATCTTGAATCGAGCCACTCTTGCTTATCGTGCCTGTAAAGGAAGCGACTGTCTTTCCAGAAAAGGCGCAGCACTGGCTGTTTTGCAATTGCCCAGCGGAAAAAAACTGAATCTGATCGGCACGCACTTGAATGCATCCGGTCCGGCATCGATTCGGATTTCTCAATTGCAACAACTGGAAAAATTCAACCGCGCTTATGCGGATCCGACCGCACCGATGATTCTGGCTGGGGACCTGAACTTCCGCTCCGGATCTGACGAATACGACCATGTTCAAAAGCAATTTCAACTCGAAGACGCATGGATGAGAACCCACACTACCAATGAACCGGGATACACCTACGATTGTTACGAAAACCGCTACGCTCGTGATTATGCCATCCGGACGCGTGAACCGCTGATCCGCGAACGACTGGATTATTTTTTCACAAACCCGTCGGTTCGCCCTCTCCGTACCGAACTCCAATTCAAAGATGAAGGAAACTTGTTTTCCGATCACTATGCACTCATGGGAGAATTCGAAATCTGATGGATTTTTTTGAAACCGTTTCCAAAAGAAGAAGCATCCGTAAATACACCGAGGAAAAAGTACCCGAAGAAGTGATGCAGAAGGCTTTTGATGCAGCCATTCTCGCTCCGAATTCATCGAACACCCAGACTTGGGATTTTTACTGGGTACGGAGCGAAGACAAGAAAAAGAAACTCGTGGAGTACTGCCTGAGCCAATCGGCCGCGCGAACAGCACAGGAGCTAGTCGTCATTGT
>JBEIKL010000140.1:0-5601 GCA_040379745.1 Bdellovibrionales bacterium | reverse complement strand
GGTGTGGTCGGCTGATTATCCGGACGGAGACAGTTTCTTGGGATTGTTCGAGTCGAAAACCGGAAACAACCTGACTCGTTATTCGAATCCTGTCTTCGATCACCATGTGAAGAAGGGCCGTGAAGAGTGGAATTCCCTGAAGCGGGAACGGATGTACCGCGAGGCCCAGGAGCAGATTCAGATCCAGGATGCGACAATCCTGCCGTTGTACTACGAACAGAACGAGGCGCTGGTGGCTCAGTCGGTGAAGGGGTTCAGCATCAACCCCATCGGTTACTTCTTCATCAAAGATATCGAGTGATCAGGCGAATGGCTTGACCAAACGCAAATTGCGTCGATGGGCGGTGAAGCTGTCACCGAATCGCGCGATTGCATCCTGTCGCATGGCGGGTGCGTGATGGTCGAAGTAGTGCTGTAAATCGTGTTCAGAGTCGACCCGATAGTGAACCACATAATGGATTTTCTTAGGCGCTTCCGCATGGCCATCGATATCTGGACGGATCTCTTGAAACAGTTCCGCACTTCGAAACCCTTGGAATTTTAGGATTTCGAGGATGTGGTGATTCAGGAATTCAGCGTATTCCCGGGCGCGGGACTCGATGACAGACACATTCACTTCATAGATCAGCATGGTTTGATGGTAAGGGTGAAGTTGCATCACCAGCAAGGTGCAAATCGCTGAACAAAACGCAAATAGCGCACCGCGCATTTTGCGCCTCAACCCACCTTTCAGGTTTTCATTTCGGATCTGAAACGATAGTCTCAGTACATGTTAAAACTACTGGGTTTGTTCGGGATAATGGCGGTTTTCTCTTCAGTTCAGGCGGCAGATCTTCAGGACTGTGATCAGCTGTATGCCCACCGTGGGACCGATGCCTTGCTCGCGGCCGATTGCTATCAGCAAATCGCAGTAGCCACGGACGCAGGAACCGATTTGCAAAAACGCATTTACGAGCGTTCGTTCATCGCCCTTTCCGCCGTCGTGAACGATTGGCCAAAGACCAAGGCCGAACGCGATGCGATCGATCGTGGTCTTCAGTTAGTGAAAGAGTTTGCCCAGATTTTCAAAGACAGTGCCGATCTTCCTTACTGGCGCGCCTGCATGGTCAGTTTCGATGTGTTTCAAAAAGACCGCGGTGCTGTCATCCCGACCCATACGTTCCGTGCCTTGGGTGAAATCCAATCCGACCTGCGTTTGGCGATCCAGCGTGATTCGTCGATTCATTTCTACGGCCCGCTTCGCGTTCTGGGAATGATGCACACCCAGATGCCGGCGATTGCCGGTGGTGACAAAACCCTTGCCCAAAAACTTTTGAAAGAGGCGTATCAGCGGGCAGCGAATTTTTCGATGAACCACTTGGCTTTTGCGCGCATTCTGGATGTGAATGGAAAAACCGACGAAGCGGTCAACGTTTTGCAACAAATGCTGGCGTTGCCGGATGCGTCTTTGGACCCGTTCTCGGCTAAACCGCTTCTTTCCCTTTTGCCTGAAGTTCAAAAAGACAAGAAAGCCGCGCAAGTCTTGTTGGATGATCTGAGCGAGTGATGCGGTTTTCGTTCCTTCTTGCTTCAGCGCTGAGCACTCTTGGCGTGACTTTGTTCTCGGGTGTGGTGCATGCCCAGATGATGTCTTCCTATCTGCGCGAGCAGACGGGAACGCTTCCCCGAGGTCGCATTCTGATCTCGATGGTGGGATTGCAGTCCTCGATCGATCGCATGTACAGCCGCACCGGTGAGGCAAAAACACTATCCAGTCAATTCAATCAGCAAGTCAGTGTGAACACCATTGTGAAGGACGAACCCGTGCGTGGTTCTCAGTTGGCGGGTTTGTTTTTATCAAACGGCCTGAATCTGAGTGATGGCGTCGGTGCCCTTGAGGGAGATGTCACCGGATCGGTGAACGGAAAAGTTCCGGTGCTGGGTTACGGGCTGACCGATGATCTTGGAATTTACCTGAATTTGCCGGTGATCGAGTTCGACATCCGCGCTCAATATCGCTTTGTCCAGAGCCCGGCGATGCTCGCGTTTCTGCAGAAACTACGCGATTCCGATCAGTCGTCCGCGGCCCGCGAATTTGAAGTGGCCCTGGCCACCAGCCTCGAAAACAAATTGTACCGCAGCCAGTACCAGTGGAGTTCGAATCTCAAGAAAACGGTTCTCGGCGATGCACGCATCAACATGGTGAAAGTGCTGAACACTTCACCGACGTTTCAATCCCAGCTTCAGCCCTTTGTGATATTGCCGACCGCGACTGATCTCGATCTTCAGGATCTTTACGGATTGCGGGCGGGTGATCATCGACTGGGCCTGGGATTCAAGTACGCTGCCCAGAAAAAATGGGGAATGATGCAAGTGAATGCTGCAGCTACTGCCACCCATCTGTTTCCGTCAGAACAAGGGCGACGATTGCCGAAAGACGCGAGCGATGAGTTGAACGAATGGTCCGATGCTCGCGTGTGGGTCGCCGGTGGCGATCAATTACAGGGGCAACTTCAGGTGCGCTACCCGATGCCGCGTTGGGTGGGGTTCAGTCTGGGGTTGGATTGGAAACAAAAATGGGCTGAAACCTGGTTCGGCAGCCAGCACGACTCGGAGTCGTATCGGTGGGGAGCTGAAAAAACCGCATCCTCACTCGTCTCGACCTTTGCGGCCGTGGATCTGAATTCGATTCAGAGTTTTCTCGAGGGCGGATTCCTGTTTCCTGCAACGGCGGAACTGGGAGTGGGGTTGCCCATCGCGGGCAAGAACGCGATTGCCGAACCGGTGATACAGCTGCAAGGGACCATGTTTTTTTAGGGGGCGATAAATGAGCAAGCGATCTCAAAATTTCACGATGTTGTTCATGCTTCTGCTAGCCTCTGCCTGCGGAAAAAAAGATTCGCCCACTCCAGCGCCGAATCTGAATCGCATCGGCACTCCTGATTCCGCCCGGACGGTTTCTGATCTGAAGCACAAACGCGTGCGCGAATTGTTTGTGGTGCTGTTTGAAAAGAATTTCACCCCGGATGAATGGAAAATCATTTTCGATCAGACCCGCATTCTGAGTGCGAACAAGAAAGCCATCCGCGCGATTGAAGGCATGGACGACGAAAATTCAAGCGAGATCCGCACCAAGCTGATCACTGAAAACGCAGACTTGTTGACTTCGCTTGCAGGCAAAAGCCTGTTCATGATGAACTGGTCGATCCAGGACGAAAACTGCAAGTTGTCGCTGAAGGAGTTCTGGCAACTGGTTTGCAAGCCCCGGAATCCTAACAATCCGCTCAACGGTGGGCTTCCACATGGAGTGGGTGCGGTGGAATGGGTGAATCCTGACCCGGTGACCTCGATCACAAAAATCCCTTATCTGAAAATGGTTCTGAAAAAAGAACTCGACCCGACCAGTGCATCGCCATTGGCGTATGAAATGGAATTGCGTTTGAAAGAAGAGCGCTTTACCGAATCCGAATCTTGGTTCAAAGGTGAGGCGCTTCCGACCAGTGGAAGCGTGTTTGTGCGGACGGATGGTTCGGCATCCAGTCATGTCTTTCCTTACGGTTATGTCGAATTGACTCTCGGAAACTAAAAAGCCCCGAATCTTCCGACCCGGGGCCTTTCATTCAATCAGATTTGTTTTTCGTAAATCCGCCATCTACGGTACTGAGGCGCACCCATATCCTGCCATGGTTTATTCATCGCCACGTTGTCTTCCAGAATCCAAGACGCTTCGCCCGCAATGTAGTCATACTTGTGTGCGCGTTCGAAGGCTTCGAAGGTGAAGAGTGCGAAGATTCCGCCACCGCGGAATTCAGGCTTCACTCCCAAGGTGATGATGCGCACCGAGCGTGGAGGCAGGAATTTGCCGAACAGTTTTTTCACCAGTGTCGGCGGATTGAAAATGAATTTACCCGCCAGCAACTTGAAGATTCCGAATGGGAAGAGTTTTCCATCCGGGAGGAACTTCAGGATGTGGTTGAAGTCCGGCATCGCGAGCATGAAACCGGCCGGCTTACCGTCGATTTCAGCGACGAATGCCATGCGCGGGTCGAGGAACATCTTCATGTCTTTCGCTGCAAATTTGAATTCCTCCTGGGTCATCGGAAAGAAGCCCCAGTTCTTTTCCCAAGCAGAGTTATAGATGTCGAAACACTTGTCGACTTCCGAGTCGAAGTTCTTCACATCGAAATCACGGAAGCGGACGCGGGAGTTTTCCGAGCGCAGCTTGGCCACGTATTTCTGGACTTTCTCAGGAAGCTCAACGTTCTTTTCGCGAACCACAATGTAGGCCACGAGGTCTTTTGCCTTGGTCATGCCGTATTGGTCGTGATGAGCTTCGAAATATTTTGGGTTCCAAGTGGTCATGCAGGTCGGGTGCTGACTTTGTCCACGCACGAGCAAACCGCACTCGTGATTGGTCGAAGGATTCATTGGTCCCATCATGCTGGTCAGGCCACGGGCCTTGAGCCATTTCTCGGCGGTCTGGAAAAGCGCGTTCGCCACTTCCTGATCGTCGATGGCTTCATAGAAGCCGTAGAAGCCGGCCGTGTCCTTGTGGAATTCGTTATGAGCCTGGTTTTCAACCGCAGCGATGCGACCGACCACTTTTCCGTCTTTCTCGGCGATGAACATCGCAATGGTGGCGCGCTTGTAGAACGGGTTCTTCACCGTGTCGAGCGCCTCATAAACCGCCATTCGCAATGGTGGAACCCATTTCGGAAACTTCTTCAGATCATAAATTTTCCAGGTGACGTCGATGAAATCTTCGGTACCTTTTTTGCCTGTGACTTCGCGAATGGTAATGGTGCTCATGGAGCAACAAACTAGTTCAAAATGCTGATTTTGAAAACAATGAACTCGGGTTTAGGGCTGAATCCCGAAGAATTAAAGAGAAGTCGTTGCGGTAAAGAGGTTGAACTTTGCCTTGGTCTTCAACTGGTTGGTGGCATCGATCAGGTGCGTGCCGATGTTGAAGGCTTCAGTGCCTGAGTCGTGGATGCCCACCACGGAAGGAACTCCGGATTCGTTGATGGCGAGGATGGTGCTCCCGCTGTTTCCGGGTTCAGTGTCGCAGTTGTGTGCGAACATCGTAGGGAGTTGTGGGATTTGTTGGGATCCGCAGTAGTTGGACCATTCCAGCGGACGACCCTGAGGGTAGCCGAAAATGGTCAGGCGAGTTCCGTTGGAAATGCGTGCGCCAGTATTGGAAAGTTTCACGGAAGCCGAAGGTGCGCTATCCATTTTGAGAATCGCAAAATCACGGTCCTTGCTCAGTTCGGCGTAAACGATTTTCTGGCAATAGCTGACTTGAGAAACCGCTGGTTTGGGAGAGCCGGTTGCCGGAGAACCACGGTAGCCCCAAAGGACGCGGATGTTCGAACAGTCCTGGTTGAGTTTTTCGCCGTATTGATTATTCATCAGGCAGTGACCCGCGGTCAGAACGTAACCGTTTCCGATGTGGGTTCCACTGCAAACGCCACCACCGAGATCGATGATTCCGAATGCATTGAGGTAAGGACGAAGATTAGCTTCGACGTTCGTGCCGTCTTTGTTCACTTTCACCATGTCATTGTTGCCGATGATCTTGGATTGGGTGAGGGTGGTGGTTTCTTCGGTCTGTTGGGG
>JBEIKL010000139.1:0-5636 GCA_040379745.1 Bdellovibrionales bacterium | reverse complement strand
CGATCCCCAATCGATCGGCCACCTTGCGGGCAACTCCATTGGCATCACCGCTCATCAAGACGGGCTCAATCCCCATTCGGTGTAAACTCTTCACTAAACCTGATGCGTTCTCCTTGATCGCATCTTCAAACTGAAACATGGCCATGATCATCGGCGATTCCAGGCTCAGAAGATAAGCGGTGGTGTACTCTGGTGATTCCGGAAATTCAGTAACCGAAAGGTTCAATGCCTGAAGCAAGCGTGCGCTCCCCAGTTGATAGCGCATGCCCTCGACCTCGCCCTGAATCCCTCGCCCAGGAATGGCAGAAGTGTTTTTTGCGGCCTTGATCGTCCATGCGCGCGATTCACCTTCCTGCAAAACCGCTTTCGCCAAGGGATGTTCACTGCCCATCTGCAAGGCGATGGCGATCTTCAAAGACTGATCTTGATCATCAGAATGAATGCTGACCAACTTTGGCTTCCCCTCGGTAAGTGTGCCGGTTTTATCCAGGGCCAATGCAGACAAACGATGCACGCGTTCCAACGCTTCCGTATCCCGAATCAACACCCCGTGCTTTGCAGCTAATCCAGTACCCACCATCAATGCAGTCGGAGTCGCCAAACCCAAAGCACACGGGCATGCAATCACCATTACCGAAATTGCTCGTAGCCATGCCTCTTCGCCAAACCCATGGCTCAAACCGTAACCAAGAAAAGTCAAAAGCGCGATGGCCAGCACCACCGGCACAAACACCGCACTGACCCGATCGACGAGTTTTTGAATTGGTGCCTTCTGGGTTTGCGCATCTTCGATCAGCCGGACGATTTTCGAAAGCATGGTCTTCGAACCCAATGCACGCACCTGAATGACCAAGGTACCGTTCGCGTTCAATGCGCCCCCTGTAATCGAATCCCCTACTTTTTTGAACTGCAAATGACTTTCACCGGTCAAAAACGACTCGTCGATTTCGCTTTCCCCTTCCATGATGATGCCATCCAAAGGGACTCGCTCGCCTGGCAACACCACCACTAAATCCCCCAGACTAACGCCCTTAATGGGCATTTCAAACTGTTGATCACCGATTTTCATCCGTACGGTCGACGGTTGCAAAGCTTCCAGCGCCTTCAAACTTTGCGTGGTCTTCATCTTCGCACGCAGTTCAAGATATTTACCCAGCCTGACCAAGACAATGATCATTGCCGAGCTTTCAAAATAAGGGTGCGGACCAAAGAAACTCAACGCATAAGCCGCTGTGGTACCCAGTGCGATCAAGAGATCCATGTTACCCACCCGGTTTTTCAGAGCGTGAAAGGCCCCCAAATAAAATCGCTGACCAAACCAGAATTGAACGATGCTCGCTAACAACAACTGCATCGCAAATGGAAAGTCAAGCATCAGCATCAAAGGCAAAGCCAATAGTGCCGCAATGATCAGCTCTTTTTTCTCTTTTTGGGCAGCAACTGCTGGATCCAAGCGAGTGTCGATCAACGCACGATAACCTGCCGCCTCGACTGCCGCCTGAATGACTTCATTCCGGATTTCTCGAATCGAGACAATACGGGCCTTTTCGGTGGCCAGATTCACCGTCGCATCCGTCACACCCTCGATGGACTTCAGCGCCTTCTCCACATGATTCACACAAGATGCACAGGTCATTCCCACTACTTGAATCGTCTTATCCATCGGGGAAAGAGTACCCGACTCTATCCCTATGCCCGTAGCGTTATTTTAATGAGTTTGATCAACAAAAAAATGATCAGGAAGTATTCTCAAAACAGGATTATGATCTTCAGGTAGGGGTAAAAATGGGACTCAAAAAGCACCACGAATTCATGATGGAGTACACGCAGGTTTTGTTTGCGGCGATCAAGCGACCGGCGTTCATCTTTTTGGGGTTTTTAGCCATGACCTTGATGGGATTTTTCAGCGTGGTGATCCATTTTGTCGAAAGCCCCAGCAATCCTAAATTCGAATCCTATCTGGAGAGCGCCTACTTCACTGTATCGACCATGACCTCAGTGGGTTACGGGGATGTCACTCCTCAAACTCACCTGGGTAAACTGATTGCCATGGCGATGATGTTGCTCGGCACCTTTATCTTCGTTTCTTTCACCGGGGTCATTGCTTCGACCGTGATCGAAGCCGAGATGGAAGCGAAACAGAGAAACCGCAAATCTGAATCTTAAATTCCTTGTGATACTTTGAGCACTACCCGGCGATCGGATTGGATCATTCCTGCCATGTCAATGAATGGGATGATGTCCAAACAACTTGCATCGAGGAGGTAGGAATACCAGTGACGGTGAAGTCCCGGGAAAGCACCTTTTGCTTCCATACGGTGTTCTTCGATTCCTTTTTGAGCCAATGCTTTCGTGATGGTAGCGGCACGGGATTTTGCCAAATTTTGGGCACGAGCCAAGGGGCGATCCTCTACAGGCAGGATCTTCAACCAAGCGATCGGGTTGATCGAGAAGCTGGAAACACCGATCAAGGAAATATTCGCGTCTTCGTGTTTCTTCATGAACGCCGCGACTTGATCGATGATGCGGGAAGCTTCCGCTTCGTTCAAGAATGCAGAGCTATTTGGTCGGAACTCGATTTCAGCGATCATTTTTGCCAATTCTTTGATTTCATTCCGATCGAATGCTGAACAATCGTAACGGTATTGAACTTCGATTTCTGAACCTTTTGCAATTTTCGCTTTTCCGAAGTCAATGTGAATGCTGTTTGCATCCACGATTTGGAAATTATCCACTTCAGTTACCTTGCCTTGTTTGATCAATTCAACAGAAAGGATCTCGCGTGCATCGAACTTCAAGTCAAAATTTTCAGTCGGGCTACGGATGGATTTCTTTGCGATGGCTTCAATCGAGCGGGAGAATCCTGCAACATTGATCGGAAAGAAATTCATTTCCATGCCTTCAAAATTGGCACTGTAGCGGGTGATCTGATCTTGCAATCCAATCAGGTTAATGGAAACGGAGTTACCCTGTTGTTTCAAGAACTTCATGGTCTCACGCATCAACGCGACTTTGTCAGATGCGGATTCATCATCTTCGTCAGAAAGGATGTTGATGGAAACATGCGAGTTCTGACGGATGAAGTCCGGCTGGGAGGCAACAAACTTCAAGAACGCTTCCGATCCTTTTTCAGTTGCACTTCCGCTAGTGCCGACCATCATCGCTTGCATGAACGCTGCACGATTGGCAGTCGCGTTTGCAGAGTTCAAAATCATCGGTGTGCCGGATGCGGTTTTCACCACGGTCAAACCGGTGGTCACCACACCCATTTGGAAATCCACCTTACCGCTCTGATCCAAGACGTTGAAAAAACTGTTCAGGTTGTTTTTCAGGTTTTGCTGGTGGTTAGCCATTGAACTGGAATCGTCGATCACCCAGATCACATCCAACTTGTTCTTGGCTTTTGCAGCGTCGGCTGCCGCAACCGGGAATCGCTCCATGTTCTGGCACATTCTGGATGCTTGTGCTGGGGTTACGCTCATCGCTGCTGCCATCATCATCGCCAAGTTCATGTTTTTCATTTTACAACTCCCTCAGTTCATTAACTGAACTGATAGAGGACATTAAACATAACTTATGTATTAATCAATCAGATTCGTGCATCAATTTGATGAATTCATCAATTAAAGCGGTGCTTTATCAACGGGATTCGTTGATTTTAGATTAGGAACTGGCGCGCAAGTAACGCAGGAAGCATCAAAAAAGCGCCGGACACCTTTTGGTTGACGCAGCCAGCATCAAAAAAGCGCCGGACACCTTTTAGGGGAGCGTGTATTCCACAAACCCATACAGACCATTCTGGGCAACAGGGACGATCAGCTTCTTCACGCCGTTATCGACGTACAACTCCAGCCCCATGGTATAGCAACCGATCCCTTGCAATCCCCAATCCAATGTAGAGGCACCAGTCGTTTGATTCCATTTTTGGATTCTTTCATTAGAACAATAGTAAACCGTGAGCCCACTTGCATCCATGGTGTGTACAAAAGAGGTGAAAGCATGGGAAGCCGGCAGGGTGGCCACTAGTTCCACCGCACCACCCACTGTGGACTTGAAGATGTGATTGGATTTGCGACCGAAGATGAATTTCCCTCCATCAAAGGTGGGTTCATACTCGATATTTGATAAGGAGTAAGAAGACGCTAAGCCCAGCTGATCCATCGTCCTCGGCAATGTGTAATTCAACACACATGCGTTACCAGGCACACCGATTAAATTGCTTTGAGTGAAGAAATTTGCCGAATCATACATCTTGGCCATGCAGTTAAAGTAAGCTGTTCCGCTCCAGGCTCTTTTTTCCAAAATCATGTTGCTGCCAAACCAACCCAATAAACCACCGGCATAAGACGAATAAAATCGAATATTGGTACCAACTAAACCATCTGCGCTCGGACTATGGTAATCAGTCGCACCACCACCGACAACCGTGGACCAAGACCCTCCGGAGCGCGAAAACTTTTTCAAGTGAGTGGCAAAATAAGGCGCATAGAAGTCACCATTCCCACTTGGATCCATTAAAAACTTATAGGATCCTGTACCACCATCATAATTGGCATGGGTCAAGGTGGTGGTGTTTCCACCGATCGCCACATCCCGGTAATAGGTCAAGTAACTATCCAGTGTCACAATCCGCTTTGGAGTGACTGAAGTGTCCAATTTAAAGCTAGTAATCGTACCAAAACGCGAGTTTTGCGCCAACACTCCATTTCCATAACTGGCATATTGACCGAATAAGGTGACCACTTGGTTGTCATCATTGATGGTACGAATCAGCCCCTGATCGACAAAGTAGAGACGTCCAGTTTTATTCACAAAATACGAGTCGATGTTAACCTGACAAGAGGTAGCTAAAGTTCCATCAGGACATGGCTCCCCCTCACGGATGGAAGTGGTACCAACCAGCTTTACTGAAGTATTCAACACCGGATCATAACGCGAAACCATGTAGCGGTATCGCGGAGAGAGGTAAATCTTTCCGTCCAGTGCAGTAGTTCCGTAGTAGTTATTCAAATTTTGTAAGTCGTATGGTCCTACGCCCGCATTGTTTGAATTGAAATTGATTCGAGAAACATACTGCCCTGAACTTCCCACCGTAGCGTACAAAAACCCTTTAAAAAAGTAACTAATCGGTGCACTGACTTGACTGGCATCATAAGAAAAGTAAAGGTCAGAACCATAAGTTTTCAAAGGAGCCGTTTGACCAACGGTCCAAGAACCCGTTGGCATATTTGAATAACCTTGCCCACCGGTATAAGCAACCGGCTCGACCGTTTGCGTAGCTGCCACATACTTACGATCGACAAACCCCTGTGTACTATAATCTGTTGTGAAATAGAGATCACCATTCGGCATCGGAATCATGGATATGTAATACTGAAAATTCGTAGTACTTAATCTCACTGCAGATGCCGAATAAGTAGGTAAAGGTGAAGCCGGCGCAGGATTTGCCACAGTAGGAATGAATTCATTTCCGGCGAGCAATGTGCTGCCACCCCCCACCAATGTGGTAATCGTCATCGTACTCAAGTTCACCTTGCGAATGCGGTCCCAATCAAAAATCAATAAATTGTTTTCGTGATCAATCGTAATGCCAGTCACCGAATTCAAGGTTGCAGAAGCGATCGGTGTACCGGTCG
>JBEIKL010000138.1:0-5791 GCA_040379745.1 Bdellovibrionales bacterium | reverse complement strand
CGAGATCCCGAATACGAGGACACAGACTCCGAATCCGAGAACGGACCAAAGCAAAGCTGGTCCCGCATTTTTCGCGATGGGTTTACGAATGAGATAGACACTGGTGAGAATGGCACCGATCGCGGGTGCAGCTCGCAACCAGCCAAGGCCATCCGGTCCCATGTGCAGGATTTCCGCTGCATAAATGGGCAACATCGCGACTACTCCGCCGAAAAGCACGGCAAACATATCGAGACTCATCACCGACAAAAGAAGCGGATGCCTGAACACGTATTTCACGCCGACCAACAACTCGTGCAAGGTCGCCGGATTGGGAGTCTTCACGATTTTCGGATGGGAATAATCGATCATCATTACGCAAGCGAACGCCACAATCAGAAGTGACATTGCCATCCGGTACGGAAGCACATACCCCTGAATGGCGAGCAAAAGACCGGCAATTCCGGGACCGACCACCATGCCGGCCTTGAAGGCCACGGTGGTGAATGCGGAGGTGCGCTTGATTTCATCGCGATTCACAATGCGGGGAATGATGCTGTTTGCAGCCGGACTGGTGAAGCTGCGGGCGATCCCGGTCAGGAAAGCCGCAAGGTAAAGATCGTTCGGGGTTGTGGCCTGACTGGCGAGCCAGAGCGAACCGAAACTCAGAACCAGAGTCATGCGGTAGAATTTCAGTGGATTGAACCGGTCGACCAGCCATCCGGAAAACAGCGCAAGAGTCAGCGCAGGTCCGGCTTCGGCAAGACCAATCAGTCCCAGCTGAAGTGGATCATGAGTCATGTCGTACATCTGCCAGCCCATGAGTACGGCCTGCACTTGCGTGCCCATGACAAAAAGAAAGCGCGCGATCACCAGCCAGCGGAAATTGGGATTCATTCGGAGGTTCAGTCTTTCTTGCAATCGAGGCTTTCTTGCCAGGACTCGGTGTTCGGATCATTGAAATCGCCGGCAATCAGGTTGGCCAGCTTCATCACTTCGGTCGCATCGTCGAAAAAGATTCCGAACTCGCGATTACGGGTGATCGCCATGTCAGAACCGTTGACCGATCCGACCCATGCGCGCAACCCATCGACGACGATCGCCTTGGAATGCAGGTAACCCGCATAACCGCGGATGCGAACCTGCTTGGTGAACATGCGGGACAAAATGCCTGCCGAATCAAACGCCTTGAAGGTCGACTTCCACAATTCGATCGCCTTTTGATCGCGGACCGGATCGGGCCTGCTGAAGGTGCAGATACTGTTCACGTTCACAAAAACCTTCACACCGGATTTAGCCGTAGCAATCAGGGCCGCGTTGATTTCCGCATTCTTCAGGTACTGGTTCTGGATGAGCACGGAATGTTTGGCCGATCGGATGAATCGCACCAGCGGATCCATCGAAAACGGACTGACGGTCACCTTGGACGCGGAAGGGGAAGAAAGGATCGAACCAAGAGCGTAGGCCTTGCCCTTGAAATCGGAATCAAACACCGCGGAAAACACACTGACCGCACCGGTGTCATTCGTCACCACGGTGTAATCGCGGTTGCATCGGGAAAGCATTCCACCGGGAGGCACACCATCGGGAGAACAAAGGTTCGTCGGATTGAAATTGCCAGTACTGATCAGGGCCTTCTGACGATCGACAATGATCATTTTGCCGTGTTCGTAACACTTGTACTTTCCGGCAGGACAGAATTCCTGAAACGCATACGGAACATAGAAACCGCCTTTTGCGCGGACCTTACCGATGAATTCCTTTTGGATCTTGCACGTCACGGTGTCGCCGGCATAAATCACATTGAAGACATCGCAATTACTGCCGACCGACTCGGGCTCTTGGATCACGCGAACCTTCACCCCGCGATCCATGGCCGTCAGTACCGCCTGTTGAACGCGAATGTCCTGGATTTCGTAAATTTCAATGTCGATGGAAGATCGAGCGCTTTGAATGAACTCAAGAATGGGCGTATGGGTGGCGTTGTCGAAAAACAACTCGGTCGAAGCCGCGTGAACCGCAAAGCTCCAGGCCAATATGCAAATCGATATCCAGAACCGCAGAATGGCCCCCATGAAAATCCCCTTTCATGCATCTTAGTGGGTCGGGTTTTCAAAAGACAAGCAGGCATCCGTCAAAAATTTGTGGGTGCGTTATTTCGATTCCTCATCAATGACATTACTGGCCATAATCCGGTGTTTGATTTAATGAGAGGGAATGGGAATCCCCGAACTCTATTTGAAAATCGAAGAGTTCCAGAACCGCCAACGCGCGGAACTACTGGCTCGATCCACCTGCAAGAACGGCTGTTCCCGTTGCTGTTACACCGACATCAGCGTATTTGCGATCGAGGCAAATCCGATTCGCGAGTGGTTCAATAGCCTCAATTCAGGCCAAAAAAGCACCCTTCTGGAACGCTGGAAGGAGCCTCGCCCACCGGGAGCCTGTGCGTTTTTGCGGAACGATTCCTGCACGATTTATGAGGCCCGGCCCCTGATCTGCCGAACACAGGGACTGGCCCTGAGGTTTCAGGAAGAAAAAGAGGGATTACGACAAACCCTGATCGACATCTGCCCGCTGAACGATTCCATGCTCGAAATCATTCATGAAAACGAGGTGTTGAACCTGGATTTGCTGAACCGAATCCTCGCCACACTGGAACAGCAGGAAGCCCAGGGAACTCCACGAGAGCGCCCCCGCTTGGTCGATCTGCAGTCGGAGCTGAAAAATCTGACTGATGAGGAATGATTATTGATTTTTATATAATTAATGTGTACTAATTCCCTTCGTAACTGAAAAGGGAGAAAATCATGAAACGAATCTTGGGCCTTTTGGCTCTTATTCCAGCCACGTCCATGGCTGGCAACAAAATCAACCTACCACTCCACAATCTTCAGGGCGAACTCTGCTACATCCGCGTTTATTCCGCGGAACACCTTCAGAAGAACCCGAAACAGAAAATCAAAGCCGCAGCGGTGACCATCTCCAACCAAGCCGAATACGGTAGCATGGGCCTGAAAACCGAAGTGGTTACCCTCGATGGTAAGTCCATGTTCAACTACGGGGCACTTCTTTCCACCAAACCTGCACCACAAGTGAACGGCGCATTGGATTCAGACGGCGGGACCGTGAGACTGAAACAATCCCAATCCGATCCCAACAAAATCAGCCTCACCGTGCTGACTCACTTGGCTTTGATGGAAGACAACTACACGACCAACGAAAACATTCCGGAAGGCACGCCTTACGACGTGATGGGCATTCAAAAGAATACTGTGGATTCGGTGTGGGTACTCGAACGCGTCCGTGCAAACGGATCTGCGAATCCTTCCTGCTCTGAAATCCTTCAAAACAGACTCTAAGATCGGCAAATTTTGCCCATTCATGAAATCCGTCCCGATCCCGAAGAGAAGATCGAGGACGGATTCTCATGAACCATAAACTTCGCATTGGTCTGCTCGCCACATTGACTTTGACCACCACCTTGGGACTGAACGGGTGCCGCTTCGGCAATCATACCGAGAGTGCAGTGCCACTCAAAAGTCCTGAACAATACCGATCCATCGAATTCTTCTACACTGCCCCGAAAACGTTCACGACCCGGGTTTATCTGAACAGCTTGGGCGGGCCGGACATGGTGGTGCACACCAATCCCACCGCGCCACTTTCGACCATTCCCTCCAGCATCCTGAACGCCCTCAGCAATCCGGTTTACTTGGCTGTACCAAACAACCCAAAACTCTTTCCGATTTTTCGGGATTATCGCGACACCACCAGTCTCGTGACCGATCTCGACGATCGCGGAGCCATCGCCTTCGACTACCTACCCTCTGACGGCCCCTATATTCTCTGGAACAACCCGAACTGTCTGACCAATTTTGAAATCACCCAGAGCGGTAGTCTCGATCGCACGACCCCTGGCTCAATCCAGTACGAAGATGGCACCACGGCACCCGTGGCCGGAACCATGCGCCTGACCTATACCTTTTCCAGGGTCATCGGCAGCATCAACGGAACGACCAATTGCGACGATGACCTGAACCGCCTGGCCACCTGCTACAACAACGGAACAGGTTGTTCGGCCGATGAACTTTCCGCAGCACGATCCCTGTTCGACCTTTATGCAAGACAGACCGGAGTGCTCGACATCCAGGATGCCAGCAAGATCAAAGGTCTGGAATATATCGTCGATTACGAGTAAACTCTCTCCTTATGAGAGCATCCAATATCATCGTTATCGCTTCCACCAACCGCCACAAGTTCGAGGAATTCGAAAGCCTCTTCAAGAAGTATCCGGAACTGACCATCGCACCGGTGCAGGACTATATCCGCAACTCCGACAAACTGGCTCTCGTTGAAACTTCGGATGAGTATCTGGAAAACGCAAAAGCAAAAGCGCGCGCCTGCAATCATGGTTGCCACTACCCGTCTCTTGCGGATGATTCCGGCCTGGAAGTGATGCACCTCGAAGGTCGCCCGGGCGTTCGCTCCCAGCGCTTTGCCATTCCAAAACTCGGCCAGACTCAGGATCAGGCGAACACCGCAAAATTGTTGGAAGCCCTGAAGGATGTACCGGCTCCGCAACGTACTGCACGCTTTGTTTGTCACCTCGCTCTCGTCATGGAAGGCACTCTCTTCCACTCCGTGGGAATCCTCGAAGGATCCATCGCGTTTGAACCACGCGGTGTCGAAGGTTTCGGTTACGATTCTGTGTTCATCCCACGCGGCATGGACAAGTCCCTTGCCGAACTGACTCCGATCCAGAAAAACAAGATCTCTCACCGTGCCCTTGCCGTTGACCAGCTGATGAACGAGCTGATCTCCAAGGAAGTCGTGATCGCGAAACCGTGATCGCCCCATGAGAGATCCCTGGTACAAGACCACCTTCCAATACGACATTTTCGATCGTCACCTGACCATGCACATCCCACACGATGTGTTTTCCACTCAGCGTATTGACGAAGGAACCCTGTTGTTTCTCGAGCATCTTCCGGAAAGTAAACCCAAATCTATTCTCGACATGGGCTGCGGTTATGGAGCACTGGGATTGCCGATCGCCGCCATCCATCCGGATGCGCATGTCGACCTCGTCGATCGCGATCTGTTGGCGGTGGAATGGTCGAAGAAAAATGCGGCTGCGAATTCGCTCGGCAACGTGAACGCGTTTGGTAGCCTGGGTTTCCGCGATGTGCGGGGCAAATACGATTGGATCCTGTGTAACGTTCCGGCTCGCATCGGCGAACCCTTCATCAAGAACCTGATCCATCACGGCTGCGCGCGCCTGAATCCGGGCGGGGAACTGAGGGTCGTGGTCATCAATGACCTGATTCCGTTCGTGAACGAAATGAAACTGATCGCCACCGGTCCGCGCCACTCCATCTTCGCCATTCGTGCCGAAGAAACCGCGGGCGAAGCGATCGCACCGGAAAAACTTTATCTGCGCGACCAAGTGAAAGCGGCCGACCTCACGCTTGATCGTCCGTTCGATCTCGGAGGCGACGATCAAAAACGGCTGAAGACCGGTTTGCCCGTTCTGATCGATGCGCTTCCGCGCAAGATTCCCACCGGCGAGTTCAAGGTTCTTTGTTTCCGCGCGGGTTACGGGCAGATTCCTCTGATCGCCCGCAAGCGTTGGGCCGATGCAAGCGTGACCGCGGTCGATCGCGATTTACTCGGAACCACATTCATTGCACACAATGCGAGCGTTCTTGGTCTCGACGGCAATCGTCTTGAAGTGCGCGAAAACGCGTTCTTGCCCTTTGCATTGGGCGCAGAAGAAAAATTCAATCTCATCTTGGGCGAGCTCTCGCCT
>JBEIKL010000137.1:0-5843 GCA_040379745.1 Bdellovibrionales bacterium | reverse complement strand
CCTCGTGCAGAGAGAGCAGCGAAAAGTGAATTGCATCTTCAAAATGATCTGAACAATCTGGTCAAAGCGGTGAAGCAAAAGTGGGGACAACCCTCTGCTGAAGAAGTCCCATTCCAAAGTCTCAGGGTTTGGGTGGATCTCTTGGGGGAACATTGCCTCAGTCGTCCGATGAATTGCCTGGGGGATAATTCCGATGCAGATTACCAGATCGGTAAGAGTTCCACCTTGGATCAGGGTGAGGTGATTGCCGTGGTGGGTACTCTGGCTACTGCCACTGGGAATGCCAGGTATGTCAGTCTTTCTGCAAACTGGTTACCACCCCTGGTTGGTGCGTTGAATCGATCTCATTTTGACTTGATCGGTTCTGCTGCATCATTCGCAAATACCGTGAACAATACCGATAAGTTTTATGTTCATTACTTTGCACGGAATTGTTTTGGGATTCCGAATTGTAGCACCGTCACTGAAGCGATGGTGCCAAAGGGTGATGTGATGAAGGTCATACAGCGGAACTACATCGTACCGGGGACCGCACGTGGAGCTGATCCGGCACTGGTGTTGAACCCGATTACGATCACCTTCAAACCTCAAAGTAATCAGTAAACGGTGGGAATTCAATATGAAGAAAATAATTAAAGGAATTGTTCGGTATTTGGGAAAGGGCGGCCTCATCTATTTGGGTGTGGCCGCTTATCCTGCGTTGGCGATTGGTACCCCTCAAGATTTTGTGGTTTGCACCGGTTGGCATGCGCTCTGTACGGATTCACATGATTGTAAAATGAGTGGTGACCAAGCTGATTGCGATTGCTTGCGAGTGAATGAGAATCACATCGTTGCAACGGACGAAATTCAGGATCAGGCCGTGAAAACCGCGACTCGGGCGAGATGCACTCAGCAAAAACCGTGTGCTGTCGATGAGGCGCCGATTTGTCAGGCAATTCAGACGGGACAGTACGAGGTGGATCACCATAAATACAAGTGGGTTTCGACTTATTCGTATCGGGGCTGGTGTGGAATTCTGTCTCAAGGAGTGGTTGCATGTGACCCCTCTTTGCCAGGCTACAGTGGGGATAAGCATTGGGCGATTTGTGATGCGGCCCCTTGTATTGAAAAACAGAATCCTTCTGATCCTAACAAGCCTCTCAGTTGTCAGTGTCGGGTAGAGACGGATCCGTTCGCTAGTTTTGGAAGTTGCAAGGGCATCAACGGTGGCATCATGTCGAGCATGCCGCTTTGGGCGTGGGATTTTCAGAAGAACGATTACTCGTTCCCGATGCCGGGGTATGAATTCGTCAAAAGTGCGTGTGAGCTTTTGAAGTCGGATGATACGGTACGGAAGTGAGTAAGGTTTTTGAAGTAAGGGTTCGCGATGAAGGTTGGCAAGGTGAGTCTTGATCCATTCCAACAAAATTGCTGCGTCGGATTTAGATTTTAAATTGATTGGAAATGATTTGGAAAAAAAATTGGCGTCCCCACGGGGATTCGAACCCCGGTCGCCGCCGTGAAAAGGCAGTGTCCTAGGCCTCTAGACGATAGGGACGCATTAAGAGGAAGTCCCTTTATAGCCGAACTCTTTCGGACCTTCAAGAGGAATTTGAAAAGAAAGTCAAAAGTTTTACATTAACGCAGGGTGGTCTTTTGCCGGTAAGTCCTTATTTTAAATGAAAAAATACCCCCTAGGGCTTAATCTAAGCCTATGGAAGATCAACAAACCCCTTCGGCATCAACCCCTTCAACAGCAAGCACTCCTTTGCCACCGGCTACAGAAATCAAAAAGCGGAATCTGAATCCATTGGCTCTGATCTTGGGATTATCGGCAGTGATGTTTGGTCTCTTTCTGTTCTTTTCCTTCGTTTACTTCATCGTCAAAGGGTCTTCTTGGAAGGCTAGTGACGAAACGGTTTTTGAATCGGGAAGGGGCGAGTATGTGGCCGTGATCGAGCTCAAGGGCGCGATCATGGAGTCCAAGAAGTTACTCAAGAAGCTGAAGGCCGCTGAAGAGGAAAAAGACATCAAGGCGGTGGTTTTGCAGTTGAATTCACCCGGCGGAGTGGTTGCTCCTTCACAGGAAATCTACGAAGCGGTGAAGAAGTTTCCGAAACCATTGGTCGTATCCATGGAAAGCGTGGCCGCATCGGGAGCTTATTACATCGCCGCCGGATCAAAGAAGATTTTTGCGAATGCAGGAACCCTCACGGGCTCCATCGGTGTGATCATGTCCTTTGCCAATTTGAAAAAACTCTATGATTGGGCAAAGATCGAGCGTTTCTCGATCAAAACCGGAAAATTCAAAGACTCTGGCGCTGAATATCGCGAGATGAATTCGGAAGAGAAGGCCTATTTCCAGGATCTCGTGATGGATACTTTGGCGCAGTTCAAGGAAGCGGTGGCTACTGGACGCAAGATGTCTCCTTCGGAAGTCGATGCCGTCGCGGATGGTCGTGTATTCACCGGTTTGCAAGCCAAGAAACTGAAGCTCGTCGATGAAATCGGAACCCTCGATGATGCGATCGCGTACATTGCGAAAGAAGCGAAAATCAAGGGAAAGCCGAAGGTCGTATTGCCGAAGAAAAAGCAGGCCGGCTTGCGTGAACTCCTGATGAGTGGAGAAGACGATGAGGAGTTCACTGAAAGTTCGTCTTTCGTGGACCGCCTTGCCTCCAAGCTCGCCGACCGCATCACCGGCATCCGCATGAGTGATCGTGAATCCCTGAAACCCGGAATTTACTGGATCTGGAATGGCGCAAATTAAGAAACCGAACGACAGTCTGATCCGTCTACGCACCATTGCCGTAAAGACGTTGGCACAAGTATTCAATTCGACCCAGTCGATCGAGCAAAGCTTTTTCGAGGAGATTACTCGCAAGAGCGATCGCACGCTTCCGGAGTTCGAACGCGCATGGATCTATGAGCTCTGTTCGGGAGTGGTTCGCTTCCGTGGTCGAATCGATCACATCATCGATACTTATTCCCTGAAGAAAAAGCCGACCGGCGCTTTACGGCGTTATCTGCAGACGGCTGTTTATCAGCTGCTCGAGCAGGACGTCCCATCAGCGTTAGTGGTTTCTGAAACCGTGCAAGCGATTACCGAAAACGAGGGCGAAGCGCCTTCGAAATTCGCGAATGCGCTCCTGAGAAAGGTCGCAGATGCGCGTGAGGAATGGAAAAACTGGAAAATCACTCCTGAAACTCCTCATGCCGAACAGTTGGCTTGGTCCAGTTTGCCGGATTGGATGTTCTTCACCCTTCGTAAAACCCGCGGCTTTGATTGGACCAAACAGTTTGCCGAGGCTTGTCTGAAGCGTCCGCAAACGTGGTATCGCAAACTCGATTCAGAAGAACCGTTTTTGCTCGAAAACGGCTATCGTGGGGATGAACCCGCAGGTTTTGTTCAGGACATTTCAAATCAGTTGTTATTGAAAGAGGTGGTGTCGCACCTGAAAACAACTGGAAAACCGGCCGATCAGTTGCGGATTCTGGATCTGTGTTCGGCTCCAGGGGGTAAGGCCTTGGGGCTTGCGGTCAATGGTTACCGTGTCGAAGCAACCGATGTGGATGCGGATCGGATGCAAAAAACCATCGAGAACCGGAATCGTCTCGCGTTACAGGATCGGATCCGGATCCGTCCTTATGTGGAAGTGCAATCAGATGAATCTCTCTATGACCTGATCTGGATCGATGCTCCGTGTTCCAGCACCGGTATCATCCGTCGCCATCCGGAAGTGAAGTGGAACCGGGGAGAGAAGGAAATCGCGAAGTTGGCACTGATTCAGCAAGAGCTTCTGCAATGGGCGTCCAACCATTTGAAATCGGATGGTGCCATTCTTTACAGCACTTGTTCGGTGATGCCGGTCGAGAATGCCCCGAAGCTTCCGGATGGGATCGTGGAGACGCATGCCTGGGAGTGGTTGCCTCAGTTACCGCCGTCCGGTGATGCCATTTCAGCTCGGTTGTTGAAGCGGAAATAGAGCGATTTCAACCGAATCCATGGAGTCTAATTTGTAAATAATGAGAATTGAATAAAGGTGACTTCTTTGGTACGATGAGCGGCCATGAAGGTCTCTGTATTTCTGATCATCGTCACTTTGTCCGCGTCTTCCTTATTGAACCCCTTGATTGCCCAGGCCGAAGCCTGGAATCCAATGAACAATCCAAAGGGATTTTTTTCAGATTGGCACTCGTATTCCTACTCCATGGTATTGAATGATCTTCCGTTGGAAGGCAAGGTTGCGGATGAAAATACGCCATGGGCCGATAGTTATTGGCCGAAAAACCGTGGTGCATTCTCCTATCGTTGGTTTGATTTCCAGCAAGACTATTTAAAAGGCAAGATCCCACAAGGTCAGCATTTGACCGAGGCTGATCGTAATAGGATGTTTTTCAACTACCCCTTGAATTCCAAGCAACAAATCCTTGGAATGAAGCGGGATCAGTTGGCACGTCTTTCACCGTTGGAAAAGTATTCGATTGTCCTCGGCGATTTTGATTATAAACTCGTGAAAAAATTCCGCGATCGCAACAAGGCCAGCGATGAGTACTGGGAAGGGTATTGTCACGCATGGGCAGCTGCTTCGGCGAATTACATCGAACCTCTACCGGTGGATATCGATGTCATGATCGATGGAAAGAAAATCACGGTTCCATTCGGATCCGGTGATGTGAAAGCTCTTCTGACCGCAAACTACGCTGAACTCGATGGCTGGAGCAATCTGAGCGGCAAGTGGAATGGCATCAAGCGGGTATTCAATCGGAATGCCGCACCCAAGATCAAAATCCGTTACGTGGGGAATATTTGTAAAAACAGCTTCTTTTATCCCACAACGAAGGTTCTGAAGGGAACCAAGGTAATGACCGATTACAGTGATCTCGATAAAGTTGCCGGTTTGCTGGGTAAGGAATTTGTGGAAGATCAGGATCTTGAGGAGACCGTCTCGATTTATCAGGATGAAGTTCGCGCACTGTTTGATGGAATTCCGAGTAATGATCTGACTGAAAGCCAGAGACAACATCTGTTGAACGCGAATAATGTCAGCTTAGCCAGCCAGGCAAGAACCGGTGCGAACGATCCTGCATGCAAAGACACCAATGCCGGTTCATTCCACATTGTGATGACGAATGAAATCGGTCTCAATCGTGAAACCTTCCTGATGGACAAAACCCGCGATGCGGAAATCTGGAATCAGCCGGTTCATCACTATGAATCGATGATCATCCGCGATCTTCCGAAAGATGCTTATACACCTGAGCAAATCCGGAATGCGGCACCGGGTACGGTTCGCATGGTGGAAGTGGACACGAAACTCTACTATGCGGATGATACGGATTATGGTTGGAGCTTCTGGAATCCGACTCTCTCCGGAATTTACGGTCTGAAAGATCTCTTCTCCAAATTCATGGATGAGTACAAACTGTATCAGTCCATGTTGATTCATGAGGGGGATCTGGATCAAGAGGAAGAATATCCGGCCCATGTGTTTGATCATGCCCACTACCGGTATCTATTGGAGATGGATTCGAACAATCACATCATCGGAGGTCAGTGGATTTCTCTCGAAAGACCGGATGACCTTTATCTGGTCAAACTAGCGGATTTTGGGAATGATTTTCATTTGCTTGGAAAAATCTACCGTCCGATGAAGGAAAGCAAACGGTTGGAAATGCTCAAAAGCAGACATCCTTTTCTCAAGCCGTAGGAGGCGTGTTGCCACCGGTAGAGGAGGAGTCCCCCGGATTGGCACCACCGGTCTCACCCGAGGATGCAGAAACGACCGGAGCGTCACCGCTTGATGCGCCACCGGTTGAACCATCGCCAGCAGGAGCACTGCCGCCGGCCGCATCCGCGG
>JBEIKL010000136.1:0-5890 GCA_040379745.1 Bdellovibrionales bacterium | reverse complement strand
CCGGCCATAAAGCAGGCCCAAAATAGGTATTGGATGTTCTTCGTGGCCTCTAGGCGCAATAACAAGAAAAGGGTCCACGTGGTGAAGGCTGCATTGATCGAGTAGCTTTCATAAATCGTCGAGTGCCACCACACCGAATACGACACCATGAGGAACGCCGATCCCCATGCGCTCAGGCTGCGTTTGCCGGTAACAGTCAAAAGCGAGAAATAAAAGCCAACGACTGCAATGGCGCCATAGAAAGCGGAGACGAGGTTGAAGCGCGCCGCGAGTTCACCGACTGGCAGATGTTTGAACAACCAGCCCGTGATGAGCATGATGTTATGGCTGTCCACGTGAGTGGAAATCACACCGCTCAGTGAGGAGTTGATGTGCATGGCTGGTGCACCAGACCCCACGGTTCGGCTGAAGGTGTAAAAGTAAAAAACAAACGGAACAAACAGGAACGGGTTTTCTTTCAGGAATCGAATCGATTGGCGAAGGACTTGCGCTGGGGTCTTCATCGAGGGCGGGGCTCCGTTTGGATTTTTTGATCTAAATTCAGTTTAAACGGCCGGAAACTAGTGTCAACTACTAGTCAGAACTGGGGCTGATTAGTACCCGAATTTGAACCCTGCCGAGATGTGGGATGCCTCGGTTGCCTTCATATTCCCCGATGCTTCAAAACTCCGTTGCCCGTAGTTCAAGTAGAAGTTCAAGGCATCTTTCTTGTTGGCACTGACAAAGGTGCTTTCCACCCCAACTTCCCATCCTCGGAATGCCCTTCGGTAGCGTTGATTCTCTTCCGGGCCCCATTTGTTTCCATAGCTTCCGCTATAACCGTAGCTATTGCTTGCCGTGAGCTCGTTCTGGGTCACGGTCATGTTCGAAACGCCGTATTCAGGCATGACATAGAACGGTCCGAACTGAATCGGTATCCCGATACTGACATGGTGGGCATTGATTTCGTTTGTGTACATCACCCCGTCTTGAGAGGTGGATAGGCTAGTGGCGGCTGAATAAAGGTCACCATCCTGAACGCCACCGTAAACGTACTCGTATTTGAATTTCACGCCGATCCATTTGAAGATCTTTTTCTGGTAAGCGATGTCCAAACCCGCACAACAAAGGTAGTACTTGCTGTCCACGGTTTTGATTCCTGGAAGGTTCAAATCTCCCCAGCCAACACCGATGTAGATCGCATTGCTCAATTCCTCGACTTCAAAAATGCTCGATGGTGTTCGCGTGTAGGGCTGCTCGACCACTGGTTCTTGCGCAAAGAGAAAGATCGACGTGAACGATTTTTTCTCGCCCGCTCGCAGAGTGAACGATTCGCGGTGGCTCAAATAGCCTTTTTTTTCAACCACCAGGTCATGACTGCCCGATTCAATCTGGTTCCAATCCTCGGGCTTTTCTATCGTGCGCCCATCGATTTCCACTCTCAAATCAGACTGCACAAACCGAAAATTCACATATCCCGGCCGAACCGCAAGCTTGATCCGTAGGGTTCGCTCTTCGTCCCGCTCCATGGTCACGCTTTGGGTGGTGGTTTCGGTGTCAGGGTGAGTGGCCTCTACCATGAAGCGATTACCCGCCAGCACTTCCATCGTGCGAGTGGGGGATTCCCCGATGGTTTCTCCGTCGATTTTCACGAGCGCGTTTTCGGGTTCCGTTTCAATCCGGATTTTTCCGGTAGCCCGCTTCATCACTTTTTCAATCCGGGTGCGTTTCAGTGTTCCGATTTCGACCGTCTCTTCAACAATCTGGTACTGGGGATGATCGAGTCGAAGGCGGTGTTCGCCGAGAGCGAGTTTCTGGTTCAGTTTCAGCGGTGTGCTTCCCCAGCGGACTCCATCGATGAAGACTTCGACATCGTCGGGGATGGTCACGATTTCGAGGACTCCGCCCTTCATCATGCCCTCGTTTCCGATTTCGGTGAACTGTACGGTAGAGAGTTGTTTCACCGACTTCAGACGTTTCAGTTCCAACTCGGCTTCTTCGATAGGGTAGCGGATCACACAACGGCCCGTATCTTTTTCCTGAACCACTCCGCGCAAAACGACTTGGCGCGAGTTCATCGAGATTCCTTCCGAGTATTCCACTACACCCGAACTCCGAAGCGAATTCTGGTTCACCTGATAGGTGGCGCCGAACACATAAGAAATCAGTTCCCGCTTGGCTCGGTTGCAGGCCTCTTCGGTGGCTTTGATCTTGTTCTCGTGGTCAGAATTTCCGATGGCAATGTAATCGCTACCGGTTTTCGAAACGCTTTGTTCAGAAAACGCCGTGCTCGGCATTACGCTCAGGAAAAGAATGATCAGGAACATGATCGACCTCTTGCCATTTCAATCAAAGTTGCCCCCTGATCCGGAACGAGTCGCTCCGGATCAGGCGGATAAACGGATATTGGTGTTTTCGGGAATCAGTTTTTCTTCGAAACCTGGGCCTTGAATTCGGCATCCACGCTTTTCAGGGCCTCTTTTGCAGCTGCTTTCGCATCTGGGTCATCGATCACCTCAGGTGCACGATCAGCCGATCGTCTCACCGCCTTCTGGAAATCCAGATCGTTGATCGAGACGAGGGCGTTACACAGGTATACACGTTTTCTTCCGCCGGTTTTCGAATAATCGCGTTCTTCCCAGTAAAGACTATCGGTTCGCACTCCACTCAGAAACGCCATGCTTTTCGCCGCAATGGTCGATTCAAAATGGCTACGAAGATCCGGATCATCCGGGTTATCCTTATTGATCAGGATTTTACCCGCTTTTGAGGACGCAATGTTGTTTGTGATCATGGTTGCAATCTGGCTAGCGATGCGTTTCTTGCCGTCGAGTTCGGCAAGGTCGCAACCGGTGCTTCGGTCACTCACATCTCCCGATTCACCGTGAAACAGCTGTTTGCCACGACCATTGTTCTCGTTCTTGAACTTCGTGACGTCTTTCACCCATTCCGGTGCCGGATTCGGGTTTCGTTCGCGCACGACATAGTCGATTTCCATATCGCTGACCGGCACATCGACCGACGATTTGGGGGTACTGCCACACCCTTGAACCAGAAGTGTCGTGGCGATGATTGGTTTCCAATAACTTGTTTTCATGTTTGCCTCCACGATCAGAATAGGGGGGCATCGTGTCAGGATGGGTCGCGGAAATCGCAAAAATTATTTAAATTATAAATGTTTAAATCGGTGACCAGTGTCTTTACGGACACGTTTTTTGTAACCATGTCCTTTTCTGTCATGAATTGGTGTCAAGATCGTGACAGATGGAGCCGATATGAAAAATATGACAGGAAGAAACTCTCAGGTAGCACGCATCTATTGTCTGCTCAACATCCTTGAAAACTCACGTGATTCCCACACCGTGAAGGAGCTGCACGAACGAGTGACCGAACTCGGGCACGAAGTGGGTAAGCGCACGATCTATCGCGATCTGGAAGCATTGTCGCAAGCGGGGTTCCCGCTGTTCCCGGAAGGCGATGGCGAGGCCCAGAAGTGGAAACTCGAGCGCAACACCAACATCAATCAATACTTCGTGCTGACGGCACGCGAGCTCTTTGCGCTCTATTTGGCGCGAGGCATGCTCACCCCATTGAGCAGTACCCCGTTCTATGCCGACCTGAACTCGATCTTCAACAAACTCGAATCCAGGCTCGGAGGCAAACAGGCTGAACACCTGGCAGCCCTCGAAAACGAATTCAAGTTCGAACCCGGACCGCAATGGGGCCTGGGCTTGAATCCCGAGATCCTGGAAACCGTTCGCGCCGCCTGTGCCGAAAACCAGGTACTGAAATGCACATACTATTCGGCAAATTCAAAAAAGGAATCAGTGCGCGAGCTCGGGCCCCATTTTCTTTATTATGCAAAGGGCGGGCTATACCTGGTCGCCGAAGATCTGGGCGATCAGAAAATGAAAGTGTTCGCCATTCCGCGGTTCAAGACTGCCGAAATGCTCGACCAGCCCTATGATCGACCGGTGAAGACGCCCGAAGAAATGTTTGATGGTTCGATGGGCATTTACACTTCGGGGCAAATTCAGGATGTGGTGCTGGAATTCGAGGCTGAAGTCGCCGAATATGTTCGCGAACGCCGGTGGCATCCGTCCCAGCGGGTGGTGTCTCTCGAAGGCGGAAAAATCCGCCTGCACCTCGACGTGGCCGACACGCCGGAGCTCCATTCCTGGATCCTGGGCTTTGGCCCTGGGGCGCGCATTCTCTCGCCGGTTGCCCTTGCAGAAAAAGTGGCCGTGCGGGCAATGGAAACCGCTGCTCTTTACCGTAAAAAGGCGGGCTGAACGCTGTGAAGAAAATCGATGGTATACTCGTCTTCTCGCCCTCTGACCTCACGGCATTCATTGAAAGTGAATTCACGTCGTGGATGGACCGGCACCATTTGGAAAACCCCGGTAAGTTTGAGATGGACGAAGTTGATGAAAGCGAAGAGTTGGTACAAGACAAGGGGAACGTGCACGAGCAGGAAGTTCTTGCGCAACTGATTACCGAATACGGCAAAGTCCACACTGTGCCAGCAGTGGGTAATTTTGAAGCCCGCCATATTGAAACCATCGAGGCGATGAAACGGGGCGAACCGGTCATTTATCAAGCGGCCCTGAAAGAAGGTCGCTTTGCGGGTTACGCCGATTTCATCATCAAAGTTCCGGGCAAGTCCAAGCTCGGCGAATACCACTACGAAGCCTGGGACTCAAAGCTCGCCCATTCCACAAAGCCCTACTTCATCATTCAGTTGCTGGGGTATTCGACCATGCTTGCCGAGATTCAAGGGGTGTTTCCCGCCTCAATCGCCGTGGTCCTCGGCACCAAGGAAAGAAGAACCTACAAAACAGCCGAATTCGCCTTCTACTATGAAGCGGTGAAAACGCGGTTTTTGGATTTTCACGATGGGTTTAACCCGAAAACGCAACCCATTCCGAAAAAAGGCGAAGAGATCCGGCGCTGGGGCGATGAGGCGGCAACCCTCATTGAAAAGACCGATCATCTTTCCCAGGTCGCGAACATCCGCTCGGTACAGATCCGAAAACTCGAAGATGCCGGCATCACAACGATGAAAGCGCTGGCGGAATCCAAGCTTGAACGCGTGTCGAAGATGGAACCATCGACGTTCAAAAAACTGCAAAAGCAAGCTCAACTTCAGATCGCGTCCAAAGACCAGGACAAACCCGTTTTTGAAATCCTGCCTCACCCCGAGAACGTGAAGGTGGGGCTTCAGAGCATACCGCCATTCAGCGAGGGCGATATCTATTTCGACATGGAGGGGTATCCGCTCTTTGAGAACGAGGGGCTCGAGTATCTCTTTGGTCTGATTGTGCACCAAGGGAAAGACACCGAGTTCATCGACTTCTGGGCGCATAGTCGCGCACAAGAAAAAAAGGCGTTCGAGGATTTCATTGATTTCGCCTATCAGCGGTTCAAGAAATACCCGAATCTGCACATCTATCACTATGCTGCATACGAATTGACCAAGATGGGCAAGCTTTCTACCCGTCATGCCACGCGGGAATTCGAAGTCGATGAGCTATTGAGTGCCAACGTGTTTGTCGATCTGTACAAGGTGGTCACCCAGTCGATGATGGTGGGCGAGCCCTCGTATTCGATCAAGTACATCGAACACCTGTATCTTGCCAAACGGACGGGCGATGTCACTAATGCTGGTGCCTCGATCGTCGAGTATGCAAAGTATCTAGAAAAACCGGACGGTCCGGACTGGAAAACATCGAAAGTCCTGAAAGGCATCCGCGACTATAACGAAGACGATTGTGTTTCCACGATCGAGCTCACCAAGTGGTTGCGCGAGCAACAAACGGTGAATGGTTTACCATACGTTGCGAAGAAAAAGGAAGAGGACGAAGACCCTGCAAAAGCACTGCAAAAGACTCAATCCGAGGCCGAGATTCTG
>JBEIKL010000135.1:0-5898 GCA_040379745.1 Bdellovibrionales bacterium | reverse complement strand
CTTTTTTCAATGAAAGAAGTTGATCATTTACTTGATGCTGAAAAACAGCATGGGCGCATGGATCATCGAACCGCGCAGTAGCTGATTCAAATAACCGAATTCCACGCCCACATGGCCACCGGTAAAGTCATGTCTCATCCCTGCAAAACGCGGTTTTGATCGAACCCGGGACTGGGTTGTCCCGAATTGTGGTTGATGCCGATGAAGAGTTCGTCGAACAACACCCAAGACCAAAGAGAACCGGCACGAATGGGTTGCTGTGCCCGAAACATGTGTCGAAGACGAAGTCCCACAGCGGATCCGCCTTGAAGAAAGCGTTGTTCGAGACGGGTTCGATTCAAGAAGGTGAGAGTCGGCGCATTCTGGAATTCGACCGGATCCGTGCGCTGATACTGTTCCCAGATCCGGAACTCCCTGAAGTTGAACTCGATATCGGTTAAGTCCAGAACGCCCACTGTGAGGTTTTGGCGTGAGTCGATGTTGTACCAGATTCCCGGCCGGAACAAGATGCGCCCACGGCTCGGGGTGCTGGTATCGAACCGGGGTTGAAGCTCGAGATAAGCCTCCCATTTCCGATCCTGATCAATAGCAAATCGAGCGGTGTTCAGGCTCCAGATCTGCGTACCGGATTGCATGGCTGCGAATGCCGGAGGGGTGGTGACCATTGCACAAACGAGAGTGCAAGCAATGGTGCTGATCGTGATGAGGGGGTTGGCGAATCGGGCAAGTTTGCGAATCATGATGTCCATCATTGTAGAGACTATCCTCGACGGTGCAATTTGAAATAAGTGAAGACAGGGTTTAAGAAAATTGAATGTCAGATGGAAAACCATGCCGATGATGGAGTGAGTGAAGTTCCGTTATCCATGATCCCCATTGATTCGAGCGCTGATTAGAAATATTTATACAATGTGTGTATAAATATTATTGACCACATTGGCTTCATACTTTAGCTTCACCCTTCTGCTTTGGGAGGCAGAGAGACATGAAGAAATTGACGATGATGATGTTGGGTTTGGTGATTTTTCAAAACGCGAACGCGAACGTGGCTTGTTCCACGATCACTCGAGCGAATGGAATCGGACAGGTCCGTTACGGAGTACGGGTCCAGATCGCAGATTTGAAAAAATCAAAATCGGTATGGTTCGGCACTTCTCCGCACCACCGTTTGGTCGCACTGAGCGCTTGTGCTGAAATCGTGTCTAAGACCAATTGTCAGATGATTGAGCCGAAGCCGGAAGACCAGTACATGAATGTCGGTGATGTCGGTTTTGGTCCGATGCAGTTGGTACAACGGTCGAGCAAAGCAGGAATCCTGCACTTGATGCCGGTAAAGAGTTCGGTGGCTCAGCATTTATCTGAGGATTATTCGGACCAACATCATCGCTATTTCGCATTCTATGAGCAATGCGTGGAAAAGCGTGCGGAACTGGCGTTCGAGGCAATGGATCACATCCGCGAGCAACAAGAAGCAGCCCGCAGGCAGCAGATTCTGAACGGCCAGAACACATCCGTTCAGATGTGGGATAAGCTCTGATCGATTGGAAGATTGAATTCCAGTTTTTAGGTATTGATTACACCGCACTTTGCACACGCGAAGTGCGGTTTTTCATTGAATGTCCTACAGATACAGATTCTCTGGATCGATTTTGTTCCGGAGAATGTCAAGAGTCTCAGTGCTTGGGTTCGGTATCGTCTTGAGGCTGGATGCCACTTTCAGTTCCCAGCCGCA
Source organism: Bdellovibrionales bacterium (assembly GCA_040379745.1). Classification (GTDB taxonomy): domain Bacteria; phylum Bdellovibrionota; class UBA1018; order UBA1018; family CAIMNF01; genus CAIMNF01. Next base: position 4,166 of record JBEIKL010000135.1, on the reverse strand, counting down.
GTTTTGTTTCACTTGCTCAACCGTTACGCCTTCATAAATTTCAGTCAGGGTGAATTCACCGTCAATCATCTCGAGTACTCCAAGATCAGTGATGGCCTTGGTGGGGCCACCGCCCGGTAGTTTCATCTCTGTGCGGGTGCGGCCGAGTTGTGGTGATGCTTTAGTCGAATCCATGCGGGATCCGGGGCTGGTCACGAAATCACATTTTGCGACAAAGCTCTTCGGGCTCATCCGCATCATGATCAACACTTGTTGCGAGTGGGTGGCGATTTCGCAGGCTCCGCCGGAACCGGGCAGGCGAATCTTCGGATTGTCGTAGTCGCCGATCACCGTGGTGTTGATGTTTCCGTACTTGTCGACTTGGGCGCCGCCCAGGAATCCGACTTCGATCAAACCGCCTTGGAGGTAGCCTTGAAAAATATCGGCCTGCGAAACGATCGCGAGGGAATCGGTCACGAGAGTCGGGTCACCGATCGAAACCGGTAATCGCGCAGGCAAAGTACCAATGGTGCCGCTTTCGTAAATCATGAACAGTTGCGGAGCATGGGTTGCGCGAGCCAGATTGCACGCGAGATTTGGTAATCCGATTCCAACGAACACGACCTGACGGTCTTTCAGTTCTTGAGAAGCACGTACGGCCATGCGTTCAGACGGCTTCAATGGCTTGGCGCCAGTGTTAGCGGTATCAGTAGCCATAATCAACTCCTTCGCACTTGCGAGGTTTGGCTTTGAGGCGTGACATCAGGTCGGTGCCCATTTTTTGAATGTATTCATGACGGTCTTTCACGCCGAACACAAATGCATCGAGGTAATTTTTGTAGGAAGCAGGGTCGCGAGAAATGTCTTCCCAGTCGACATAGAACTGGTTGTCGCGATCGTAATACCCTTGAGCGTATGAAGGGTGGCAGCCCCACGGTTCATGGACGACATGGTCGACGAGAATTCCCGGAATGAGAGTTCGGTTCGGATCACGACGAATGATCGAGGTGTCGACGATTTCTTCGGCGACGACGATCACCCGTTCAGCGGCGAAAGCCGCTTCTTTTTGAGTGCCCATCAAGCCCCAGACTTGCGCGTTTCCTTCCTTATCGGCGCGCTGAACGTGCACGATGGCCACGTCCGGATTCAGCGCCGGAACAGTCGCGAATTTCTCGCCGGTGTAAGGGCAGTCGATCGATTTGATTTTCGGGTTCACTTCCGCGATGTGGGTGCCTTCGTAGTTTTTGAGAGGCCAGAAGGGGAGGCCGCTGCTGCCCGCGAGCAGGCGTGCGACCATGCCGAAATGAGAATACTCTTCCATCTCGATTTTCTTCGCGGAATCTTTCTGGGAAACACGGCGAAGGGCATGCAAGCTTCCGACACCCGGGTTTCCGGCCCAACTGAAGACGAGTTTCTTCACCAGTCCCGCTTCGATCAACTGATCGTAGACGAGATCAGGCGTGAGTCGGATCGCGGTCAGGTCTTTGATCTGCTGGCGGATGATTTCGTGTCCGGCAGCAAACGAGATCAGGTGGGTGAACCCTTCGAGATAAAGGTTGCAGCCGGGCTTCACTGCATCGGCGATCGCTTCCTTCATCGAGACGAGTTTGTTCGGAGTCAGTTTAGGCTTACGAAAATGGTTCATCGGTTTGGCCTCGCTTCTGAAGCTTACGGAGTTCCGAGTTCAGTCAGACATTGATCCAGGATCTCGAGCCCGATCTTCACTTCTTCTTCGGTGATGATCAGCGGAGGTGCAAATCGGATGGTTGATTTACCGCACGAGAGCAGAAGAAGACCCTTGCGGAACGCGAGTTGTTCCAGTTGGCCCACGTAATCCGCTGCAGGAGTGCCGTCTTTTTTCAGGAACTCTGCACCGATCATCAGGCCAACGCCGCGAACGTCAGCGATCACGGGGTGTTTCTTTTGAAGCTTGTCGAGTTCTGCGAGGAAGAATTCACCGGTCTTGCGGATTTGCGGGAGCATGCCTTCGATGATCTCGATGGTGGCATTCGCAGCAGCACAACACACCGGATTTCCGCCGTAGGTGGATCCGTGTGTGCCGCGTCCCCAAGTCATGACTGAAGTTTTGGCGATGATGGCGCCGATCGGCATTCCTGAAGCGATCCCTTTTGCAGAGAGAATAATATCCGGAGTGACGTTCAGTGTTTCTGCTGCGAACATCTGGCCCGTACGGCCGATTCCGCTTTGGACTTCATCGAACACGAGCATGATGCCGTATTTGTCACAAATGGTGCGCAGATCTTTCAGGAACTTCGGAGAAGGCATGACATATCCGCCTTCGCCTTGAATCGGCTCGACGAAAATCGCAGCGACTTCGCTTGGTGCGAAAGAGGAGAGGAAGTATTCTTCTTCGATCTTGCTTGCGCATTCGCAGTTGGTCTTACACCAGTTCTGTTCGTGCTTGTAGGCGCAGTGGAACGGGTTCGAGTACGGAAGGTGAAACACATCCGGAACGAGGGGACCGAAGTGTGCTTTCTGGGTTACTTTCGATGCGTTCAAAGTGATCGCGCCCATGGTGCGGCCGTGGAAAGCGCCTTTGAAAGCGATGATTTTAGAACGCTTAGTATGGTGACGGGCGAGTTTGATCGCGCCTTCAACCGCTTCGGTACCCGAGTTGGTCAGGAACACTTTGGTTGGGCCCATGCCCGGTACGGACTTGGAAAGTGTTTCGCAAAGTTGAACCATCGACTCGTAATAAAAGTCGGTTCCGCAGATGTGCAGGAATTTTGCAGCAGCGTCTTGAATCGCTTTCACCACTTTTGGGTGGGCGTGACCAGTAGAGGTCACCGCGATGCCGGCCATGAAATCGAGGTACGAGTTACCATCGACGTCGATCACGAATGAACCTTGTCCGCTCTCGACTACCAGGGGGTATTCCTTGATGTAAGAAGGGGAGGTCACCGCGTGGTCGCGATCGATCAGAACTTTTGCATTAGGGCCCGGAGGAGCCACCTTGATTACGGGACGAGTGATTTTTTCCATGCAGGCACTATAACGCAAAAAGTCCAGACCTACAACCCCGTTCGTTGAGAGGAAAAGCAATTTCGGGCGCCTTTTCCAGTGGTTAGCGTAAGTTCTGAATATCAATGAATTTTATTTAAAAATACAGGACCGGGGGGCCGTTGTCTTCCCTGGGGGGCAACAGCCGTGACCTATTCCATGATCGTCCGAGATTGTTCGCGCATGAATTGCGACACGTAGTACGGGCCGCATCCGCCTTTGCCGCTGCCGCCCCCGCTGCCTTTCCAACCACAAAAGGACTGGACTCCCGGCCAAGCGCCGGTGGTCGCGCCGGTCGCGCGATTGGCATATAGCACGCCTGCTTCGTAGTGATCCATGAAGTATTCGATCTCTTCCTTTTCACCGCTGAAAATCCCGCCGGTCAGGCCGTATTCCGCCGTGTTGGCGTGATCAATAGCTTCAGAGAGATCGGTGAACTTGGTCACGGCCACGAACGGAGAGAAGAATTCATCTTGGAAGTGGCGGGCGGTGCGAGGCAATTCAGCAATGGTCGGTTCAGCAAAGTGTCCGTGCTCGAACCCCGCTAGCTTGCGCAGATCATTACCACCGTGAAGGATTTTGCCTTCTTTTTGGGCATCGTGGATGGCCGAGAGATGGCGATCCACGGCCGCTGCACTGATCACCGGGCCCATCCAGTTTGCTTGAATGGTTGGGTCACCGATCTTGAAGGATTTGGCCTGTGCCACGAATTTTTCAATGAATGCTGGGTAAACCGATTCGTGCACATAAACGCGTGAGAGTGCCGAGCACTTTTGTCCGGACAACCCGAACGCGCTTTTCATGCAGCCTTGTGCGGCGATGTCGAGGTTGGCGCTTGCGCAGATGAATGCCGCGTTTTTACCGCCGAGTTCGACCAGTGCCGGTTTGGCAAAACGGCCCGAGTGCATGGTCTTGATGATGCTCATGCCGACTTTTTTCGATCCGGTGAAGGCAACGCCGTCGCACGATTCATGTTGGACCATGGCTTCGCCGATCGCTGGCCCTTTGCCGTACACGATTTGGAATACTCCTTCGGGAAGACCCGCATCGCGGTAAGCGAGATAGATCTCATGCGCCGTACCCGGTGCGTCGTCAGACGGTTTGAAGATCACGGCGTTACCGCCGAGGAGTGCGGCTGAAGTCATGCCTGCACCGAGTGCCATCGG
>JBEIKL010000134.1:0-5920 GCA_040379745.1 Bdellovibrionales bacterium | reverse complement strand
CACTGAGTCGTTTTTCCGGGACGAAACAGAACCCCATCGGGAACCATGTCCAGCGACTTCACCTGTTTGCGCTGATCCACATCCCAAATTTCGTTGATCAATTTTTTCGTAACGGGATCATAAAACTGGATTACCATTTCCTGTTCGCCCTTCATGCTGATCGAAAGGACTTTCCAATCCAACGACCTCGAAAGGTTGAACAATCGCACCACATTCTCTCTCTTCACTTCATAGACGGTCACTGAGTTCGCTGTCGCGGTCAAATCCTGCACCTGGAGGAAATTTCGGGATGACCAGTGCTGCCCATCCTCGACCGATCGGAGCTTTGTTCCGTCGAGGGATTCCTGAAAAAGGACCTTCTCGGTGACCTCTTCTGCGTTCAACGCGAAAACAAGTTCTTTACGGAAAGATTCACTCCTTGTCCCGTACTCCAACTCAAGGGTCACCACTTGATGGGATGTCACTCCGGGATCATTCAGTTGTCCGCGAATTGTCCATTCCTTTTCCGTTTCAGTCGGTAAAACAATCCACTCCCACCTTTCCTTTTCCAAAACGGCATCCGGAATGCGAACCCTCACTTTTACCGTCATCTTTTCCGAAGGAATCCAGTTTTCCAATTTCAATGGAAAAGAAAACGAACCGTCTTTACGGGATACCTCGACCGTGTTCAATTCCTTGATTGAAGGATAGAGGAATGGTTGCGTTTTCCACTCCAACGCCTCTTTCAGGCGAAATCCTCCGAACAATGAAGGCGATGCCGTTTCGGAATCCATCTGAAACGAACGGGAAGCCCCCGATATCAATCGTGCCTTCCATTCACGCAACGGAATATCGCCCCAAACAGACTTCAGGAAAGCCGCGCTCCCTGCAACCAGTGGAGCAGACTGACTGGTTCCGTTCTTGTAATCGTATCCGTCCTGATCAAACTGGAGGGGTGTGATTTTTTTCGGAATTGTCGAAAGAATGTGCTCTCCAGGCGCCAGGACATCCACATTGCCCCCATAATTCGAAAAAGGCGCCAGCTGTCCATCCACCGAGCTCGCTCCCACACAGATCACACTGGCATAGGAACACGGAAAAATCGTCGTGTGATGGGCGTTGTTGCCTGCGGCAGCAACGATCAGGATTCCCTTCTTTTCAGCCAATGAGATCAGTTCCCTGGTTCTCGGACTATCCAGAATCGATGGCCATCCCAGAGAAAGATTGATCACATCGGCATTCTTCCGGATGGCGTACTCGAGACCCTTTTGGATCCTTTCCATCATGCGCATTTTAGGTCTCAATGGATGATTCGGGTTCTCATACTTGTTGAAGATCTTCACAGGAAGGATGCGGATGGAGTCACTGATTCCCCTGATTCCTGCCGAATCCGCCTTGCCGGCGATGAGTCCAGCAAGATGGGTTCCGTGTCCGGTATCATCATGAACCTGATTATCCCCTTCTGCAGACACGTTCGATGCGAAATTATATCCGGCGCAATCACCGCGATAACCGTTACCATCGCGATCGGGGGAATTCATCGGCGGAATGTTTCCAACCGAATCGCATTCGGTCGATCTCAGAATTGAATCTTTCAGGTCAGGATGCCCCACATCCACTCCTGTATCGAGAATTGCGACGACGACCGGTTTTGCGCGACGATTCGGAACACCCGATGGAATATTGAATGGAAATCCGATATCGGCACCGGGTATGCCGGGAACCGGATAGGAGGAAATCTCAGACCAATCCCGACGGATCGTCTGTCCTTCGTTCCGCAAATACCATTGATGATGGAAATATTCATCCTGTGGCTGGGTGAAAAGGGAAAATGCAAACAGCGGAATCAATTTTCTATCCATCAGTAAATCCTCCGCAACAACCAGTTCACGCCCAGTTCCGCCTCGGAAACACCGAGTATGCGCTTCAGATAATCGAATGGTCCACTCACCATGGAGTGACCGTACTCACCATAAGAATTCGAAAATACCGGCTGATCGCCGTTCTCATCTTGCGAACGGAACCCCTCGATCCTGGAATAAACGAAGAAACGATCATTGCCGCCACAGAGCAACTCAATACCATGCATCGTGAACACGGATTCAATCAGGTCAAAAACCTTGTTCTGAACTCGCGAAATCGCTGCCAAATCCTTGGTTACTCGCAATCGGGACAGCAGTTTTTTCAGTTTTCCGATCTTATGGCGCTTCAGGAAAACCCTTTTCCTGGAATCGGTAGCCGCTATCCCGTCGATTTCCTCATCACTGAGCGAAGCTACATGTCGGATCGCCTCATGATAGAACGTGAAATTGACATGAAAACTGTAGAGAAAGATCTTACGGGTCTCGTTCAGCACATCCGGAGGAAAGAAATCATGCGCATAACGCTCACGGATCTCCTCGAGGATTTTTCCGGCCTTACGCCGATTAATCACCCATCCGTTCCAGATGCGAGCCACCTTCACCACCGGAGCATACTCCTCGTCGTCGAGATATCCACCGGAAGACTCGAACGTGGAAGTCTTCGTCATCGCACGACCAAGGAAAGTGAATCCCGCATTCCCGCCACCATCATATCCGTTGACCGGGAAATCCTTCTTCGTCAACAACTTCACCAACGCCTCGAAACCGGCCGAACCGGGTAATTCATAGTTGATGCCCAGACTCTCGGCATCGTAACGACGGAAGAGATCCTTCTGTTCACCGGCAGGATGCAGAACGCGCAGCCGGAATCGCGAATCGTATTTCGCTCCCTGCAAAACAGCGAGGTTTGCCTGGCGTTGGTGCTGACGGATTCGATAGCGGAACCGGATCGGATCCTGAAGCACCTTCAACCGATCCAGATCCCCTTTCACAAAGACATCTCTCAATGCCCGGTATTTTTTCCGTTCCGTCTCATCGACCTTCTCACTGTCGAAACGAAGCCGGTAAAAATCCATCTTCACGTTGCCCCGATCGTAACCAGATCGAAGTCGCAAGAGCGGGATCACCGCATTCAGCCCGGCAGACACCATGCTGGAACGGATGTTCCCGAGATCCCGATAAACCTGGTATTCCTGTTCCGAGACTTTCAGGATTTGAACCCTCGAAATGACAAACTGGTTACCGGAAATTCCGATCTGTGCCTTTATCAACGGAGCCAGACTCACACCCGCTCCAAGAGCCAATTGAGACCCGAGCGTATCGGTGATGATAAAGCTTTCACCGGGAAGCATCTTCTCCCGGAACACCGGGATCAAACGCTCCATCAGCTCTTTCTGTTCCGCTTCAGTCATTTCGCCATCACTGACATTCAGGATGGGATGAATGCGAGAGCCTACCCGGATCTGCGCCAGTGGAACGAGGATATTCGAGAGCGGATATCGTAAGGCGGCCTTCATGCTCTGGATGGGCTTCACATGTGAATAAATGCGATTGAAATAAACTCCCGCTCGACCGCTACCTCCTGCGGACAGCGATGTGAAAATGCTCTCAAACCCCTCCATGCCGATGTAAAATCCGGCGAAACCGCTCACGCCGATCGAATCAACCAACTGGAAAAGGTTGTCCGTTCCGAGATAGTTACCGGCAATCACTTCACGATTGGCCGATACCGTTCCATTCGCCATCGGTAACGAAAAAAATCCGAATGGCACCGGTTTGTATTCATTGGTCTTGATGTAATGAATGACCTGTTCCAGAAAGTTCCGGTTTCTACGCTCCACAATCCCGTACTCCAACCGGCGATCATTGTTGAGGAACGGGCTGGAATTGAATTTCGTGACCAGTTGGTCGATCATTGACCCGATGACACCCACACCGCTGTAATTGATCAGCTCACGCAGATTCATTGGAGAATCCGGATCACCATAGGAGAATCGGGCCGCATATCCCGGAAAGCGTTCTTCCTGCAGTTCCCCCTCGACCAATGAATCCCCTTCACTGACTCGCGGATCATACGGGAGAGATGCCAGGGGCGAATCGACCAGGCTCAACAAGTTGTTCCTTCGGGCGATCAGTTTTTCTAGAATCAATTTTGCGACCGGTGAAGGCAAGTGCGACTGTTCAACGATCTGCCGCCAGTCGCTTCGATTCAGGACAGCGATCCGGTTCGCCATCCAACGGATGTCGTCGATCGTGGAGAAGAACTCAGAAGCGAAGGGGTACGGCAAATGAAGATGATTATTAAAGACGTATCCCGTGGACCAGGAGAACAGGTTCGCACTTTCCGAAAAATCAGTCAGCGCATAAACCGCATGGAGGGCATTCAACACCCGCTTGCCGCGGATGATTTCAGAGGGAATGAATCCGATCGACAGGTCGATGATGGCCGATTCCGTCCGCTGGCAAATCAAATCGTGGATCAGCACCGATGTTGCGTCTTCTTTTTCAATCCAGCGCTTGGAATCACCGAGCGTTTTTTCCGTGAGCTCTTTCACGAAAATTTCCCGTGCAATCGGAGAATCGAATTCGATCCGGATCCGGGGAACAAAAAGGATTTCCGGCACCACGTATCCCAACTTGAGCAGCAGATTCCGTCGCATCAGTTGCGCGTGAACATTCTTGCTGGTCACGAAGTTCCAGGTTTAGCCCTGCGTATCCCTGCCTAAAAACCGTAATTTTCCAGTCTGGGAGAGAACAAAGTCCTTGAAACGAACCGTTTGCTCGGGGAACGTTCGCGTCTCGATCGAAGGGGAACCAAGAAAACGATTCCTCCAGATGTCCTGATCCTCGCTGGGGTCGAGCGAAGCAAGATCGAAACCGGAATTCGCCAACTCAAACGCCTCGATCGGCGACAATACCCGCCCCTGATGAACCAGGTCGTTTGCGGGTGTGGACCGGATTTTAAGGGGAATGGCACCGTTGCCTTGAGCGAAAGCAACGGATTGGAACACGAAAAAAAGTAACAGAAGGTGCTTCATCAACGCGTGACACTAGCATCGCGTTTTCGGATTCACACCCGCTACGTTGTTAAATTGGATTAACCGGAAAAACGATTACTTGCCCCAAACCATGGAGTCACAATATTTCAGTTCGCCATCTTCGGTGGTGGAAATCTTCAACCATCCATCGGATGTTTTCTGTAACACCAGGAACCCACCGTTACCGCCACCGAAACCGACGTTGAATCGCAGGAATTCGAGGGAAGGATCACGGACGAGTTGGATCGCATCGATCTCCAGATCGTCAGCATAGTCGATGAATTCAGATACCAGTTTGGAATCCGAACTCAGATCCGCAAGACCATCAAAGAATTCTTTCATCATCATGCGGAACGGAACTGCGCCCACGCGCTTGAAGATCGAACCTGCTGTTTCTGATTTCATTCCGACGGTCGATACGGATTCCTGGATGATTCCGGTTACCTTGAACTTCACACTCAGATGGTCTTCATGAGTCGCGCATTTTCCAACATAAACCGAAGACCCATCCGGCAGTTGACGATACGCTTTCGCATCAGCTTCCGAAGAGGAGCGGTCTTGAGCAAACGTGTTTGTGTAAAAAAGAAGTGGAATCAGGGCAAGAATGACGGTTTTCATGGGCCTTGCGTATCGCGCCGGAATGCGCACGGTCAAGCGATTAAAACAAAAGTGAAACGGCCAAGGGGCGGAACACCATGCCGCCCGTTCCTCCCGCAATTACGCCTAAGGAAGGCCTGAAAACCCAGTTGGTATTGCCACCGATAGGAATGCGTTTTCCACACAAAAAATGATACCCTGCACCATTTGGATCGGTTTCCGATGCGTCCACTTGATCGGCCGAACCACCTTTGATTGCCAAACCCATCTGACAGTAAAAAGCCGAATACAGATTGCCGATGTTGATTGCCACACCGGCGAGCAAAGCGGTGTTGGAAACGGATGTGCCCCGGTGGGTGACTTTTTGAATGCCGTACTCGCCCCCTACCTGAAACAGGTCGGTCCGAAGGGGTTTGTAATAGTAAGAGATTGCGATGTTCGACT
>JBEIKL010000133.1:0-6007 GCA_040379745.1 Bdellovibrionales bacterium | reverse complement strand
GAAACGACCTGATTTCCTGTGAAAATCGAGAATGTTATCAATCCCGCCTCGTGATCGCATTCGACGAGGCCGTGCGCCGCTTGAAAGACCAAGGCATCACGATCCAGTCTGAAGATTACGTCACCGAGCAGAAGTCATTTTTGGAAACCTACTCTTACGAAACGATGACCGAACGGGTGGATGCGTTCCACCGTACGACTCTTTCCGGAATCGAAGTCAGTGCATCGACTCGCGTGAAGGAGTTCGAATCGAATTGCGCGTCCGGTATTGAATCGGTTGAGGCGGTTCACCTGGAAGGGTTTCAAGGAATGCCTGCTGGAATTTCCTATTTGCCGAAAGCGTATTATCAGTGCCTGAGTCAGGGATGGAATCAGGAGTTGACCGCATTGTTGAATGAAACCTCACAGCGACTGGGAATCTCGATTCGAACCGAAGAGGCAAAGAAGTGGATCATTGATCGACAAATCGTTCCGGTTTATCGCAAGACCCTTTCCGCGCTTTTCTTGAGCCGTCGAGATGAGGAAATGAAAGTCTGGAATCATGAGTGGTCCACGGTGAGTGCGGCCATCGATTGGAAAAAACCGATTGGGGATATCGTTCGGGATGAAACCCCGAAACTGAGACGCAAATTCCATTTCATCAATGTTGAATCGCTTTTGACCGCACATCGCCTGTCATTGAAATGACGGCCCTTAAAATGTAAAAATAAATTCAAGCCGTGTCGGGGCTGACCCGATGAGAAGTTCAGGAAGCAAGGATGTTTCCGATTTGGCCATGGACGGGTGATTGAAGGAAGTTTTAAGCCCATTCATTTGGAGGAGTGGCCATGAAGAACATGAATCTGTTTTCCGCCATCGCATTTGCCATCGGATCGTTCTTTTCCGGCAATGTCTGCGCAACAGCACCCGAACATACGGTTTATCAAGTGTATCGCCCGGTTGATCTGGGAGAGGGATTCCCGCCACCCAAAGACATTTTCATCAGTATCGGACTCGCGGACGGCGTCCGCAAGGGTTCCAAGCTCGATGTCTACCGTCGCGTGACCAGTTTTGACAATCTGACCAGCAGACACATGGGGGATCACATGATTCCGGTCGGCCGGCTGAAGATCATTCACGTGGATGAGAAGACCGCCATTGCCCGCGCCGACCGGTTTGTTTCACTCGAGGAAGAGCCTGCGCTCATGCCTCAAGCGATCATGATTGGAGATGTGGTACGTCAAGTTCAATGAGGTTTGAATCCTCGACCGCATCGGATTCCGTCTGTTTCTTCCGATAGCCGAGCGCACGAATGCTAGAGGAGTGGATTTCGTGCATGTAATTCAACTTTCCCTCGTTGTTCTCGAACTTACGCACTTTCATCGTCCCGTCAATGTAGACCGCGTCTCCTTTCTTCAGGTATTTCTCGCTGAACTCCGCAGACTGTCCCCATAAAACGATCCGATGCCAGGTGGTCTCGTTCTCGTTCCGGTTCTTGATGAAATCCTGGGTCGCAAGGCTGAAGGTCACCACCTTGATTCCCTTTTGAGTGGTTTTTCCTAACGGGTCATTTCCCAGTCTTCCAATCAGGTGCACTTTGTTCAGATTCATATTTCTCTTTCCTTTCGTTTTTTGTTGAGTCGCCCACCAAACATTGCGATTCTTGTGCCAAAGGAGAAATTCATGGATTCAGGCCTGAAAAAAGGGTTTTCCAGTGGCGGAGTGGTTGCCCGTACATTGCCGACGACAGCCGGATTGGAGACGATGATTCCGGAATCCGTTCATTCAGGCGATGAGCATTGGATGACACTCGCCCTGCTCGAGGCCATGAATGGTGTGGGTTGGGCATCTCCGAATCCGGCCGTGGGTTGTGTGCTGGTCGAAGGCGATGCAGTGATTTCCCGCGGGTTCACCCAGAATTATGGCGGAAAACATGCTGAGCGTATGGCTTTCGAATCCCTCCTTGCGCAAGGCCCGCTTTCACCGGATCGCGAAATCCGCGCATTTGTCACGCTCGAGCCGTGCACTCATCATGGAAAACAACCGCCCTGTGTGGATCTGCTGTTTCATCCCGCGCTGAGAGAAGTGGTGATCGGTTGTGTGGATCCCGATCCGAGAGTGAGTGGAACCGGAATCCAGGCATTGCTGGCGGCTGGAAAAAAAGTTCGCACCGGTGTTCTCGGACCCGAACTCCGTGCATGGCATCTTCCGTTTCTTCACCACCGTGAACGACAGCGGCCACTTTGGATCGCGAAGTGGGCGGAAAACAAACAGGGGCTTTTGGCCGATGCACAGGGAAGTTCAAAATGGATCACGGGTCCGCTGTCCCGCGGGTACACGCATTGGTTGCGTCAAAAATACGACGCGATTCTGGTCGGAGCAGGAACCTGGATTGCGGATCGGCCTCGGTTGAATGTTCGCGATTGCGCCGAACCCCATCGCCGGAACCCGGTGATCCTGATCCATGACCCGAAAAAACGTCTTGTTCAGGAAACTTTACCTCCCGGTGTGCGCAGATTCACACAGCAGTCCGCAGCCGATTTGGTTTCTGCGGTCGAGAACACCGATTTCGGTTTTGAACTGCAAAGCGTATTCTGCGAGGGAGGGGCTCGGACTCTCAATGAATTATTCAAAACGGGTAGAATCGGTTTGGTGCACCGCTTTATCGGCGAAAAGGATTTTGGGAGCGAAGCCGAAGGCTCGCCTCATCGGATCCGTGAATTCCGCCCGGAAGCGGATTCGAATTGGGTGTGTACAACGCTTTGCGATCTGGAGTATGATCAACTGCAAGAGTGGGTATGGCGTATCTGACCAACCCCGAGGAGAACACACATGAAACAACTTCTGACTTTGGCTCTGGCAACGATGCTTTCTCTTTCCGCATGTAGCTCTGCGAAGAAAGTTCAAACTGAGGACAATCTGGTTCCGACTGCGGCGAACGCTGATGAAAACCTGATGGGTGATTCTGACAGCGGAAAAGCGATGGGACTTCAGACCATCCATTTCGGTTATGATTCCTACACATTGGATGACCAGAACAAGGACTTGCTGAAAGCAAACGCACAAATCCTGAAAGACAAAGCGACGATCAAGATCCAGATCGAAGGTCATTGCGATGTCCGTGGTGGTATTCAGTACAACCTCGCTCTTGGTGAAAAACGCGCGAATGCCGTGAAGAAGTTTCTGGTTGATCAGGGAATCAATGGCGAACGTATCAGCCTGATCAGCTTTGGAAAAGAAAAGCTTCTGGATCAAGGCGATACTGAAGCAGCCCACGCGAAAAACCGTCGTGGTACTTTTGTGATCACTGCAAAATAATCCATGCATTCTTCTTCCAACAGAACGAATTTGAGGCAGGGAGTGCTCGTCGGGGCACTCTCTGTTTTTTTGTTCACCGGTTGTTCGGTCGTCGCGGTCCGCCCTGCGCAAGAAATGTCGAACATGGAAGTCGCGCTGAAGGCCGCAAAGGAAGTCAGCGCCGATACCCTTGCTCCGGAACTTTATCGAAGCGCATTGGAAAAGTCGCTCATCGCCCGCAAGGAGTATCGTCTCAAGAATTTTCTCAATGCAAGAAAGTTGGCCGACGAATCCAGGATGATTGCCGAAAAAGCGGAATATGAGTCCATCCGCAACGGAGCAAAGCGCGAAGTTGCGCCAGAGGATCCGTTGGCTGAGCCGTCTTACGCTCCGGAGCAGACCTCAACCCCTTCCGTTGAAGGTGGAACACCGTCTCAACCGAAGTAACATTTCTTGTCAGTAAGGCTGAATTTTGAGAAGATTCAGCCATGAAACTTCCGACCATTTTCTTGTCTCTAGCGCTGATGGCGACCTTGCCATCCTGTGTGACCACTCGTGCACAACTGAATGAAAAAAAATCCCAGCAGTCGAATGACCTGGACGCTTCTTCTCCAGCCGTTCAGAGTGAATCGTTGAATGGCGAAGAACTCGCTACCGGAACAAAGCCCCAAGCCGGTTCTGAACCGGTGGTGGTGGGGCAGCCCGCTTCCCAGTATGCCCTCGAAGAGATGCGAGCTGAGCTCGCGCGTCTCGGTGGCAAAGTCGAAGAGCTGGAGCACGATAAGAAAACTCAGCAGGAATCACGCGAGGAAGAGCAGAAAAAACTCCAATCCCGGATTGATGAACTGGAAAAACAACTGAAGGAAAAAGAAGAGGCTGAAAAAGGTCCGGTCATTCCTTCCGGAAAAACCGCTTTTCAAGCGGGTAAGGAAGCATTTTCCGGAGCCAAGTACGACGAGGCAATCGAATTCTTCAGTGTGTTTCTCGATCAGCCGAATCAGAAAGAAAAGGAACTCGCCGAGGCAACTTATCTCCGAGGAGACAGTTTTTTCCGCAAGAAGGAGTTCAAAAAAGCAATCGTTGATTTCTCCCGATTCCCGGAAACGTTCCAGAAATCGAATTTCCATTCAAAAGCCCTCCTGAAGTTGGCTCAAAGTTTTGAAGCGTTGGAAATGAAGGATGATGCGAATGCGTTCTATCAGGAACTCGTCGAAAAGTTCCCGAAAACCGCAGAAGGCATGCTGGCCAAGAAAAAGTTGAGCGGAAAGTCGGCAAAGAAATGAGCTTGATTCTCGGAATCGAAACTTCCTGCGACGAATGCTCCGCATCGGTCCTGCTCCACGAAAAAAAGAGCGGAGTAGATCATTTCCTGCCGTTGAGTGTGAGCACGTACACCCAGATCGATTTGCACCAGCCGTTTGGCGGAGTCGTTCCCGAAGTCGCTTCCCGTAATCACCTTGAGCAGGTTCAGCCCGTGATTCTTGATGCACTCGCAAAAGCGAAAGTCGAAGTCGAGGACGTTGATGCGATCGCGGTGACCAATCGTCCCGGTCTGATCGGCGCATTACTCGTTGGTGTGACTGCAGCGAAGGCTCTGGCGTATGCGACTTCCAAACCACTTGTTCCGGTTCATCACCTCGAAGGCCACTTGATGAGTGCGTTCATTGGCAATCCCGACATTTCCTTTCCTGCGGTATTTCTCATGGTTTCCGGTGGTCACACCCACATTCACTTCATCGAGGAACAGCCGATCCATTGGAAGCGCGATGTCCTGAAACAGTCCCTCTTCGGTCGATCGATCGATGATGCCGCTGGCGAAGCTTTCGACAAATCGGCAAAGATCCTGGGTTTTCCGTATCCCGGCGGGAAGTGGATCGATGAGAACGCAAAGGGTGGAAATCCTGCCGCGTTCGATCTTCCCCGCGGATTGAAGAACAAGGACACCCTGGATTTCTCGTTCAGCGGTTTGAAGACCGCGGTGATGTTACAGGCGCAAACACTGGAAAAACTCGGTAAACTCGAAGAAATGAAAAAAGACCTTTGCGCCAGTGTGCAAGAGGCGATCCTGGATCCGTTGATTCGCAAGACGATCCGACTCGCGAAGGAAAAGAAGGCGCGGTCCATCGTGATTGTGGGTGGTGTGGCCGCCAACTCGCGCCTCCGTGAACGGTTTTCGAAGGAATCACCGGTACCGGTGATTTATCCCGATCTCAAATATTGCACTGACAACGCGGCGATGATTGCCGCCGCAGGAGCCGTGCGTTTCGCACAAGGTGGCGGGCTGGTTGCCGCGGATTACCTCACCTTGAATGCGTTCGCCATCGCAGAATCATGAGTACATTCGATAAAAGAAAAGCATTTGGTCAGCATTTCCTGTGTGATGATCGCATCATCAACGGAATCGTCGATGCCGCCATCAGCGCGGTTGATCGCCATCCCGATCACGCCTTGCTCGAAGTGGGGCCTGGAAAGGGTGCCATCACCCGACCGTTATTGAACCGCCTTCCGCTCGACCGCACGTTCCTCGTCGCCGAACGGGATCGCGTCCTGATCGAATTCTGGAAACCGGAGTCTCGCATCAATCGTCTTCTCGAGGGCGATTTCCTCGCTCATTCTGACGAATTGCTACAGTCACTCGGGAAAATGGTGGTGGTGTCGAATCTTCCGTATTCCGCAGGCACCGCGATTGTCGTGCGTCTGTGTGAAATGGCCGATCGCATTCCTGAAATGGT
>JBEIKL010000132.1:0-6054 GCA_040379745.1 Bdellovibrionales bacterium | reverse complement strand
TGATTCAGATCCCGAAGCCAGGCGATGAAGCCCTCGGAACTCGGGTTTTGAAGTCCGATGGTTTCAGCAATGACTTTCATGCGGGGACCGCTGACCGATTGGTTGAACTGCATGCCATAAGGGATCATCACGGCGTTTGCCAAGCCGTGGTGCATATCCACCAGGGTGGAGAGTGGATGTGCGAGCGAGTGCACGATTCCCAATCCTTCTTGGAATGCGGTTGCACCCATCAGTGCTCCCATCATCATTTTTGCACGGGATTCGAGGTCAGGGTTCAAGGTCGCTTTTTCCAGGCTTTCGGCGATCAGGCGGATCCCTTCGAGGGCGACTCCGTCACACAACGGTGAAAATCCTTTGGCGAGATATGCTTCCACGCAATGGGTGAGTGCATCCATTCCAGTGGCTGCGGTCACAAATGCCGGCAATCCCATGGTCAGTTCAGGATCAGCGAAAACTTTTTTCGCCATCAAACGGGGCGAGAACAGGATCTTCTTCTCATGGGTCACATCATCCGCGATCACAGTCGAGCGGCCCACTTCGGAACCGGTTCCAGAAGTGGTGGGTACGGTGACAAAATACGGAACGGGTTCAGTGACAAAACGATCGCCTCCGATCGCATCGTCGTAGGCGAATAAATCCAGTGGGTGGTGTACTTTCAGTGCGATCGCACGGGCCACATCCATGCTGGCACCGCCGCCGAAACCGATGATCGAGTCACAGCCATTTTGAAGATGGGATTCTGCGCCTTTCAAGACATTCGATTTCACCGGGTTCTTGGCAATGTCGGAAAACACTGCGACTTGAATGCCATTGGACTGGATCATTGCGATCACTTTTTCGAAAACGGGCAATTTCACCAATCCCGGATCGGATACGATCAGGGCTTTTTTCAGTCCCTGTTCTTTCAGATGCGGGCCGAGTTCGTCGATCACGCCTTTTCCGAATCGGATGGAAGTGGGGAAGTTATAGTTGTAGCGAAGGTTGGCATCAAATGACATGTTCTGGCTCCTTGATTTCAGATGATTTCAAAATAACGTTTATATTCCCAATCGGTCACGGCTTTTGCGTGTTGTTTCCATTCCCATTCGCGGGTGTCAGCAAAATGTTTCACAAAGCCTTCACCAAAGAGTTCTTTGGCAACATCCGAGTTCTTGAAAGTCTGGGTGGCATTCCACAGGTTGCCCGGCAAGATTCCGTTTGAAAGATCACGGTATCCGTTTCCTTGGGTGGCTTTCACATTCAGTTTCAGGCCTTTTTTGATTCCATAAAGACCGGATGCCAGTGATGCCGCATGGGCGAGATAAGGATTGGCATCACTACCGACGACGCGCAATTCAATGCGGGTGGATTTGGATCCGCCCGGCAATGCTCGAATCGAGGTGGTACGATTGTCGATTGCCCAAGTGATGGTGGTCGGTGCCCATGCGCCTTCGACCAAGCGTTTGAATGAATTGATGGTCGGCGCATACATCGGCAATACATGCGGCATGCAGTACAGGAGTCCGGCAAGATAGCTTTCCATCAGTGCGCTCATCTTGTGGTTGCCTTTTTCGTCGAAGAACAGGTTCTTTTTGTCATCCCACAGGCTTTGGTGCAAGTGGCCCGAGCAACCCGGGAGTTTTTCGCTGATCTTGGCCATAAATGTGGGCATGATTCCGTGACGAAGGCCGATTTCTTTCACGCCCGCTTTGAACAGGACTGCGCGATCGGCTGATTCCAGCACATCGCCGTACAAAATCGCCGCTTCCAGTACTCCCGGACCTGTTTCAGTATGCAGTCCTTCGAGAGGCACATCGAACTCGAGCATGAAATCATAAAGTTCGTTCAGGAAATCGGAATTGCGTGCCATGCGCAGCAGGGAATAACCGAACATTCCCGGTGTCAGCGGATTCGGGCTGTTGAAATTGCGGGCGTTCAGGTCTTCAGTGGTTTCACGGAAGTTGAACCATTCGAATTCTTGTCCGAAGTTGGCCTTGAATCCTGATTTTTCAGCATCGGCTTTGATTTTTTTCAGAAGATTGCGTGGGCAAACATCCAGGTTGAAATCACCGAGCAAGAAAGGCACTTCGCCATCCCACGGCACTTTTCTGAAAGTTTGCAGATCGAGATGGGCAATCGCATCCGGATAGCCAGTGTGCCAGCCTGTGAAATCCATTCCTTCGTAAGCAAGATCTGCGGAATCCCACCCGAACACGACATTACAAAAACCGAAGCCACCCTCGAGCGCACTCATGACTTTGTCCTTGTGGAGGTACTTTCCGCGAAGAATCCCATCGATATCGGTAATCGCGACTTTGACTTTCGGATTTGGTGAACTCTTGATCGCCTCGATCACATCAGTTGGATTGAATTTCATGCGGGCTCCTTAGGTGTTGATGACTCAGTTGATACCATCCCAGCGCTAGCAATAGGAGGGCGACATAGATGGACCCGAGCAATGGGTTGAAAAAAAACATGGATCCTAAGCCGATCACAGCGATCAGCAGCGCGATCACCTGTGCATAAGGATAAAATGGGGCACGGAACGGTCGTTCCAATTCAGGTTCGCTGATTCGCAGTTTCAGAAACGAAATCAGGGACAAGATGTACAGGGTCAATGCTCCGAAACAAGCGACAATGATGATTTCAGCTGTTTTTCCGGAATACAGGGCGATCAGTCCGATTGCCATGTTGGTGATCAGTGCTGCTGCCGGTGTCTGGTACCGAGGATGGATTTTTCCCAAGGATTGGGGCAGGTAACCGAACCGTCCGATTTCAAGAGTGACTCGTCCAGCAGCTAGAATCAATCCGTGAAAGGATGCGATCAGTCCGAAGAGTCCGACCGTCAATAGCAGGTGATAAAGAAAATTGTCTTTGCCCACGATGTGCGAAAGCGCCATCGGAAGTGGGGAGTCGGAAGTGGCAAGGCTGCCTGGGGTCGGATAAACGATCGCTTCCCAACCGGCCACACCGATCGAAGAGACGAAAGTCAGAATGCAAAGGATGACCAGAGTGAGGATCGAACTACCGAATCCGATCAACACATTCTTTTGCGGATGGATGGTTTCTTCCGCTACGTTTGCAACCCCTTCGATGCCTAGGAAAAACCAAATCGCAAACGGGATGGAAGCGAAAACACCGGTCCATCCGTTTGGAAATGGATTCATGCCAAGGTTGCTCGCTTCAAAGTGTGGGAGGGTCACGCCCGCAAAAATCAGCAATTCGATCACGGCAAGAACCGTGATGAAGAGTTCGAAACGGGCAGCAACCTTGACTCCGACGATGTTCAGCAGGGTGAAACCCATGAACGCAACGGTGGAAATGGCAAGAATCGGAATAGATGGAAAAAATTCATGGAAATAAGCGCCGATCGCAAGCGCGATCGCAGGCGGTGCGAACAGGAATTCAATCAGCTGCGCAACTCCGGCCAGAAAGCCCATGCGGGTCCCCAGCGCGCGATTGGCGTAATCGAATCCGCCGCCGGCTTTTGGAATTGCGCAAGCGAGTTCGCTGTAACTGAATGTGAAAAACACATACATCAGCGTGATGAAAAGTGTCGAGATCGCCAGTCCCAAGGTCCCGCCTGCAGGAAGTCCCAGATTCCATCCGAAGTACATTCCCGAAATGACATAGCCGACGCCCAATCCCCAAAGGGTAACGGGGCCAAGACTGCGTTTGAGATGGTGGTCGTTCGTGTTTTGCATGATTTTTTGAATTACCCAGATATCGTAATCAGAATTTTCAAAAAGTTCACGATTTATACGGAATAAATTCAGTGAAATGATGCTGGCGTTGCGGTGCTGCGTCAGATCGGCGGTGATGGTTTGGGTGTCGAAAAAATCTTGCAACCTTTCCCGAAAATTCGGATAATCGTTGAACCAATTCATTGTGGGGACATAGCTCAGTTGGTAGAGCGTCAGCATGGCATGTTGAAGGTCCTCGGTTCGAACCCGTGTGTCTCCACCATTTTTCTTCCTCTGCCGGTTCCGGCAACCGTTCAATGATATTCCGTTGGGAGCATGCTTCCTGTACAAATGAAAATGCCCGGAAGGATGCTGAAAATGAAACGAACAGATTCCTTCCGGGCAGTCAACCGAGTCCCAATGAGAGAGAGATGGCAATCACACGATTGCCGGGGAAGGACTCGGTTGATGAGGTGTCGCATGGTAATGAGGTGATCCATTTGACAGTTCGACAGAGAGCAAACGTCGTGCCATGTGTTTAATCCCGGTTGGTGGTTTTTTTGTAGTCATCTCCCGACAGATTCGGCTTTTGTTGATGTGGAGAGCACACAACACAGATTCAGGATCACTGAAAGGTTTCGCGGTGATTCAATCATCACGATTGAAAACCTGTCCATTTCTCTTTTTGTTTCAAATAATTACACAAAATGTGTATATATTTCGGATGTTCAAATCATGGGTTTTAATGACTTTTGGAGTGTTGTTGCTTGCCGGTAACTGGATCATCGATTGATCCAAACTCCGCTTGCTTCCAACTGAGGTACGCTGCATCCTATGGCGATGATCCACGCCGAATCCAATTGTCCCTGTTGCTCCGGTAAAAAGTATTCCGAATGTTGCCAGCCGTTTCATTCCGGCAAAGCGCGGCCCGATACAGCCGAGAAACTGATGCGTTCCCGTTACTGCGCTTATGTTGTCGGTAACATGGATTATCTCGCGGAAACAAGCGATCCACGCTTCCGTGATTCCTTCGATGCCGAAGCCGCATTGGCCTGGTCGAAAGAATCCGAATGGTTGGGACTGGAGATTGTTGCCACTCGCAACGGAAAAGCCGGAGACTCTGAAGGTGAGGTCGAATTCAAGGCACGCTACCGTCGCGGTTCCAAGGAAATGGTCCACCATGAAGTCAGTCTGTTCACATTCCCGATGAATGAAAAGCGGTGGTTCTACACCGACGGCAAGGAAGTCATCGAGCCCATCCGTGCAGAGCCGAAAGTCGGAAGAAATGATCCCTGCCCCTGCGGAAGTGGGAAAAAATTCAAGAAGTGCCACGGTTAGACTGGCCAATCTTACGCTGCGGTTTTCTGATGGTGCGATCGTTGCCCGATAATCCGCGGATTCATCACCCTGAACCAGGCTGGTGGTATGAACGCCAGAAGGATCATCACGGGGTATCCGGAAGGCAATTGCGGCGCATGATCATCGTGTCTCAGGATCTGATAGGGGCGGGTTACGTGCGCATGATGGTCCGAATGGCGGGACAGTTCGAACAATACCGCCCTGGACAGAGGGTGGCTGGAATTCCAGGAGTGTACCGGAAGAACCGGTTCGAACCCGCCGGCTGAAAGTCGCTTGCGTTGCAATCCGTAATGCTCGATGTAATTCACCGACTGGAGTAACAACACTCCGATCAATGCACTTCCCAGAAAACACAAACAAGAGAGAACACCGAATCTGGCCGTGATCGCCCAGATCAGGGCGAATTGAACTGCCAACCCCAGGCGCATTTGTTTCGGATCGAGCGTGATCGCTTCGAGGAACGTGTCATGGATTGATCGAAACCAGAACGCATAAAGCGATTCATTCAAATGGGAACTCTCCGGATCACGGGGGGTGGAGACGTTACGATGATGACCTTGGTTATGCGAAACGTAGAATTGCCAGTAGAGTGAAGTGCTCAGTAGGGCGCGAGACAGCCACCGGTCCACTGCTTCTTTCCGGTGCCCGAGTTCATGCGCCACATTGATACCCATCACTCCGCAACCCATCCCCATCGACCAAGTCAATCCGATCCGTTCGCTGGCACTGAGAGCGGGGTCTTGAACGAGATTCAAAAACCAGAGTAACAATCCGAACTGAATCGGCACCATCACGCGAAGAAGATCATCGAAAACAGGGTGGTGCTTCAGGATCAGTTCCTCTTCAATGCTGGCGTTTTTCGCTGAAACCGGAAGGAGGGCTTCGATTGCGGGAAGGATGCCGAAGGCGAAGATCACGGCAAACGCGGACCATGCGCCTTGCCGGTAAAAAGCCAGGGCAATGGATGCCGGGATGGAAAAGGCGAGAGCATAGCGCCAAGGGGAATTCATAACCATATTATACCATATTGTTT
>JBEIKL010000131.1:0-6058 GCA_040379745.1 Bdellovibrionales bacterium | reverse complement strand
CGGCGATTCCATTCAGGTAGCCCACGCCGGCCATCGAGTCTTTGAAACCGATTTCCCCTAAAATTCCAAGAAAATGGATGATGGTCTGCACGCCCAAAAGCAACATGGAATATTTGAATACCGCCTCATAGTGATAGTTGGTCAAGGCAAGGCCAAGCCACAAGACCAAAGCCAACGGAAATGCCGGGTGAATGCTGAGCACCGAGAGTAAAATCACCGGAATCGCATCGAGGGTACGCAAATGGTTGAGGCCTTTGATCCTCTTGTTCCAACGATAAGCGAATCGCAGTAATCCTGCCACGACCAGAAAGAGCACACCGTAAGCGATCGGCGAAAGCAGGGCGGGCTGGCTCAAAATGAAAGGGGATCCGAATTTCCGGATCAGGAACACAGGAATGCTTACCACGCTCAGGAACACCAGAACCTCTTGGTCGAGAGTGCGGTTTTCTTTTTTGAAGCTCGATGGCTGGGTCACCGTTTTAAGAAGGGCGGAAAGAAGTCCGAGCCAATCAAAGCGGAAATAAAGCACGAAAACCACGGTCAGAACCAGGCTGGAGAGGAATTCGAGCTCGATTTTGGACTCAAAACCCAGAAAATGGTGGGAGATTTCACTTGCCCAAGGGTAGGACACGGGAATGATGCCTGAAATGACGCGCAGAATGGAGTCGATAACAACTTGAAATGTGGTCATGATTCCCGATTGTAACAACGAATTGAATTAACGCGCCATAAAATTCAAATCGTCTACTTACATTAGACTTACATCGCCCCGCTTCTTCTGGACAGCGATCTGTGGTCTTCTGAGGATGTATGAATAAATATTTTTCTCAAAAAACAATTGATCGCACTTTTTACGTCCTGATGGCGCTCGCTTGGACCCTTGCCCTCGTGGTACTTCCCGGTTCATCCATCGGTCCGAACGGGTTCTTCGGTGACTTCTTTGAAACCAACACGGTTCTGAAGTTTGGAATCGTCTGGGTACTGATGGCTCACATCACCATTTCGGCGATGAGTATTTCTTACCATCGTTGCCATACGCACCAAGCGGTGAAGCTCAGCAAGATCGTCGACTACCCGATGCAAATCTGGCTTTGGGCAGTCAGCAGTCTTTCCATGTTGGACTGGGTTGCCGTTCACATCTATCACCACGCAATGTCTGACACCGCGAAAGATCCGCACAGCCCGAAACACAAAGGGTTCTGGCACGTGTTTTTCATGGGTGCCCACGACTTCACCCAAGCCAAGTCTTGGCCGGAAGTGCAGAAGATTCGCGGCCGTTTGCACGCGGGAAAACTCGAGAAATACATCGGAGACCATCTGTTCTTGTTGCCGGTGGTTTTCGCAGCCGCACAGATTTTCTGCTTTGGACCGCTTTACGGTTCCATCCTGGCGGCGTTGAACTTCATGATCACTCCGTTGTTTGCGGTGGGTGGTGTGAATGCACTGGCTCACGCGATCGGTTACCAGAACTACGACGCAAAAGACAACAGCCACAACCTGGGATTCCTGTTTCCGTTGAACTGGATCATTGCGGGTGAGTTGGACCACAACAATCACCACAGGTTTCCGAAGTCCCCGAGTTTCGCGCACCGTTGGTTCGAGTTCGATTTCGGTTTCAGTTACATCAAGCTGATGAGCTGGATGGGCCTTGCGAAAATCACCGGTACGATTCCGAAATACCATGCAGTGGTCGCTTCCGTTACGGAAGACGAGACCGGAGATGCGGTACCGGCGCGGAGCTGATTGCCCCCCCAGGGGTGGCTCTATTGGATTCCCGAATGGCGGTAATCTTCGTAACCACCGAATCGGAATCAGAACCATACCACTCTGAAAATTTAGCCCCTGAGCTGTCATTGACGGACCAGGGGCTTTTTCTTATTCTAGGGGCACGATTCCGAATCCCACCCCATCGAGGTCATCATGGAAAAAAAATCAGACAACACCACCCCCGAACACGATTCTTCAGTGAATGAGTCTCCTACCTCAAACCAGAGCACGAATCGTTCTGCTGGCACCATCGAAGCCGGCGCCACGATAAAGCCCCTCAGTCGTTTCGAAGAAATCACCGGCATGAACATCAGCTTGCGCCAAGTGAAAATGGGGATTTATGCGTTCCTGATCGTCTTCCTGATTTCACTGTTCACGATCAAGCCATTTTTGGCGCGTGCGCTTTATCACAACTTCGCCAATGTCGACGATTACCGTATTTTCGAGAACCGCGAAGTGAAAGCGGGGACGGGGCAACCGTGGGAAATCGCAACTCCGGCGCTGACTCATGCGGCACCCGATGCGAAAACCCAGCAATTGCTCGATTCACTCGACACCACGGCGCTGTTGATGATTGATCAGGGTAAGATCGCTTACGAAAAATATGATCGCGGTGGCGGAGTCGATGAGCTTCACGGCTCATTTTCCATGGCAAAAAGCATCGTCGCCATCCTGACCGGATTCGCCGTGCAAGAGGGCGCGATTCAAAGCGTGGAGAACCCGATCAAGACGTGGATCACGGAATGGAGCGATCGTCCCGAAGGTGACATTCGCGTGCGCGATCTTTTATCGATGAGCAGTGGGCTGAACTGGAGGGAGTCGTATGCGAATCCTTTTTCAGTCACGACGGAAGCGTATTACGGTTGGGGGTTGATCCAAACGGCGTTGAAACAGCGATTGTCAGAAGAGCTGCGCACCGGAAAGGATTTCAAGTACCAAAGTGGCAGCACGGAGCTGATGGGCTTGGTGTTGTCCCGTGCGGTGAACCAAAACCTTTCCGATTACGCGTCGGTGAAATTGTGGCAACCGATCGGCGCCGAGAAAACCGCGCTTTGGTCGCTGGATCATGCCGTCAACCCGAACGAGGGCACGATGCACCCTGCAGTCGAAAAGGCATTTTGTTGTTTCAATGCGCGCGCACGTGATTTCGCCCGCATCGGACAATTCGTTCTTCAGCAAGGACAGTGGAACGCTCAACCCCTGCTGAACAGCGCGTGGGTAAAGGAAATGATCACTCCGAAGGTTGCCGATTATTATGGCTATCAGTGGTGGGTGTTGAACACCTCACAAGGACCGATCCCGTATGCGCGGGGGATTCTGGGGCAATATATTCTGGTGGTTCCGCAAAAAAACCGTGTAGTGGTACGCTTGGGCCGCCAAATGGGTGAACGGGAAGATCACCATCCGGTCGAAGTGCGGGCGTTGGCGGAATGGGCGTTGAATTAGCCTTGAAAAAACATAAAATAAACGACCCGCGCTGAATTCCAATAGCTTCAGGAGGTATTAGCCCTGAAACGCCACCGCAAAGGTTTCGCTCAGCAAGTAAAACCAATCGCCAAAGAACAGGACCGCCTTAGCCGGTTCCGGGGTCTCGGCGGTGAACAGGTAATTTCCGTCTTCGAGTGAGTAAAACACCACGCCGGATCCATCGTCCACAATTGGCGCCGCGATCCACTTTTTCTTGAGATCGACTTTGAGTTTGCTCAAATCGACTTGGGGAAGTTTTTTCTGCCAGATCCGGGCACCGGTGACGAGCTCACGCAGTTCCAAAAGATGATCTCCGTTTGCAACCAGGAACGTGCGTTCATCGACGAGATGGATCGCCTCAATGCGTTCGGTCGTGGTTTCGGTCCACTTCACACTCAGGTCATTCGGGTTCAACAGAAAATAGCCGGTTCCCGATACCTGTGCCAACGCGTGCATGCCCTCGGCTGTTTGGATCGGGGTGAAGGATTCCATGCCCGGGTACACATGATTCTGTTTTTGAAGGATCTTTCCACTGAGTGGATCCAGCGAATACCAAGTGCCCGTTTTCTTGCCGACGGGTGGTTCAAACGCCACCAGTGTTTTGCCCGTGTGAAGGAGTTTTGTTTTCGTGAAAATCTCTGGTTTTTTCCAGAAGATTTCACCGGTTTTTGATTTCAGCGCCCAGACGCCGTCGGCACCGGCGGAAACAACCAGGCTCTGGTTCTCAAAGTCGAAGATTGCCGAGGCTTCCTTGCTTTCCGGAATGATCCGTTGCCAGAGAATGGAAGGGCTTTGAAGATCGATGCAGCTGATCCGGATGCTTTCGTTTTTTGGGGTATCAATCAGGAACAGACGTTTGGGGGCGATCACCATTTCCACAATGGTTTGCAGGCGGGTCTCGATGGTCCAATGATTCAATCCGTTGTACGGATCGAATCCACGCAGGTTGCCGTCGTGATCGAGATAGATGAATTGGTTGTCCTGTACGATCAGCGGCTGGCTGAAGTCGTTGGTGAGTTTGAGTTTGAACTTGAAGCGAGCCTTGCCGTTTTCGGGAAGGTTTTTCATCCAAGCCATTTCTTCGGCGGATTCCAAGGCGACGACGGGGTTTTCCAGTGGTTCTTCCCAGTTGGTGACCGGAAGATTCTCAAGCGGGATCTTGCGAGACTGAACCGGATTCACCTTGCGCAAAATCAACGGCATCGACCAGGTCGCTACGCCCAGGATCATTCCGCTGAAGGCTGTCGAGATCAGGATCTTGCGGTATTTGCGGGTGAGTGGTGATTTGACTGATGTGATCATCAGTGCGCAGATCACGGAAACAAGAAAGAAAGCCCAGCTGAGGATCAAGTAGGTGTTCACTACCGAATCATATCCGGTTTTCGATCCAAAATCCACGGACTTCACCGCCATGGCCAGGCGAGATTTTTTCGGGAAGAAACAGCGCCGTGATCGTGATTTTACGCGTGCTGGGATAGTGGTAGATCTTGAGGAAATCCGAATGCTGGGTCAGCTCGCGGAAGATCACCGTCGAGTGCTCACCCGTCGGCCACACTTGTCTCAGGATGTCTTTCGAGGTGGTGTTGCTGGTATTGAAGGTGAGTTGAACCAGCAGTCGCTTGTGGTGTTCGGCCAACACTAGTCTTGCCACCGGATCCTGCGCGACAAAGCCTGTTTTTTCCTTGAAGCAGGAAAGCCAAAGGCCGGTGAGATAGAATCGAAGATCATCGAGACGATGACCGAAGGACGAGGACTTCAAGATCGATGATTCGAATGCGTGATCGATGCAACGGCTGGAATCCTTGTCTTTCGGAAACCATTCTTCCTTGAAAAAGTGCGCTTTTTTGCCGAAGACTTCGATCAGCTCCAGGTCTTCGGTTTTCGTGGCCAGGAATTTGAGCAGGATCTCGATTTCTTCGACCTTGAAGCGGTAGAAATCGAGGAGAACGAAGTTATGGTAGTTCGGAATCGTTTGCAGTTCGAAGTGCAAGAGCGGATCAGCGAAATAGCCAACCACGCGCACTTGACTGTTGTTTGCCGCTTTTTTCCAAGTGAGGTATTGGTGCCATGGGATCATGACTACCGAGAAATCCTCTTTTTTGATGTACTCCAGGAATTCGGGTTCGTCGAAACCGATCGGCAGGAAGTCAATCGAGTGCTTGAACTTCAGAACGGTCATGTTCCGGTTGAATACTTTCTTACGGTCGTGGGAAAGCCTCTCATCCAACAACAATCCGATTTTGCTCATGATCTTCAATCATTATCACCCAACTCATGCGGGGAGGGAATGGTCTTGAGAAGTTTTCCGAAAAAAGATAATTTAACCCGACATGAACGACCAGCAACGGGAAATCATTGAGACTTTCGGTATCGGCCAGGCCGTCATTGCCGGCGCAGGCTGCGGAAAGACCACTACTCTCGTTGCCAAGTGTCTGGAACTGGTCCGTCAAAATCCTGATGCCCGCTTCTGCGCGGTTTCGTTCACGGAAAAATCCGTTCGTGATCTGAAGGAATCCCTGAAGAAGGGGTTTTTGAAAGCGGGGTACGACTCACGCTTTGTTCAGGAAATGAGCCGTCGTCACTGGGTCAAGACCATTCACGGGCTCTGTCTCAGCATCGTTCAGGAGTTTCCATTCGAAGCGGGGTTGCACGGTGGCGAACGCATCATCCTGCAAGAAGAGTCCGATCGCCTCTGGGAGCGCAGTCTCTACATCCTCTGGACCCGCAACGAAAACGCCGAAATTTCCGCTGCAACCGCACGCCTGCTCGATCTCTATTCCAAGAAGATGCTCGAAGCGAACTTCAAGCAGTTGCGAAGCCTGCT
>JBEIKL010000130.1:0-6159 GCA_040379745.1 Bdellovibrionales bacterium | reverse complement strand
ACCAGGTTCGGTTTCACCGGAGCATTCAGGGCCGGATCTTCAAATGACTTGTGTTTCTTGCGAATCGGTTCTGAAGAACAACCATTCAATGCAATGACGGCCAGTAGAAGTATCGGAAGTTGAATGAGTTTTCGCATAAACTCATTCTAGCAAATATTCTGGCCGATGCGGTCGAAAATTAATCAAAAATTCGCTTCACGCGCTCGAAAAAGCCATGGTGCATCGGGTGTGATTTGCCATCTTTTTCGAGTTCTTCGAACTTGCGCAGCAATTCACTTTGTTCTGCGCTGAGTTTCGAAGGAATCTCGACCATGACTCTCACCAATTGGTCGCCGCGACCGCCGCGTCCGAGGTGAGGAAGGCCTTTTGATTTCAAACGGAACACCTTATGGGACTGCGTGCCGGCCGGAATCTTCATTTCGACTTTGCCATCGAGGGTGGGAACATTGATTGAAGCGCCCAGTGCCGCTTGTACGAAAGTGATCGGCACATCGCAGATGACTTCGGC
Source organism: Bdellovibrionales bacterium (assembly GCA_040379745.1). Taxonomy (GTDB): domain Bacteria; phylum Bdellovibrionota; class UBA1018; order UBA1018; family CAIMNF01; genus CAIMNF01. The sequence goes on along the minus strand of JBEIKL010000130.1, from coordinate 5,651 downwards.
TCCGTCACGACGGAAGAAGTCGTGCTCGAGAACATTGATCACGATGTAAAGATCACCCGGATGTCCGCCGTGTTCGCCCGCTTCACCTTCGTTCGAAAGTTTCAGGCGTTGACCGGTGTCGATTCCCGCAGGAATGGTGACTGAAAGTTGGGAATTCTTTTTGACTTTGCCGGCTCCACGGCAAGTGCCGCAAGGATTGGCGATCGTCTGGCCGGTACCGTGACAGTGCGTGCATGGTCTGGATACAGCGAAGAATCCCTGTTGAAAGGTGACTTCACCGCGACCCTGACAAATCTTACAGGTTTCAGGCTGGGTTCCCGCTTTGGCACCTGATCCGTGGCAAGTGTCACATTCAGCGCGTTTTGAAATGTTGATGACTTTTTCAACGCCTTTGTAAGCTTCTTCAAAGGTGATGTCGACTTGGGTTTCGAGATCGGCACCCGTGCGCGGGCGACGTCCACCACCACGGCGTCCGCCGCGGCCTTGGCCACCACCGAAAATATCGCCGAAGATGTCACCGAAGATATCGTTGATGTTGCCATCAAAGCCGCCACCGAATCCACCGCCGCCGAACGGACCTTGTCCGCCACCGCCCATGTTGTTCGCAGCGTGGCCGAACTGATCATACATCTTGCGTTTCTTGTCGTCTGAAAGGGTTTCGTAGGCTTCGTTGACTTCTTTGAACTTGTCTTCAGACTTCTTGTCGCCCGGATTCTTGTCCGGGTGGAACTGAATGGCCAACTTGCGGAACGCTTTTTTGATTTCGTCCGCACTCGCGCTTTTTTGAACGCCTAAGACTTCGTAGTAATCTCTTTTGTCTGCCATTTTCTATCTTCCGTTTCGAGAATTTAAACACAAACGAGTTCCGGATGAATCACCCGGAACCCGTTCGTTGAATTGATCAAAGATTATACTTGTTTGAAGTCCGCGTCGATCACGTCTTCGTCTTTTTTGCCGGCAGAAGCACCAGCTGCAGCTTCAGGACCTGCGCCTGCACCCATGTCCGGGCCAGCGCCTTGACCTGCGCCTGCGTTCTTATAAAGCATTTCTGCCATTTTATGAGACGCAGTCGAGAGGTCTTGAGTCGCTTTCTCTATTTCAGCCAGTTCGTTGCTGGTGGTGAACTTGCGTGCTTCGGTCAAAGCCGCTTCTACCTTTTCCTTTTCAGCAGCATCCACTTTGTCGCCAGCATCTTTCATGCTCTTTTCAACAGAGTAGATCAGGGTGTCGAGCTGGTTGCGCGCGTTGACGAGTTGCTTGCGCTTTTCGTCTTCGGCTTTGTGCTCTTCCGCTTCACGCTGCATGCGTTTGATCTCTTCTTCAGTCAAACCACCGGAAGTGGTGATCTTGATCGATTGCTCTTTACCAGTGCCGAGGTCTTTCGCGCCAACGTGAACCATGCCGTTCGCATCGATGTCAAAAGTCACTTCGATCTGAGGCATTCCGCGTGGAGCCGCTGGAATTCCAACGAGGTCAAAGCGTCCCAGGGACTTGTTGTGTTCCGCGAACTCGCGCTCGCCCTGAAGACAGTGAATGGTCACTGCAGTCTGGTTGTCCGCAGCGGTCGAGAAAACCTGGGATTTCTTGGAAGGGATCGTGGTGTTTTTCTCGATGAGCTTGGTGAACACGCCGCCCATGGTTTCAATACCCAAGGAGAGTGGGGTTACGTCGAGAAGGAGAACGTCTTTCACTTCACCTTTCAAGACACCGCCCTGAATCGCAGCACCGACTGCAACCACTTCATCCGGGTTCACGCCTTTGCTTGGTTCCTTGCCGAAGATTTCTTTCACTTTGGCTTGAACGCGAGGCATGCGGGTCATCCCGCCGACGAGAATCACTTCATCGATTTTATCTTTGGTGAGGCCAGCATCTTTCAATGCCACTTCGCATGGAGACGCAAGCGCATGAATGAGTGAATCCACCAATTGCTCCAGCTTCGCACGGCTGAGCTTGATGTTCATGTGTTTAGGACCGGTCGCATCCGCAGTGATGAACGGAAGGTTGATGTCGGTTTCAGTCATGGAAGAAAGTTCGTGCTTCGCTTTCTCTGCCGCTTCTTTCAAACGCTGAAGTGCCATCTTGTCGTTGCGGAGGTCGATTCCGTTTTCTTTTTTGAATTCGTCGCACATCCAGTCGATGATTTTCTGGTCGAAGTTACCACCGCCCAAGAACGTATCACCGTTGGTTGCCTTCACTTCGAATACGCCATCGCCGAGTTCAAGGATGGATACGTCGAAGGTACCACCACCCAAGTCGAACACCGCGATGGTCATGTTCTGGCCTTTTTTGTCGAGACCGTAAGCAAGTGCAGCAGCAGTCGGTTCGTTGATGATGCGTTTCACATCGAGGCCTGCGATGCGGCCTGCATCTTTGGTTGCCTGGCGTTGAGCATCGTTGAAGTAAGCAGGCACGGTAACCACCGCTTCAGTCACCGGTTCACCGAGATAGTCTTCAGCGGTTTTCTTCATCTTCTGAAGAACCATTGCGGAGATCTCTTGTGGAGCGTAGTCGCGATCTGCCACTTTCACCCAAGCATCACCGTTAGCGGCTTTCACCACTTTGAACGGAGCCACTTTGCAGAACTCAGTGGTTTCTTTGGATTCGAATTTACGACCGATCAAACGCTTCGCTTCGAAAATCGTTTTGTCCGGGTTGGTCACGGCTTGGCGTTTCGCCGATTGACCGACTACTTTTTCACCGCTCGCCAAGAAGCCCACGATGGACGGAGTGGTGTTACCACCTTCCGCATTCGCGATCACTTTCGGCTCGCCGCCTTCCAATACTGATACGCATGAGTTGGTTGTACCCAAGTCGATTCCGATAATTTTACCCATTTTGTTTTCTCCTTTGATTTAAGTTTGTTTCAAACTCTGTTTAAACTTTTGGCGTTTACTACTTTCGTACCGCCGCCTTGTTTTTCCTTATGGATCCGGTTTTGGTTTTGTCAAATGGCCGGATCAAAATCGTGCTTAGTTCGCTGCCGGCCCCGCACTCAGCATCACGCGGCTGGCGCGCAACAGACGACCGTGCAAGGTGTAACCTTTTTGGTGTTCCTGGATGATGGTTCCCGTTGGCTGATCGCTTGGAATCTGACCCACGGCTTCGTGCAACTCAGGGTTGAACGCTTGGCCCATGGCAGGGATTTCCGCCACACCTTGTTTGCCCAGGGTGCTGATGAACTGTTGGCTCACCATTTTCAGGCCGCTGATCAGGTTCGGATCGGTTTCCGGTTTAGCGTATTGAAGCGCGCGATCGAAGTTGTCGAGCACTTGCAACAATTCGCTCGCAATGCTTTCCCAGCCGTATTTCAGGGCGTCTTGGCGCTCTTTGATGGCGCGTTTCTTGAAATTTTCAAAGTCAGCGTAGAGGTATTTGTATTTCTCTTCGGAGTTGGCCAGTTTTTCGGCCATCACGGCTTCCGGTGATTTTTCGGTGGAAGCTTCAGGCTGCGCAGTGGCGCCGTCCACTTTTTCAGTGTTTGCATGGTTTTGAGTATTGTCTGACATAGATAGAAGACCTTATGGGCCCGGATTTCGGTTTGGCAAGGGGCGGGGAAAAATAAAAAGGTGTCCGGCGCTTTTTTGATGCTGGGTGCGTTAACGGCGCGATATAGCTGAGCGCTCTTTAGCAGCTCGTCTTGAGATGAGTGATTTGAGTAAGTCAGTCGGTTTTGTTCGACTCGAGGCGAGTTTAGGCGCGGTGACTTCGGGCGCCCGAAGTGAAAGCTTGGTAGTTGAGTTGATTTATCAAAACACTAGTCTCAAGACTAGTTGGCGGTGTGGGGAGTTTCATGAGGTTTAATAAAACAATCGCCATCCAGTGCAAACCCAATGTGCGGTGATCGCTCGGCACTTCTTGCCAATGACCGTTCAGGCTAGCATTAATTCAGATCTTGCGCCACATCCTCAAACCGCACCAACGCTCCATCCGCATCGAACCGGAACACCCAAGCGCGATCGAAAATTTTCGAAGACCATTCTCCTTGGTTTGCACCGAGCAGGGCCGAGATCGCCCCGAGCTCATCATGTCCCCAACTGATCACCACCGTTTTGCCGTCGAATGTGTGATTGGCGCGGACATAATCGATCATCGCGCGCGATTCGCCCTTCACAAACTGGTGCAGAATCGGCTGTTGGAACTGCTGAGACGCCGGCATCACTGTTTCGATGGGGCGTAGGCTGCTGTCAGCGCGCTTTTGCCCCTGCGCGATCAAGTGGATCGCCGGTGCCGAATCAAACCGCAGAAAAAACTGGGGCAACTTTTTCGCTCGCGCATAGCCCTTTTCACTCAGGTGAATGTTGCTGTCGTCCGAAGGTTTTTCAGCATGACGAATCACCACTACCGTTTTGGGCATGGCCGAAGCCATCGGTGCTGGAAGCAAGAATGCGGTCAGTAAAAAAGCAATAGTGGCGACAGGTGATTTCATGGCGCTAGCGGTATCAAATTCCAGGGGCAAGCGAAAGAGCGATTTTGTCGGTTAGGTGGCCATGATTGGCTGCAAGGTGGGGGTGTGACGCGGCCAGCATCAAAAAAGCGCCGGACACCTTTTTGCGGGTGTGACGCGGCCAGCATCAAAAAAGCGCCGGACACCTTTTTACGCCAGGGTCTTCACGATGGCGTCGGAGAGGGCAAATCCGCGGGCGGTTGCACGCCAGTACCCTGGACGGGTGGGGTGTGATTCGAGCAGGCCTTCGCGCGTGAGCATTTCGGCCTTTTTCTTTTGTGAATCCCGGGCCAGCCAATCCAAGGGGAATCCCTCGTCGAGACGGATGGCGAGCATCCATTTCTCAAGCTCCAGCTGATCGGGGTTGAGGGACTCGGTCCACTCCACCGGCAACGCAGAATCTTCCAGCAGTGTGCGTGCGTATTTGTGGAGTGAAGAGAAATTCTTGAACCGTGCACCGCCAGCAGTGCTTGCATCGCCGTTCAACACCGCACCGCCCGTTGCGCTGGTTTCTCCGACAGGGCTTGCATCGCCGCCCAACACCACGCCACCCGCCGCATACGAATGCGCCGATGGGCCGAAGCCCAAGTACGATCCGCCCTGCCAATACACGAGGTTATGGCGCGCCCTTAAACCGTTGCGTGCGAAATTCGAGATCTCGTAATGGCGGAATCCTTTTTCGCGCATGAACTCGTCGATCAACAACAGGTGGCGAAGTTGCTCGTCTTCGTTCGGCAAGTCCCGGTACATCTTGTGGTGCGGAGGCAGGGTCAGAAGATAAATGCTCAAATGCGTGATCGGAAACGCCGTGAGCTTTTCCATGTGCGAGCGCAAGTCATCGAGGGATTGACCGGGAACTCCGCACAGAAGATCGGTCGAAACATTGTTGAATCCCGCTTCAAAAACGGTTTCGAGCGCGCGAAGTGCGTGGGCTTCGTCATGCACACGGCCCAGAATGGAGAGGTGATCATTCTTCAGGCTTTGCACGCCCATGCTGACACGGTTGAGGCCGAGAGCGCGATAACGACGGAACTGTTCCAGTTCAATCGATGAAGGGTTGGCTTCCATTGTCCATTCAGTGCCACCGCCTGCGCCGTCTTCATCTTTCAACGACGTATATTTAAATAGTTCGGCGAAGATGCGCTCCATGGAATCGGGTGGGGTCATGCTGGGAGTGCCACCGCCCAAGAAAATCGTGTCCAGAGTT
>JBEIKL010000129.1:0-6238 GCA_040379745.1 Bdellovibrionales bacterium | reverse complement strand
GATTTTAAAAGCCAAAGCAGCAAAAGGCTCATTCGGATCCGGGTTACAAATGATTTCTTTTTCGAGATCGGATGCCGAATGACCAACCATCGGAGGAATTTCAACCGGTGATGGAAGATAATCAATGACGGCATCAAGAAGAGTCTGCACTCCCTTGTTCTTGAAACTGGAACCACAAAGCACCGGCAACATCTTGAGTGCAACAGTACCTTTGCGAATCGCAGTTTTGATTTCATCGGTGGTAGGCTGTTCGCCACCGAGATATTTCTCCATCAGCGACTCATCAAAATCCGCGAGCGATTCAACAAGGTTTTGGCGGAAAAGATCTGCATCTTCCTGCAAATCTGCAGGGATTTCTTCGACTTCATATTTCGCACCCAAATCGGTGGATTTCCAGCGAAGCGCCTTCATCTCGACCAGATCGATTACCCCTTGGAACTGATCTTCCGCACCCCAAGGAAGTTGAATCGGCACTGCGTTCGCACGCAGTCGTTCTTTCATCTGCGTGAGCACCTGATGAAAATCGGAGCCGATGCGATCCATCTTGTTCACAAATGCAAGACGGGGAACCTTGTGCTTGTCGGCTTGGCGCCAGACGGTTTCAGTTTGCGGTTCAACCCCACCTACCGCACAGAACACAACCACTGCACCATCCAGTACGCGCAGTGATCGCTCGACCTCAATCGTAAAGTCAACGTGACCGGGGGTATCGATGATGTTGATGGTTTTTTCTTTCCAAAAACAAGTGGTCGCTGCTGCAGTGATGGTAATCCCGCGCTCTTGCTCCTGCGGCATCCAGTCCATGGTGGCAGTGCCTTCGTGAACTTCACCGATTTTGTGCGTTTTTCCGGTGTAATACAGGATGCGCTCTGTGGTGGTGGTCTTTCCCGCATCAATGTGGGCCATGATTCCGATGTTGCGGATCTTGGATAGAGCCTGAATAACCTTGTCGTCGAGTTTCTTCGGTGCTGTTTCTTTTGCTGCCATAATTGTCCCCGGATCAAATAAAAAACCCGGCTGCAAAATTTGCAGTCGGGTTTCATTAATTTTTTTAGTTTAATTCCCTCAGGTAACCCTTTCGGATTACCAACGGAAGTGAGCGAATGCCTTGTTGGCTTCAGCCATGCGGTGCATGTCTTCGCGCTTCTTCATCGCAGAACCGCGAAGGTTGGAAGCATCGATGATTTCCATCGCCAGACGCTCAGCCATGGTTTGCTCACCACGACCGCGTGCAGATTCGATCAACCAACGAGTTGCCAAAGACTGGCGACGAGCTGGCTTCACTTCAACTGGAACTTGGTAGTTTGCACCACCTACGCGACGAGACTTCACTTCAAGCATTGGCTTGAGGTTCTCAAGACATTTTTTGAAAGACTTGATGCCTTCATCGCTAGTTTTTTCTTGAACCATTTCCATTGCAGAGTAGAAAATTTTCTCTGCGATGCCGCGCTTACCATCATAAAGGAGCGCGTTGATGAATTTAGCAACTACCAAATCATTGTAAATTGGATCTGGGTTGATTTCACGTTTAGCAATTACCTGTTTACGTGCCATTTTTAAATACCTCTATTATTTAGCAGCGCCAGCCTGTGGCTTCTTCGCACCGTACTTAGAACGGCTTTGTTTACGGTTAGCAACACCTTGAGTATCAAGGGTTCCACGAACAGTGTGGTAACGAACACCCGGGAGGTCTTTCACACGACCGCCGCGGATCAATACGATACTGTGCTCTTGAAGGTTGTGTCCTACACCTGGAATGTATGAAGAAACTTCATACTGGTTCGTCAAGCGAACACGGCAAACTTTACGCAAAGCGGAGTTTGGTTTTTTCGGTGTAGTGGTGTAAACGCGGGTACAAACACCACGTTTTTGTGGGCAAGATTGGAGCGCAGGAGAGCTGGTTTTCCATGTCGTTTTCTTGCGACCAGAGCGGATAAGTTGATTGATAGTAGGCATTCCTACAGTTCCTTTCGTGAACAAAAAATATCTAGGAAGTAGTACGTTTATTTGAAATACCCCTTGTTGGTCAAGAGCAATTTGATTCTGAGCCCTTAATTTTCGCCGAGATTCGGGGAGACAGCGAGCATAAAGCATTGTCTGAACCCCGTTTCCGTGGGAAATATGGGGGATGCTTCTTAAAATTGATTCGTTGAAAAAGACCTATTCTCGCGGTGACCAGACCGTAGAGGCCCTCAAAGGCGTCAGCCTTGAGATCGACTCCGGACAGTTCGTTTCCATCATGGGTCCAAGTGGATCAGGAAAGTCAACTTTTCTGCACCTCATGGGTGGTTTGGACCGCCCCACCTCGGGCAAAGTGATTTTCGACGGTAAGGCCATCGACAGCTTGAACGATTTTGACCTATCCCTCTTCAGAAGGCAGAAACTCGGATTCATTTTTCAGTTTTTCAACCTTCTTCCCACCCTGAGCGCACTTGAGAATGTCGCCCTACCCCGCTTGCTGAACGGGGAACCGATTAAGACCATTCGCCCGAAGGCGGAGGAATTGTTGAAGATGATGGGGCTGGAGAAGCGCATGGACCACAAACCCGACCAACTTTCAGGCGGAGAAATGCAACGCGTGGCCATTGCTCGCGCCCTGGTCGCCGACCCACTGATGATTTTTGCAGATGAACCGACAGGGAATCTGGACTCCAAAACCGGTGAATCAGTACTGAATCTGATGAAAAGCCTAGTGAAAGACCACGGAAAGACCATTGTGATGGTGACCCACGACCCTAAAGCAGCGTCTTACGGCACCCGCTTGATCAAACTGAAAGACGGATTGTTGGATTCTGATGAAAAAATTGTCCATTCGTAAGCTGTTCCATCTGAACCTGTTTCAATTCATCGGCCTGAGGCACGTTCGATTGCGCCCTGGAAGAACCCTGCTGACCACTTTGGGTGTGGCGTTGGGGATCGCGCTTTATGTAGCGATCTCCATCATCAATGAATCGACGAAGAACGCACTGAAAGAGAATGTCGAGGCGGTTGCAGGAAAAGCGAGCCTCAGTGTTTCGGCGGGAATTGCAGGATTTTCTGAGGAAAAACTGGATGTCATCCGCACCGTACCGGGCGTGAAGACTGCCGTGCCGATGATTGAGGCGCGCGCGTTTTTCGAAGGTGCAAAAGAATCGGTCGACGGACTATACGTGCTGGGCGTGGACCTTCTGCAAGAGTCAGCGGTACGGACCTACCAAGCGACCGATCAGAAGATCATCGATGACCCACTCACTTTCCTGAACCAACCCGACAGCATCATCTTTACCGAAGCGCTAGCACAAAAAAGGGGCTTCAAACTCGACTCAAAGGTGAAGTTGTCGACGGCGAACGGTCTCAAGACCTTCACGATCCGTGGATTATTGAAGCCGGAAGGAACCGCAAAAGCCTACGGTGGATCACTCGCCATCATGGATATCGATGGCGCAAGAATGATGTTCGGAAAAGAAAACAAGCTGGATCGCGTGGACATCGTTCCACAGGAGGGCGTGAACCTGGATCGGCTGAGTGCGGATTTGCAGAAAGCCCTGGGTGAAAATTTCACCATCGAAACTCCCGCCACGAAATCCGAACAGAGCGTACGCATGATCGCGGCTTACCAGCTGATTCTGACCTTCTTCAGCACCTTGGCACTCCTGGTGGGATTGTTCCTGGTGATGAATTCGATTTCTGTGGCGATCGCTGAACGCAAAAAAGAAATCGGTACACTGCGCGCACTGGGCGCAACCCGTTTCTCGATGACGTTTCTCTTCGTGAGTGAGATTTTCTGGATCGGACTGATCGGATCATCCTTGGGATGCCTGATCGGCCGGGGACTGGCGGAAAAACTGGTGACCCAAGTGACGACCTCGGTGGGCGCACAATTCCAGACCCGCATCGAAGTGACCCATTTGCAATTCGAGTGGAACCAGATCCTGACCGCGATTGCGTTCGGAACCGTGGCCTCCATCTTGGCTGCTTTATTCCCTGCATTGAAAGCGGCGGCCATTCATCCCCTGGAATCGATGAAGCGCCATGCGGAAAGCTCGAGCAAGGAAGAAGAACGGAAATCAAAACTGTTGATCCTGGCCGGACTGGGACTTCTGATTTTCAATGCAGTCTCGATGATGAACGACTGGGGAAAGATCTGGTTCGGAATCGATCTCATCACGAAAATCGCATCGGTACTCGGATCCGCACTTTTCGGGCCGTTTTTGGTGTTTTTGTTGATTCATGGTGCACGCAGGATCTGGAAGAACACGCGTAAACCGATCTTGAAACTGTCGCTCGAGAATCTGATCCGCAGCCGCAAGCGCACCACTTCGAATGTGATGGCGCTGATGGTGGGACTGTTCCTGGTAATGTTGATTGCCAGCGTGAGGACCAGCTTTCATGACACCTTGACCAACTGGTTGAATCAGATTTTCATTGCAGATGTGATGGTGGTTTCGTCGGGTCGGGCGATCATGGGAGATGTTCAACCGATGCGCGAAGAAGTACTGAAAGACGTGCTGACGGTGCCGGGAGTGAGGCCGATCGGAGAAAACCGAGGCGCAGGAAACCGCATCGTCCCCTATTTGCGTCACAACAAGAAAATGATGATCAAAGCGTATGATCATTTTGCTGATTTTTACGAGTACAGGAATTTTGCCATCACGAATGGCAAGCCGGAAAAAATCGTTCCTCTGATGTACTCCAATGATCCAACGATCATCGTGACACCGAACTTCCTGACGAATGAACAGAAGAAAGTCGGCGATTCGGTGGATCTGGATACACCGAGTGGGCGCATTTCGTTCAAGATCGTCGGCGAGATCACCGATTACGGATCTCCCCAAGGGGTGATCTATCTCTCTCGCGAGAATTACAAGAAATACTGGAAAGACGCTTTGATCACCGCCTATGTGTTCAACATCGAAAAAGGATACACGCTGGAACAGGTACGCACCGAAATCGATCGCCGCATCGGACAGAAGTGGAATCTGGTGACGCTTTCGAACGCGGAATTCAAGGGGCAGATGGAACAGGCAGTGGAACGCAGCTTTGCGTACACGCGCGCGATCGAGTTGATCGCCTTGCTCGTCGGCTTGTTGGGATTGCTGAACACCTTGCTGATCAGTGTGCTCGAGCGCACCCGTGAAATCGGCATGCTTCGCGCGATCGGCAGTACCAAGGAACAGATTTCGGGAATGATCCTTTTTGAATCATTGTTTCAGGGCGTATTCGGCTCGATGATCGCCGTCCTTCTTGGAAGCATCATCGGAAGACTGTACGTCCAGTACGGATTGACCGGCACCCTTGGATGGGTCATCGACTTCCACTTCCCGAAAGAATCCGTTATCCAAACCCTGATCACCGGTGTTATCGTCGCGATGATTGCCGGCTTTTATCCGTCCAGAAGGGCGGCCAACCTCGAAATCACGGAGTCACTCGATTATGAATAAGATCACATTGATGTTAGGCACCCTGTTCCTTCTTTCGCATGCGAATGCGGCACCAGGGCCGAAGGAAATCATGACCAGGAACGAGGAGGCCCGCAAACTGAGCGACTTCGAAGCCCGCGCTAAACTTTCCACGTTCTCTTCCGGATCCGAAAAAACGAAGGAGTTCACTCTTTCCCGCAAGATTCAGAAAGACGGAATCCACAACAACACCCTGACCCGCTTTCATGCGCCGGCAGAAGTGCGGAACGAGGGAATCCTGATCCTCGAAAACGACAACGGTAAAAACGATGTGATGCTCTACCTGCCGAACTTCAAGAAGATCAGACGCGTGGAAAGCCAACAGCAGAGTGGAAGCTTCATGGGTTCGGTGTTCAGCTATTCGGACATCGCGACTCCGCACGTGGAGGACTTCGAATACAAGACCCTCGGAAGCGAAAAGTGCCCGGGCGATGCAAAACTGGTGTGTACGAAAATCGAGTGTAAACCCGCGAACAATGAGGTGCAAGACCGCACCGGTTACAGCAAGTCGATCGTGTGGGTGCGCCCCGACAATTTCATGATCGAAAAAGCCGAATACTTCCAACTCGATGGCGCCCTTTGGAAAACCCTCATCGCTTCACAAATCAAGGAAGTCGACCCGAAGAACCACAAGTGGATGGCACACTCCCTTTCGATTGTGAATCAGAAGAACCAGGAAAAAACAGAATTGCTGTTCACGAATGTGAAAGTGAACTCCGGAATTTCCGACGCGATCTTCACCCAGCAAAACTTGCAGAAAGTCCGCTGAAAGGATGAGTTTCCGGTCGAACACCTTTCTT
>JBEIKL010000128.1:0-6250 GCA_040379745.1 Bdellovibrionales bacterium | reverse complement strand
ACTGCACGCGGTTCAGGAACGGTTGGAACCGTCGGCAGTTCCGTGATCTACAACAGCACCGGAGCACCATTGCGGATCGGGGCGGGACCAGCCAGCGGAAGCGGTTATTCCCTGTGGCTGAACGGATCACTCGACGAAGTGCGAATTTCACAAACTGTCCGCACGCCGGTCACCACGACCCAGGAGTTCACCGCAGACTGACGGTGATCAGCTTTGCACTTTCAACGGATTCGGAAGAGACGGAATTTTTGCCTCGATCACAAAGTGTGGCTTGTCGTCTTTCAGACAGACCCGTACCGCTCCGCCGTTTTCGAGTTTTCCGAACAGGATTTCCTCAGACAACGGACGTTTGATCTCGTCCTGGATCACCCGACCCAGAGGACGCGCTCCCATTTTCGGATCATATCCCTTTTTCACGAGCCATGCGCGGACGTCGGCATCGAATTCGATTTCGATGTTTTTCGCCATCAGCATGTGTTCGAGTTCAACCAGTTGTTTGCCCACGACTTGTTCCATCATCGGGATATTCAACGGATTGAAAAAGACGATGGAGTCGATGCGGTTACGGAATTCCGGAGAAAACACCCTTTCGAGCTCCTTCTGGGCCGCACCGGATCCGCCGACTTCACTGGAGAAACCGACCGTGCGTCTTTCCGAATCGCGGGACCCCACATTCGAGGTCATGATCAGGATGACATTCCGGAAATCTGCTTTTTTTCCGTTGTTATCCGTGAGAAAACCGTGGTCCATCACCTGAAGCAGGATGTTCCAAACGCTGGGATGCGCCTTTTCGATCTCGTCGAGCAGGATCACCGAATGCGGATTCTTGTTCGCGGCATCGGTCAACAATCCAGCCTGCTCGTAACCGACGTAACCCGGTGGCGCGCCGATAAGACGGGAAACCGTATGTTGTTCCATGTACTCACTCATATCGAAGCGCAAGAATGAAACACCCAGGTGTGAAGCGATCTGTTTGGACAACTCGGTTTTACCCACGCCGGTCGGGCCACAAAACAGGAACGAGCCGATGGGCTTGTCGCCTGAACGCAGACCGGAGCGCGCAAGACGAATGCTCGATACCACCCGCTCGATCGCATGGTCCTGACCGAAGATCGTGATTTTGAGATTCTTGTCCAGGGATTGCAGACGATCTTTCTGGGAGTTGGATACGGATTTCGTCGGTATGCGCGCCATGGACGCGATTATTTCCTCGACATCTTCGGCGGTGACATCGGTTTTGCCGGCGATGCGAAGTTTTGCTCCCACTTCATCAATCACGTCAATCGCTTTATCGGGAAGAAAACGATCGGTAAGGTGTTTCACGGCGAGTTCAACTGCGACACGAATGGCATCGTTGGTGTATTTCACTCCGTGGTGCATTTCGAATTGTGCCTTCAATCCATGAAGAATCTGGATGGTTTCATCCTGGGACGGTTCAATGACATCGACTTTCTGGAATCGACGGGAAAGCGCCTGATCCTTTGAGAACACGGTACGGTATTCCTGGAATGTGGTGGAACCGAATACGCGGATCTCTCCGCGGGCCAGCAATGGTTTCAGCAGGTTCGCCGCATCGACGGTTCCGCCATTCACGGAACCGGCACCGATGATGGTGTGGATTTCATCGATGAAGAGGATCGGGAAAGCGCCTCGATTGTGTTTCACTTCCAGCGCCTGGATCACGCGTTTCATGCGTTGCTCGAAATCACCTCGGAATTTGGTACCCGCGAGCAAGCCACCCAGATCTAGCGAAAAGATGATCGCATTCTTGAGGTGTTCAGGCACGTCGCCCTTCACGATGCGGTCTGCAAGCCCTTCGGCGATGGCTGTTTTTCCCACTCCGGCCTCACCTACGAGAAGCGGATTGTTCTTGCGACGACGGCAAAGGGTCTGGATCACGCGATCGAGCTCGTTCTTGCGACCGATCATCGGATCAAGCTTTCCGTTTTTCGCACGCTCGTTGAGGTTGACCGTATAGAGATTCATGACGTCATTCAGACTGGTGCGTGATTCCCCGTCGGACGAATCCTGATTCGGAAGCCCTGACTCATTTGCCGATTCGTCAGGATTCGAACCGTGACTGATGAAACTAATGACATCCAGGCGATCGATCCCTTGTTGCGTAAGCAAATAGAGAGACCAGGAATCCTTCGCTTGGAAGATGGCCACCAATAAATCGACCGGAGCGATTTCGGTCTTGCCTGCAGACTGAATCTGAAACAATGCTCTTTGGACCAGACGTTGGACTCCGAGAGTGGCAATCGGTGTTTCGCTTTCACCCTTTTCGTTCTCAGGCGCAAGAGGCACTTCCTTCTGCAGGTAGGCCAAGATGTCCTCTTTCATTTTTTCAGGGTTACCCTTGCAATGCTCGAGGGTCTGCTTGATTTCCAGCTCTTCCAGCAGGGAAAGCATTACATGTTCCAAAGTCAGGAATTCATGCTTACGCTCCGCCGCCAAGGTGAGTGCGCGATTCAAAACCACTTCCGCTTTTTTGCCGATCATTCAGTTCCTCTTTTCCACCGTCAATTTCAGGGGAAAGCCCGACTTGCGCGCCTTCTCCGTAACCTTCACGACTTTGGTCTCAGCAATATCGAGTGAATAGACTCCCGCGACAGCCTTGCCCTCTTGGTGCACTTTCAACATTAGTGCCAACGATTCTTCAGATGATTTCGAAAAGTCGTTTGTCAATATTTCGACCACGAATTCCATGGTCGTATAATCGTCATTGTGCAGTAAAACCGCATATTTTGGCGGTTCTGCCACTTTTGGCTGGGCTTCTTGGACTGCTGCACCAGTGCCCGAACCAGTCTGATCGTGATTCGTCAACCTGTTGTCATCATTCATTGAATTTCAATCTTTCTGATTTCAGCCTAGCATATTTTAAACAAAGTAGAGATAATTAATTCATGGGATTCCGATCAAATTTCCAAGATGAAGAAAATACCGACCCCAACGTGGTGCGATCTCCTTATTCCACGACGCAAGCCAATCCGGTAGCTGGAGGGAAATCGGTACCTTTACCGGATTTAGGACTATTGAACTCCATGCTTCAGGATCCTGACATCACGGAAATCATGGTCAACGACCTGCGCAACATCGCGATCGAGAAACATGGACAAATCATTGTGACGCCCATTCGCTTCAAAACGATCGACGAACTGAATCGTGTGGTACGTCTCATTCTTGATCCGAGCGGAAAAACCATCACTCCGGAGACGCCTTTGGCGACAACCTCCCTTCCCGACGGATCTCGCGTTCACATTGTTGCGCCGCCGATCGTGGAAACCGGACCGTGCATCACCATTCGCCGATTCCCTAAACGCTTCCAGATCGACAATTTCATCGCCAACGGCATGATGGATCGTCGCATGGCTCACTTCATCGAAGCCTGCGTGATCGGAAAACAAAACATCCTGATCAGCGGCGGAACGGGCACAGGAAAAACCTCTCTTTTGAATGCGTTGATCCAATTGATTCCACCGCACGAACGGGTCATCACCATTGAAGACAGTGCGGAAATCCCGCTCATGCTTCCGAACCAGGTGAAAATGATGACTCGCGATTCGACGGTCCCATCCGAACGAATCACCCCGAGCCATTTGGTTTCGAACTCCCTTCGCATGCGCCCTGATCGGATCATCATCGGAGAGTGTCGTGGCAGCGAAGCGCTCGACATGATTCAAGCGATGAACACGGGGCACCAAGGTTCGATGACCACGATTCATGCGAACTCCCCTCGCGATGCGCTCACGCGATTGGAAACCCTGATGATGAGCAATCGTCTCGAGCTCAACCAATCCGGCATCCGACACCACATCGCCGGATCCATTCAACTCATCATCCAGTTGCGACGAATGGCGAAGGGATCCAGACGGGTTGTTTCCATACAGGAAGTCACCGGCATGGAACAAGACAACATCCTTCTTCAGGAAGTGTTCACGTACGACCTCACTCAACCGAACAATGTGGAAAGCGATGCAGGAACCTTCCGCTTCCATATTTCCTCCAAAGTCGCGGAAAACCTGCGCGCACAAGGAATCCGCCCACTGCCATGAACATCGAAGAGTTGCTCGAAAAGTGGGTTAACCGGAATTCCCATTTCGACAATATTGCCGGTATCATGCACATTCAGGAAGAAATCGCGAACGAGGCACAAGGGTTGGGCATGCTGATCGATTGGCATCGCGCCGTTTACGGAAAAGCATCCGCATTGTGCGCCACCCTTCCCTCCGTACAAAACGGATCACCGGTTGAACCCAAACGCACCATTCTCCTCGTCACCCATGCCGATACCGTGTTTCCGAAGATTTCCCCCTTCCAGCAAATCACCTGGAATGAGGATCGTTCGCGCGCGATCGGTCCAGGGGTGATTGATGACAAGGGCGGAATTCTCGTTGCGCTCCATTTGTGCGAGAAACTTTCTTCACTCCCGGATCGGGAGTACGAAGTGAAGTTGCTGTGCATGCCTTCGGAAGAGTGCGGATCGCCCGGCTTTGCAAAATGGATGGAAGCCCAATCCCAAACCGCGACGATGATTCTCGGCTTTGAACCATCCCTGCCGGACGGATCGATCATCCATTCCAGACGCGGAAACCGCTGGTATGAGTTCAAAATGACCGGACCGGGCGGACATGCGGGACGGGATGCGGGAAAAGTGAAAAATCCGGCAAGTGATTTGACCAACCTGATGAATGAAATCGTTCGTATTGGAAAACCGGATGCGGGAACCAGTACCACGCTGGGAGCTTTTCACACGAACACGAATGGCTTCAATGTGATTCCGAACGAAGCCACAGCAAAACTGGATGTGCGTTACGAAACGAACGCGATGAGAGATACCGTTCACGCGGAAATTCTCGCCGTGATTTCCCGACTGGGCCATGCGGTGGAATGGAAACTGGCCGAAGACTGCCCCGCCATGAGCCTGAACCCGGAATCGATGCCGCTGGCACAAGCGCTGATCCGGGAAATCGAACAGATCGAAAAAAGGAAAATCACGGTTGTAGCTGGCTCGGGATCTTCTGATTCGAATTACCTCTATCAACCGGGAATCCCGATGGTGGACGGATTGGGAGCAGTCGGTACCGGACTGCACAGTGAAACCGAAACCCTCGAAGTCGCCAGTATCCGCACGCGTGCTCTGGCGATTTTCAACACCCTCACAAAATCATGAAAAAAAAAAGCACCACTCCTTCTGTTGTCCGCATTGATCATCGCGCTCACCCCGGTGTGCCAGGCGGATTATCTCAAGAACACGACCTCTCTCGGACAAGAGAGTTACCGGGACTTGAACTTCAAGGGATACTTCAAATTGAACGAAAAGGACTATGTCATCGGGACATTCCAAAACACCTACTCTTCATCACAAACGACAAATGAATACAAGATCGGTGTGGGTTCCGAAATCAACGATGAAACCTCGTATTACATCAGTTCTTACTATCGTTCAGAACCGAATGACATCCGTGCACTGGGAATCGACCCGAGCGTGACGGTGGATTATGACAGCCTGGTATTCGAGGATCTCTCCACCAGCTTCACCGCTGGCGTGATGCTTTCGCGCTATTCAACGGACATTGCCAATGCGGGCCCTCGCGGTGGAACCCTGACCCAGAGTTTTTACTCCTACGGTGCAAGCTTGCAAGCCAGCCAGTACGTGACCGACGATGTGAGTTTTTCTCTCGGCGGCTCTTACTACGTTTATACCGATCCGCAAACCGAAGTTCCAACGCTGAGAGGAGATAACCGACGCGGGAGAGGCGGAAGCAGCAATCAACCCGACCCGAATCTGAATCGTCGTTTCAACCTGGTCAACGTATCTGACAGCGTGTTGAGCACCAGCGGTTATCCGAAACTGAGTCTGTACCTGAGTGCGGACTGGGATTTCCTTGAAAACTGGGCCGCTTCTTACAGTTTTTCGTCCTCCCGTTCGAACTATTCCGACACCACCAACTTCTACTCCAGTTTCAGCGTGGACCACACTTTCCTGAAAAGCTGGAATGTAGAAGCCGAATACAGCTGGAGCAACACCGCCTTCACCACTGGCAGCATGGGTGTCCGCTATAAGTGGTAGGCTTCTTTTTCGAGGCGTTCTCGATCGTCCGGGTGAGCGATGCGAATCAACTCCCGTGTCCGTTCCGAAATCGTTTTCCCATAAAGATCGGCAATTCCATATTCCGTGATCACATAGTGAACGTGTGCACGGGTGGTGACCACACCGGCACCGGCCTTCAACTGCGCGGTGATGCGT
>JBEIKL010000127.1:0-6257 GCA_040379745.1 Bdellovibrionales bacterium | reverse complement strand
GCGGGAAGAAGGGAACGAAAGTGACCCTGACCGTGGTTCGTCAGAAGGGCGGTTCCAGCAACACTTTCAACATCACCATCGTGCGCGACAAAGTCGACATGAAAGAGCAGGCGGCAAAGCTCGAGTACATCGACTACAAGATCGGGCAGAAAAAGATGAAGATCGCCATGATCGACCTTCCTTCTTTCTATGGCGGAAACGAGAAGAACTCGCGCGATTGTTATGACGACATGAAGCGCTTGGTGACTGAAGCGAGCGAGAAAAAAGTCGATGGCATGATCCTCGACCTTTCCACCAATGGCGGCGGATTGCTTCAGGACGCGGTGAAAATCGCAGGTCTTTTCATCAAGACCGGTTCAGTGGTTGCGACCATTGATGGCAAGAAGAGCCGCGACATCCTTTCGGATGAGGAACCGAAAGTGGCCTACAGCGGACCGCTGATGATCCTGACCACCCGTCAGAGCGCATCGGCATCCGAGATTCTGGCTGGCGCGATGAAAGACTACAAGCGCGCCTTGATCGTCGGTGGGGATCACACTTACGGCAAGGGTAGTGTTCAGGTGTTGCATCAGTTGCCGTTGGGTTTGGGCGCGATGAAGCTGACCACGCAGATGTTCTATCTGCCGGGCGGTGTATCGACCCAGTTCGGTGGCGTGAGTGCGGACGTGGCGATGCCAACCTACCTCGACATCGATGACCTGGGCGAGCAGTACATGGATTACGCCCTTCCACCGGCGAAGACCGAACCGTTCATCAAGCCGGACTTGGCGAACAGTGCGAATCCGGTTGAAGCGTGGAAGCCGGTTACGGCCGACGTCGTGAAGGGGCTTAAGGAAAAATCTTCAAAACGCGTGGCCGATCATGCGGAGTTCAAGGAAATCGTGAAGGATCTTGAAGAAACCAAGCAGAACGACGGCTGGTTGAAAGTGGCCGACATCCTGAAGAAATCCGACAAGGACAAGGATAAGCGCAAGGAAAAGAAAGAGAAGAGCAACACCGCGAAAGGTCGCCGTGAACTCTGGCTCAAGAATCCGTTCATTCAGGAGTCGATCAACATCATGAAAGACTGGTTGGCGACTGCTTCGGGAGCGACTTCGCTTTCGACCAAGTGATCGTTATTTCGATTTCGCAGGAACAGGGGTGGGTGCCACGGCATCCGCCCCTTTTGCTTTGGTGGGCTCGTTGAAGTCCACTTCGTCGGGCATGTTGCTTTCGACCTTGATGTCAGCAGTGGAATCGCCCGAAGGAGTGTTTTTGCGGATGGATGGTTTTTCAGGTTTTTCCTTCGAACCATTCGAGATTTTAATGTCGGATTTCTTTTCAACAGTGTCGGTGAATTGCGCCGAGGACTCATCCGGACTGGCAGTACCATGTTTGAGTACATCCGCTTTGTCTTGCTCTGCGATTTGTTTTTTCTCCCGTTCCTCTGCTTTTTTCAGTTCAGCTTCTATTTTCCGAGTGTAGTCTTGATTCATCTTCGACAGTCTATTGGCTTCATTGACCAGTGCCTTGTCGAAGGTGTCTTGTTTGATCTTCTTGCGCTCTTCCGGGGTTTTCGGTTTTTTCTCCCGTAATGCTTCGAAGTATTCGGTACCGGGTGAAGCAAGCGATTGTGCCGGTGTGGTTCCCACCAGGATCGAGAAGAAAACCGTATTAAATGATAATTGTTTAAAGTGTGAGCCCATATTGATTATTGTAATCCCGACCTTTAAAATAAGGAAAGGGGTATCCACGGATGGGAATCAAGGGGGATCTTGATGAGTCGTTTCAATCGATCAATTGGTTTAGCTTTGGTTTTACTTTCGTTTACTTACGGAGTTGCACAAGGTGCGGAGTCGATCTCCATTCCCTGTCGCGATGAGAAGGGTACGATCTTCAACGCCAAGGAAAGCGAAGTCTGCCTCTCAATCCTTCCGCTTTGTTCCGACCTGCGAAAAAACCTGATCGATTCCATGAAGAACATGATCTCGTGGAAGATCTATGGCTATTATCACCTCAACAAAGACATCGATCTCAATCAGGAGCTAACGAATCCGGCATCCTTGAAGGGCGAGCCGCTTCCGTATCCGGTGTGCAGTGTGGTTGGTCAGAAAGTGTCGGGAGGTGCCGATCTCGGGGAGATCGAAAAGCAATCGATCGGCCAACAGCTTTCTTGTGGTGACTATCCGATCATCCGTCACGGGCAGAGGACTAGTGCCTACAGTTCCACCATCATTTACTCAGGGGAGCGGGGTAAGCGATGGTTCTCGTGGGTTCAGGGGGCGTTACCTTGGGAGTTGAGAAGATCCGCCTACGATATCAATAAAGAGCTGGAGCCCGAGCTGGGTAATTTGGGAAAAGTGTTGAGCAATTCGGCAATGAACGATGCATTGAAAGATAAACTTCAGGACATGCGCAAACGGGTTCTGGAGTTGAGCGGTCAGGCCAAAGCTGCCTGTTACTCTTCTTCAAAAGACATCATCAATGATTGTCGGACGGGAAAATTGTCGTTGACTGATCCGGTGAATCGCATTTGCACGCTGGCAAAAGCGCAACTGGCTTTGAACAGTTTAGCGGCACCAAGCATGCTGGTGTTCGAGGCAATGGAGCGGGCCAGGGCTTATCATGAACGGTATTTTCAGTATGCCTTTGTGGCAAACGGCGAGAACCCGAACGGGACCATGGGAGAATTCAGTCATCTGGTCAAATATTGTTCCGACAACAGCAATCTGAATGGGTTTCTTTCCACAGTGCTCGATTTCTGGCCTTTCAGGTATCTTTTCCGTTGGATCAAAGCCAACAAATCGTATTCCTGCTTCACTTCCTGCATGCTGGATGGGACGGAGTATTACACCAATGTCGAAAACAACAAAGAGTCGTGGAAAAACTCAGGTGGAGCCCGTCGAAGAAAGTGTCAGAAGAAATCCGCCTTCTCACTGGAAACAGGCAAGCCGATCACCTTGTACTGGCAGTCTTTTGCAGAAGGGCTGAGTTTGAGAATCTGGAAGATCACTTACCGTTCCGGTTCGGGTGATTTTGTCAAAGATCTTGCGGGTTCCTTACCAGCTAAAAGAACCAATCACCACGGATTCGCAGGGATGGTTGAAAAGGTCATCCGTAAGGACATTTGCCTTCAGAGCAAGAAAACTGATCCAAGCATTTGTGATGAAATCGGAATTCCCGATGTTCCGACTAACTTGAACGGAGGCGGAAAATGAGGGTATTCATTCTATTCCTCTTCTTGATTCCGAAGGCCCACGCGGTGAATTACGACATCACTGTCATGCAGGACTACGCCTGCTTTGGTGTAGACGGCATTCCGATTCCAAAAAACACTCCGGTCGCCAGTGAGTGTTGCAAGAATGGATACTTGAAGATGCCCCCTTCTGAACGGTGTCTTGCAGGGTTTGCCTCGATCTTCAATAATTCCGTCGACAACATCGATGATGGTTTTGAATTCGCAGACGATGATCAGGAATTAGAGAAGAAGTACGACGGCAATAAAGTCGATCTTGCCGGCAACCCCATCATCAATCAGACCGGCCCGCAGTCGACAGTGGTTTCGGAATCCGTGGCTGCCATCGCTGGAAACTCAGGAGTGAATCCAAGGGGAGGCGGAAGACAATCCGGCTCTGCCGTACAAAGCGCACTTTCCGCACTGAAGTCGATGACCGGTTTTGGTAAAGGTTCAGGGGGTTCTTCAGGCTCCAGCAGTTCGGTGGCGGTGAATTCCCGCATGGGTGAGGACGTGGATTTGAGTGATGCCACAAATGGCAAGGATGCATTGGGTACAAACGGGGGTGAAGATGCGGATGCGGATCGTGATCCTTCCGCCTCTGCAACGGATCCCGAGGATTACTTCAAGAGAATCGACAAAACCGCCAGCATTTTCAAGATCGTTTCCAATCGCTACCTGAAGAAGAAGTCCCTTTGGAAAGAAGGTCAGAAGCGCGCTGAAGATTTGAAGAAAAAGCGAATCTAGGCCATAATGGGTGCATGACCAAAACCGGAATTCTGAATGCGGCGGTGATCGTCGCGGCCTTGGGTTACTTCGTCGATATTTACGATCTTCTTCTGTTCAGCATTGTCCGCGTCGAGAGCTTGCGCTCGATCGGCTTCATGGGGCGGGAAATGGAAGTCGGTGCCCAATTGCACAACATCCAGATGACCGGTCTGATGCTGGGTGGAATCATCTGGGGCGTTCTTGCCGATAAAAAGGGCCGTCTCTCGGTTCTGTTCGGTTCGATCTTCATTTATTCCATCGCCAACTTCCTGAACGGATACGTCACTACTTTCAACGAATACGCGATTTGCCGTTTTGTTGCGGGCTTCGGTCTGGCGGGTGAGCTCGGTGCCGGCATCGCTCTCGTTGCCGAAGTGTTGCCTGCCAACCTTCGCGGATATGGAACCATGCTCGTGGCCACGGTCGGCGTTTCGGGTGCCGTGGTCGGAGGGTTGGTGGCAAAGGTCTTCGACTGGCGCACTTGTTATCAAATCGGTGGCGTCCTCGGCTTTGCGCTTCTTCTCCTTCGGATCGGTGTGACTGAGTCCGGCGTGTTTAACAGCATCAAACACCAGGCAGTCGAAAAAGGCAGTTTCCTGAAACTCTTCAATAGTGCCGACCGCTTCAAACGATTCATCCTCTGCATCCTGTGCGGTACGCCGATCTGGTTCACCATCGGTGTGTTGGTGAACTATTCACCAGAATACGCAAAAACGTTCAATGTGCTGGATCCGATCCTGAATGCC
Organism: Bdellovibrionales bacterium; assembly: GCA_040379745.1. Lineage (GTDB taxonomy): Bacteria > Bdellovibrionota > UBA1018 > UBA1018 > CAIMNF01 > CAIMNF01. Next base: position 1,529 of record JBEIKL010000127.1, on the reverse strand, counting down.
GATTCCGTCATGTACTGTTATCTCGGGTTCGTGGTCGGTGATTTCATCAGTGGATTCTACAGTCAGTCGATCCGTAGCCGTCGCAAGGCGATCCAATTGTTCATCATCCTCAATTTCCTGACCGCGCTTGCTTATCTTTTCTTCTTGCGAGGCGCTTCGGCCAATACGATTTACCTCATGTGCTTCCTGCTGGGAACCACCGGTGGCTACTGGGCGGTGGTCATCACCATGGCTGCGGAACAATTCGGCACGAACATGCGGGGCACGGTTTCGACATCGGTTCCGAACTTCATCCGCTTTGCGCTGGTACCGATGAACATGGCCTTCGTTGCCCTTCGTCCTGAGCTTGGCATGGTGGTTTCCACCCTGATCATCGGTCTGATTTCAAGCGGAGTCGCGTTTGTCTCGATCTTTCTTCTGAAAGACACGTTTGGCAAGGACCTGAACTACGTCGAGCACTTATGATTCGCAAAGTACAGGTATGGATGATTCATCGGGATTCAGTGCTGCTCCTCAAAGTCGTGAAAGACCGCGGAGGAGGATGGCACCCGATTACGGCCAATGTCGACAAGGGTGAGGAGCTGTTGGACTGCGCTCAACGCGAAGTGCTGGAGGAGACCGGTGTCCGCCCGGATGCAGGCACGTGGCATCCGATTGATTTCAAGTTTGAGTACGAGGGGCGCTGGGGTCGGGCGCGCGAGCACGTGTTCGCCCTGGTCCTGAGCGATCGTCCTTCGAAAATCAGGATCGACCCTTCCGAACATGTTGACCAAAAGTGGGTGAAGATCGAAGATGCCACTGACGCCTTGGGGTTCGAACCCCAGAAGCAGGCGCTGGAGAAAGTGAAATGTACCCTTTTGAAGATTTAGACTGGCCGAAGCTGTTGGAGTATGCCGCAAACGAAGCGCGCACGCCCTACGGAAAGGTCTCGCTTCATGATCTGAATTTCACCGAAAATTTCGCTTCCACCATTGAACGCGCGCAGGAGCTTCAGGCCGAAACCCAAGAAGTGTTCGCGATCATCGAGCGCGAGGCGCTCTGGGGGCCGCTTCGTGATCTGCAAGAAATCCACGACGAGATCGATATCCTTGGCAAGGGTGGGGTTCTCGAAGTCGGTGCGCTTTCCCGCATCCGGGGTTGGCTTTATTGCTTCGATTCCTGGAACCATTTTCCGAAAGAGAACGCAGGCCGTTTTTTCAAGAATGCCCTTCAACAGGTTTTCGATCCGTTCGAGTGCATTCGCGTCTTGGACCGGGTGCTTACTCCACAGGGCGAGTTGTCCGAACGGGCATCGCCCAAACTTCAAACCTTACTGAGTCAGGTGCGAACGCTGAAGCTGGAGATTTCGTCCCGCATGGAATCGCTGATGAAGGATTATGCCGGTAAGGGCATTCTTCAGGAAAAATACACCGATGTGCGCGACGGTCGTTACGTGTTGCCCGTGAAGGTTTCGGATCAGAGTAAGGTCGAAGGCCGTGTGGCCGAACTCTCGGTGAGCAAGCAGACCGTGTTCATCGAGCCCCGTGAAG
>JBEIKL010000126.1:0-6257 GCA_040379745.1 Bdellovibrionales bacterium | reverse complement strand
TGCTGAAAAGATCCTGTCGTTGAAAAACGATCACCAGCGCATTCACTCGATTGAAGAGAACGTGCGTCCGTTTTACCGGGGCGATTCCGCCGGCTTGATCGTGAAGGGACTGATCGGTGCGTAAATTCACATGGCATTTTGTGGGCTTGGGTGGAATCGGCATGAGCGGGATCGCGGAAGTGTTCCTCACCCAGGGACACGAGGTTTCCGGTTCGGACCTGAACGCGAACGATATCACCGAACGACTGGTCCAGATGGGCGCGCGCTTCGAGCAAAAACATGCCCGTGAAAACGTGCGCGATGCCGACGTGGTCGTGGTCAGTTCCGCCGTCAAGGCTGACAACCCCGAAGTTGTCGAAGCCCGATCGCGCGGAATCCCGGTGATTCCTCGAGCCGAAATGCTGGCCGAAATCATGCGCGGTAAAACCGGGATCGCCATCGCGGGAACCCACGGAAAAACCACTACCACTTCGATGTGCGCCCAGATCCTGATCAAGGCGGGCATGGACCCGACCGTAGTCGTGGGTGGAAAAGTCGAAAGCATCGGCAGTAATGCCAAAGTTGGCGCCAGTGATTTTGTCGTGGTCGAAGCCGACGAGAGTGACGGTTCATTTCAACTGTTGCCCGCAACCCATACCGTGATCACGAACATTGATCTCGATCACATGGAGCACTATCGCACGCGCGCCAATCTCGATGAGGCGTTCATCAAGTTCGCAAAAAAAATCCCGTTCTACGGTTGTAATTGGATCTGCGGAGATGACGAAGGTGTGCAAGCGGTCATGCCCTTCATCACGAAGCCTTATTTCACTTACGGATTTGCCCGCACCAATGATCTTTACGGAACCAACCTCATGGTCCACGCACGGGGAGTGCAATCGGTCGAGATCTGGAAGCGAGAATCCCGCCAGGACAAACACCGTTTTCTGGGAATGATCGAATTGAAAGTCCTGGGCAAGCACAACGTGCTGAACGCGATGGCCGCGATCGGTGTGGCCATGAGTCTCGGTGCTTCGTTCGAAGCGGCGAAAGAAGCCCTTCAGGGGTTCCGTCATGTGCGCCGTAGGTTTGATGAGCGGTTCTACGATCGCGAGAAAAACCTGCGCGTGGTCGACGATTACGGTCACCATCCGACCGAGGTGCGAGCGGTGTTGTCCACGGCCAGACAGACGGGGCATTCCCGCATTGTCACCGTTTTCCAACCGCATCGGTACACGCGCACACAACTGTGCTGGAATGATTTTTTAACCTGTTTTCAGGATACCGATGTGCTGTTGTTGTTGCCGATTTATTCGGCGGGTGAAGAACCGATCGAGGGAGTGAGTTCAGCCGAGCTGGTGGCGCAGATCCGTGCCGCGGGTAGTGGACTTCAGGCAGTTGAAATCCACAGTCTGGAAGAAGCGGAAGAGTGGGTGAAAAAAAACAGCACCCAGGGAGATTTGATTCTCACGCTGGGTGCCGGTTCGATTACCCGTTTGGCGGGCAAACTTTCTGAAAGCCTTCAAGCACTCAAGGCTTGATCAGCATTTTCTGTACTTCGTGAATGTGATTGGTTTCGGCAAGGACTTGTCCGCGCGCGAACTCTTCGAGAGCGATGTCATCGGCATCGACCGCGATCTTCGCCAGCTGCTTGTAAAGATCGAGAGTCGCCTTTTCAAAGCTCAGGCTTTCTTTCAGGATCTGATCCACGCCGTGCTTGTTGGATTCTTCCACTTTCGCAGTCACCATCGGCGGGTGTCCGCCGTAAGAAGTGATCAATTCGCCCACTTCGATGGTGTGCTGGGTGGATTCCTGGGCCTGATCGCGGAACCATTTCTGGATCGGAATACGGTTGTGTCCCATGATCATGAAGGAGTAGTGCAGGTAGCGCACTACGCCGGCCATTTCGCTTTGGAAGATCTGGTTCAGACAGTCGATGATTTTTTTATTGTTATTTTTGCTCATGGCTCGATCTTAGCCCAATCACCCGTGACTGCAAGAGCCAATCTCGGGACAAAACTCCGAAAGTTGCGTCTAAAAACGGTTAAATTCACTTTAATGGGGGGTGTGATCAACGATTCCGGTTGATTCTGACATTCGATCCCGATTGTTGAACGACACATTGTGGGGGGCGGGCGGAAAAGATAAAATGGAGTCATGCCTTCCCGAGTACACACCATTGTGATGAGCGACCTGCACCTGACCGACGCCGAACTCGGTCAGCCAGGCAAGTCTCTTTGGAAGCGTTACAAGAGACCGAAGTTCTTCATCGACCAGTCGTTCAAACGGTTCATCCATCACATCATGAGTGAAGTGAAGAAGGACGATCCGGAGGCGCGGATCGAACTCGTGTTGAACGGTGACATTTTCGATTTCGATTCCGTGATGAAGTTGCCGCTTCACACTCGCATTCACATTTCGTGGCTGGAGAAAAAGCGGGGATTGTTTCCCGAAGAGGAAAAGTCGCGCTTCAAGATGCAGGTCATTCTGAATGACCATCGTGTCTGGGTGAATACCCTGCGTGAATTCGTTCAGCACGGACATTCGGTGGTGTTCGTGATCGGCAACCACGACATCGAACTGCACTGGCCCCAAGTGCAAAAGGAGCTCTTCCATGCCCTTGAGCTGAGCGAGGCACAGGAAAAGCGCGTCCGGATCTGCGAATGGTTTTATGTTTCGGAAGAAGACACCGCTATCGAGCATGGCAATCAGTACGACGATTATTGTGTGGCCACGAATCCGATTCATCCGCTGATCAAGAAAGGAAAGCGTATCCAAGTGCGGTTGCCATTCGGGAACATCACCAGTCGCTACATGATCAACGGAATGGGGCTGTTCAATCCGCATGCGGATTCGTCATTCTTGATGACCCTTCCCGAGTACCTTCGGTTCTTCTACAAGTATTCCCTGCGAGTGCATCCCTGGCTTCCGCTCAGCTGGTTGTGGAGCGCCTCGGTTTCGTTCTTTGTCGCCATCGGGGACGGCATTTTGCCGGCCATGCGCGACCCGCTCTACATCGAGCAACGGGTCGAGGAAATCGCCGCCAAGTCGAAAGCTTCTCCGCAAATGGTCCGGACATTGAGGGAGTTGCACACGCATCCTGCGATTTTCAATCCGATCAAGATCGCACGTGAACTCTGGCTCGATCGCATCCTGCTCCTGACCTTTCTTTTCTTCATTTGCTTTCAGCTGTTCATGTTCGTGAACCTTTCCGTTTCAATCTCGCAATTTTGGCTCTGGGGTTCGTTCGTGGTTGTCACGCCCCTGTTGTTCTTTTATTCTCGGAATATCAAGAGCGAAGTGATCCAGTCGACCGAAGAGGCCCTAAGGCAGGCGCCTCTCATCGGCCAGATCACGCGGACCAAACGGGTGATTTTCGGTCACACCCATCGCGAGATGCACACTTTTGTCGACACGACCGAAGTCCTGAACACAGGGACCTGGTCGCCGGCGTTCAAGGATCCGGAGTGCCGCGAGCCCTTCACGAAGCGTTGCTTTGCGTGGGTCCGTCACGAAAAGCCCGATGCGACCGAACGGGTCTCGAAATTGTTTTACTGGAAGGATCCCGGCGTGGAGGAAGTGCCGGTGCAAAAATGAGGAATCGATGAAAAAACCCGATCTGAAAGAGATTCAAAAAGCGAAGGAAGTGCTGGGCGCGATTCTTCCGGCAACGCCGATGATCCGCAACGAGTGGCTCTCACGCCGGTATGAGTGCGATGTTTACCTCAAACTGGAAATCCTTCAGCCCGTGGGATCGTTCAAGATCCGTGGTGCGACTTACCGCATTTCCCAGCTGACCGAAGATGAAAAGAAAAAAGGAGTGATCGCAGCGAGTGCGGGCAATCACGCGCAAGGGGTGGCGTGGGGAGCGCGTGAATTTGGAACCAGTGCCCTGATCGTGATGCCGGAAAGTGCGCCGATCATGAAAATCCAGAACACGAAGAATCTCGGTGCACAAGTGCATCTCGAAGGCGACAACTACGAAGGCAGTTTTCAAGCGGCACAGAAAATCACGGAGGATTCCGGCCGCACGTATGTTCATGCGTTTCATGATCCGATGGTCATTGCCGGACAGGGCACGCTTGGTCTTGAAATCCTGGAACAACTTCCCGATGCGGACTATGTCGTCGCCTCAATCGGTGGGGGCGGGTTGCTGACCGGCATGGGGATTGCCTTAAAATCGCTGAGACCGTCGATCAAGCTGATCGGCTGTCAGGCGCAGAACGCTTCATCGATGGTGAAGTCACTGAAAGCGCATCATCTGATGAAATCGGAATTCAAGGGTACGTTCGCGGACGGAATCGCCGTCGGAACCGCCAATCCGGACATGTTTGCCTTTCTCGATGGTTTGGTCGATCACGTTTTCGAATCCGATGAGGATGAGATTGCGATGAACGTTCTTCGCTTCATGGAGCGGGCAAAGCTCGTGGTCGAAGGCAGTGGCGCGATTATTCTGGGTGCGCTCGATCGCTACAAGGATGAAATGCGCGGCAAGAAGGTCGTGCTAGTGGTGTGCGGAGGCAACATCGATGTGAACGTCGTTTCTCGGATCATTGAACGCGGACTGATCCGATTGGGTCGCCGGATCCATCTCAAGGTGCAGATCTCCGACAAGCCGGGATCACTCTCGAAACTCACCGCCCTGATCGGATCGCTTCAGGCGAACATCCTGCAGGCCATTCACGATCGAACCGATACGCGCATGCGGCTTGATGAAACCGAAGTCGAACTCTTGTTGGAGACGCGCGGAAAAGACCACAGCGCCGAGGTGATTCGCGCGCTCGAAGAACACTGCATCCGCGTGGTGAATCTGGGCGATCCGTCGAATTCTTAAGCGAGTAGATTCAGGCGCCGAGGTATTTCCGCGCAATTTCCCGATCATCAAAATGGATTTTGTAAGTTCCGCCATTTTCATCGGCGAGGATCTGGTAATCCTCATGTCCTTTTCCGGCGATGAGGATGATGTCACCGGAGGAGGCGATCGCAGTGGCGCGTGCAATGGCCGCTTCGCGATCTTCGATCACCTCAAAATTGCGGTGGCCGGCGCGATCAATGCCATCCACGATTTCGGCAAGAATGGATTGCGGATTCTCGGTGCGCGGATTGTCGCTGGTGACGATCACATGGGTCGAGAGCCGGGTGGCGATTTCGCCCATCACTGGACGCTTCGTGCGATCGCGGTCACCACCGCATCCGAACACGGTGATGATTTTCTTTCCTTGAATCGACTGAAGGACTTTTTCCAAGGCTTCGGGTTTGTGGGCGTAATCGACAAAACAGAAAATGCCTTTGGTGTTGGCGATGAATTCCATGCGGCCCGGAACACCGGTAAAATTCTTCAAGCACGACCAGAAATTGCGGACACCGAGCGATGCGCCCAGGTTCAAAGCTGTGAGAATGTTTTCGATTTGAAAATCACCAAAGAGCGGGCACTCCATCGGGTACCATTCGTAATTCACGTGAACCGAAGCGGCGATTCCGGTCGGTGTGCCGATCAGGTCACGCACATCGGTCGATGCGGAGAATGCGCGGATCCGCGCATCGAGTTTCAGGAGTTTTTTACCGTATTCGGTGCCCGTGTTCGCAAAACCAATGGGATTTTTACCGGTGCTTCGGGAGTAATCGAGATGAGTCGTCAACAACAGTGCTTTTGCGGCAAAATAATCATCCAGCGTCGGGTGGTAATCCATATGCTCGGGACTGAGATTCAAAAATGCAACACTATCCCACGCGATCGCCCAAGCGCGATCCTGATCAAGCGCGTGTGATGACACTTCCATCACCACGTGGGTTGCTCCCCGATCCAGCACTTCACGGAACCAGTGCTGAAGCGAGATCGCATCGGGAGTGGTGTTGATCGTTGGCCATTGGCGGCCTTTGAATTCAGCGCCGTTGGTGCCCATGCGTGCGCAACGGAAGTCTTGTGGATTGCCGTCGAGTTTTCCACCTTCGTTGATGATGTGTTGAACCAGATAGCTCGTCGTTGTTTTTCCGCTGGTACCCGTGATGCCGATCATCTTCAATTGGCGGGTGGGGTGACCATGCATTTCACTGGCGAGTTCGGCGAGTTTTTTACGGGTGCCTGATCCCAGTACGATCACGCGTGTATCGCCAACATCGTGTTCGGCATAAACGGTCGAAGCGCCGGCGCGGAACGCATCCGCGATGAACGCGTGACCATCGAAGCGCGCACCTTTCAGGGCGAAAAAGATCGAACCCGGTCTGACTTCCTTTGAATTCGCAGTGACGTGAATCATGGCGGGATTATTCCTCGAGAT
>JBEIKL010000125.1:0-6299 GCA_040379745.1 Bdellovibrionales bacterium | reverse complement strand
CCGTTAAATTAAGTTATGATATCAGCATCATTATTGATTAATATTCTGGTTTTGATTCCCGTTTGCGTAGGGCTTCTCTTTAATGTCGCGCAGTTTGATTTGGTTTTTGGAAAAGATAGTACTTCCAGACAGATTTTAAGCTGTATCTACTTAGCGATTTTAGCCTTCAGCTTGACAATTCTTATTTTTCCAGAAAAGACTTCAGCGTTTCTATTACCCGTTCTCTCTTTGCAAGTTTTTTACAAACTGGCTTCTGCAATAATAATTAAAGACAAGAAAACACCCGTTTTATGGTTTAATATGGGCATTGCCGTATTCCATAGCTTGACGATTTATTTCAGCATTACCAACAGTGTATAAAAAACAATAAGATTCGAAGCAATCATTTGCCATCGAACTACACCACCAAACCCATTTCTCTTATTTTCCTTTTCTAGGAAATCAAAATAAAAAAAGCTTCCGCAAGCGTACTCATGTACGCTGAGGAAGTTTTTTGATTGAGATGATGTAAAAAAGGAAAAGAAGAGAAATGGTGGAGCCGGTGGGAATTGAACCCACGTCCGAAAAAGATCCTCCGCCCTATTCTTCACAAGCTTGGCTACGGTATTGAGATTGAATCCTGCACGCCCCGGAACCGGCTTGCAAAATCCTCCGCCTACTTCATCTCGTCTCAAACCCGCATGCGATCAGTTTGAAACCAGCCTTCTAAATGGCGTTTCCAGAATCCCGAAGGCTTAGACCCTGAAAACGTGCGACTTAATTATTAAGCTGCAAGTGCGTAATCGTTAGCAATTACTATTTGCGATCTGTTTAACGAGGCCTGACCGCACCTCGGCTTGCATAAAGGGATTCAACATTCCCGTCGAAACCGTGACGGCCCCTCCTTATCTCTGGTTCTCAGTATAACACAGAACCAGGAAAACGCATTCAATGACTTTCATTGACCCTGAACGCCAGCACTGACGCACAGACTCCGCTCGATTAAAAAAACACAACATGCCCCCCTCACCGGGATGGATCGGAACGGGGCGATTTGCACAGCCGCCACCCCAACAACGCGTCCCGCATTTCCACACAAAAGACCTTTGCCAATCCAAAAACCACCCCAAGTCGCATTAAACGCTGAATGGCGCGACCAACCCACGGCAAGCCACTTGCAATTTACTCAGTCAGAACAGTGCGAATTTGCAGGAAATCTTCCTGTATGCTGCGGTTCGGGCGGGGTTTCACCGAGAGGATTCCCCGCCTTTTCTTTTCCTAAAATTACACCAATGCGCTATAATTATTCCATAGGGAGATATCCATGTACGGACTCATCAATATGGCCATTAAGCAGTTGGTATTGGACAACTACGGTGAAGCCGGCTGGACTCAAGTGCTTGAAAAATCCACCATCAAGCAAACTCAATTCGAACTCCTGACCACTTACGACGATGGAATCACCTACAAACTCGTCGAAGGTGCCTGCTCCGTGACCGGCAAACCGGCGGGTGAGATTTTGGAACTTTTCGGTCGCTATTGGGTAGGCTATGCCGCCAATGCGGGATACGAGCCTCTGTTCAAACTTTTCGGTCCCACCTTCAAGGAATGCCTCTTTAATCTGAACCGCATGCACGATCACATGGGTGCGATGATGCCGGGGTTGGTGCCACCGGAGTTCAACATTGAAAAAGAGATCTCTCCCACAGAGTGCCATCTGATTTACATTTCACAACGCCTGGGACTTGCCCCCATGGTGGGTGGACTGATGCAGGGGTTGGCTGATCGTTACGGAGTGAAAGAACTGTTTGTTGAACACCTGGGCAAAACCGATGATCAAAAAGGGGATCGTTTTCACATTCGATGGAGCTGAAACTGGACCGTGCCGCCATTGAGTTGTTGTATCCCTTCTTTGTGTGCCTGAATTCGCAGGGACAGGTGACCGCTTTTGGCCGAAGCGCATTGAAGTGTTTTCAAAACCTTAAAGAAGGCAAACACTATCACGAAGTCTTCCTGGTAGTGGCACCGCGGGCACTGAAGGAACACTTCGATTCGGACCTGATCCATAACAAGATCGTCAACATCAAGTCCGTCACCACCAACATGTCATTTACCGGCCAAGCCATCCGTTTGGATCAAAGCAACGATGTGTTTCTGGCAATCACGCCAGTGTTGCAAGACACCGATGCATTGGGACGGTTTCAACTCAGTTACAGTGATTTCCCCACCTACTCCCCCGTTTTTGACTTTCTGATCCTGACCCAGGCCGAGCGTTTTGCCCGGAGAGAGCAAACCAAAGCCCTGAACGCGATGGAAGAGCAGCACTCTTTTGCGAAACTGAATCTGGAGATCGCAAACTTCTGCTCGCGCTGTAGCGAGATTGCGGATGCGTTGGACTTTGTGAAATTCACCCTGAACAAAGCCCTCGACTGGAAAGTGCAGACTGAAAAGTCCGAGACGAATGCGGAATCCGTAAGCAAGGAAATTTCCGAACGGAACATCGTTCTGCCCCTCAGCGTGGAAAATCAGCTTCGCTATGTGCTTCGAATCGAGTCGGAACAGACCATTTTTTATAATGATTCGCTGAAAATATTCCTCTCTTCCCTTTGTTTCACCCTGGAAAACCTGATTACGCGCATGGATCAATACGCATCCATTCAGGAAGCGCAAGCGATGCGGGTGAACAGCCTGAAGCTGGTTACGCTGGGAGAAATGGCTGCAGGGATCGCGCACGAACTCAATAACCCATTGGCGGTGATCCAAGGGTTGGCGTGGTTGACCCTGTCGAAACTGAAAGCGGGTCAGATCCCCGTCGAGAAATTCGAAGAGAACATGCAAAAGGTCATCAAGATGACCGAGCGATCGAGCAAGATCATCAACGGTCTACGGGTGTTTGCCCGCGATACGGGCGACGATCCGATGGAAAAAATCGATCTCGCCAACGTGATCGAGGAAACGATGGAACTGTGTCGCACACGGATCATCAACCGGGGCATCCGACTCGATATCGAGGCCGATGGAAAATTCCATTCCTGGGGCCGTCCGATCCAGATCTCGCAGGTGCTGTTGAACCTGCTGAACAACGCGACCGATGCGATCGAGAACTCGAACGATCCGTGGATCCGCGTCTCGATCAGCGCCGTGAACGATCAGTGGGAAGTTTCCGTTACGGATTCCGGAAACGGAATCCCGGCTCAAATCGTCGAAAAAATCATGTCGCCGTTCTTCACGACCAAACCACCGGGCAAGGGCACCGGACTCGGCCTCAGCATTGCGAGCGGGATTTTGAAATCCCACGGTGGTGATTTCTGGTACGACACGAAAGCACCGAATACGACGTTCCGATTCACCCTTCCGATGACACCGGAACTCTAGCGGCACTGCAGGCGCGACAAGCGCAAGGCTTCTTCCATGTACTTTGCAATGACTTCGTAAGCCTCGGTTCGGGGGTGGATCCCATCGCGCGTGATTTTTGCGCGAATGAACAGATTGCGTTCCTTTTCGTCCAAGACCTTGAGTTTGGGTTCGAACGTGCGCTCGATGCGGCGGGAGATTTCAGTCGGATCGATCAGAAGACACTTTTCAGGTTCGGGATCACACCGTGCCTTGAGTTTCGCATTGATCGCCTCGAGGCAATCGTTCTCAGCGCGCAAGTGGTAGAAGTACGACTGACGGGGCACCAACTTGGCTACGACAAGAGGGATTCCTTTTTCGACGGTACTGCCAAAAAGCGCATCGATCGCTTCCTCGTTCTTCTTCTTGATTTCAAGGTCACGACAACCGGCCTGATCCCAATAAAAGAAATCCAGAGCGAGAACGATACTCGCTTTTTTCACATTACGACGGAAACTGGGGTATTGGACGACGACCTTTCCTTCGTTTCCGGGATAGGCTTCCTGGATGATCTTGTCCTGGGTTCCGTAATGTTCGGCCAATGGATGAATGTAGCTTTTGCCGTCGATTCCGGAACTGAATCCGGCGCCGGTGATCATGGGGCGTTTCATCAGGCAAAACGGACGCTCCTGTTCCGGGGTTTTCGCTTCTGCCGGAACCGCAACGAAAATCATGGATGCTAGGATCACCAGTTGCCAGCTCATGATTCAATTATACAGCTTTTATAGAAAAAAGTGTGGGGCTATTTATCGTTGGAAGTACCGAGAGTTGCATCGGCATCGGCAACCACCCGTGGATTCGGGGATTGGCGGGCACTTTCGAGAATGGCCAGCACCGCTTCGCGCATGACCGGTGAAAGGGACCCCTGTTCAAGAGCGATCTTCAGGTAACGAAGATCCATCAATTGTGGATAATGCAGGGTTGTTTCATGAATCGCCTCGAGATGCTGTTCATCGGGACCGACACCGCTCGGAGATTTGGAACAATCCTCGAGACTGAGGCACGGTTTTTCCATCAGTACGTCTTTCAGGAACTGCAAGTCGGCGGTGGACCCCCTGCCCTCGGCGATTTCACGTCCGACGAGGAACACCACGGTTCCGCGATCGTTCCGTTTTTCTGCAGGAATGCGGGCATATTTTGCGCGCAGTTCTTTTTTGAAGGGTTCACTCAGATCGCGAAGCAAGCGATCCATGCGCGGATCGTTGTCATTTTTGGATTCCAGAATCTCGTCGAGTACACGGATTTGCTCGCGATCACGCGCCTGAAGTGGAGCATCGGAACCGCCCCCCGCTTCCACCATTTCAGAGGCAGGCGTTGGCGCCGGAGACGAAGGCGTCGGACTGACTTGGGTGGTGAGCGGGGTATCCGTCTTCGGTATGTTCAACAGGAAATGACGCCCCAACAGGACCAACCCCGCAAGCAAGACCACGAATGCGATTCCCTTCAGCAGTTTCATCAGATGGCGATGACCTTGGAAGCGAAGTCGGCAATCATGTTTTTCCTGGAGACCGGGTCAGTAATGCGGTTCAACTGATCGGTTCCATAAAGGTCGGCATCGACCTTCACCTTGTCACTGCAGTTCGCACAGTTTTTCGAAATGTTTTTCAGGAAAATCGTGGCACTGCCGTAAGAACCGAAAGCGGTCACGTCACATGCAGGGCGACCTTCGAGCAAGGCGCCGGTCCAAATACTGCGTACATCCTTACCGCGGGCATCGCGAAATGGCACCGGACAGTTCGCATGCGACCAGTTCCCGTTTTCCTCTTCGGTGTGGCGGGCTTCATGATAGATCACCGAAAGACGCGCGATTTGTGGATGACTGAACTTCGTGTAGTTCGGACTCATCCAGATCTTGTTCGGATACATGACGATCACACATGCGACCGCAGTCGGACTTCCGCAATCATCGACTCCCACGGAAAACACGCGCTTGTTGAACCAGTCGAAATAGTTCGAACCGTCCACGGATCCGAACACTTTCTGGTGAAGCGCAGAAGTGTTGCCACCGCGGATGCTTTGAATGAATTGAAAGTCCTCAAGAATCTGTTTCTTCAGTTCAGGCACGACTTCGGCATCGAAGCGGAGTGAGGCTTGTGAAGCACTGGCCAGAATCAGGGAAACAAGAATGGCAACAATAGAGAAATTGGGTTTCATTGCGCGTTCTTGTATCACCCGAGCCAACGCACCACAAAACATAATTCATTGACTAAAATTGGACCCGAATAAGATTGAGATTGAAGGAATTTCAGACTTGATGCGACGCATTACACTTCATGAAAACGGGCAATTCCCATGCCTTCCGGTAAATCGACCGAATACACGACTCCAGGCTTGATCGCTTCCTTCCCGAGACCGATCCAAGTGAAGATCATGCGGGCCACGCGGGGATGGGTCGCCAAGAGACTCAACTGATCGTCCTGAAGCATACGCACCAGACCGTTCAACACGCGCACGGAAAAATCGGAGTGGGTCTCACCGCGAGGCGGATTCGTGACATCGACATCCGCCACAATCGTCTTCCCCTCCCAGTCGCCCAGGTACTGATCCGCGAACTCGCGATAGATCACGATTTTTCCCTTCACACTGTCGTGCAGGAAATCGGCAAGCTGGATGGTTCTGAGTTCCGGCCCTGCCACCACTTTCTTCACGTGAATCGGATTGTTCTTGAAACGGCGACTGAGTTTGCGGGCATCTTCAATGCCTGCTTCGTTCAACCCGATGTCCAGACCGCCACCGCAGGCATAGCCATTGGTGAGCGCATCAGTAGACGTGTATACCGAGAGGTAAAAGTGACGATGCTTTTCGCGGATTTTTTTGAGTTCGGGCGAAAGATCTCCGTGTGATGCCATGATCAAATCATGCCATAATCGAATCATGAATCCAACAACACTGGAAATCCTTGCGGCCTGTTGTTTTTTTGGCGCCCT
>JBEIKL010000124.1:0-6348 GCA_040379745.1 Bdellovibrionales bacterium | reverse complement strand
TGATCTCCATATGGGAAGCCGGTTCTTGGGTGTGGAAGAGGGTTTTTAAGTTTGATTCGATAATTGTCCGAATTTCAGACTCATTCAGTTGGAGCACTTCCGGATCACTGGTTCCCCCTAACATGACAGTAAGGGATGCGTGATCTGGCTTCAGGGATCGCCCCTCAAATGCACTGGAATTGAATAAAACGCCCAAGATCCTCAACCCCTCCCCGCGAGGAATGAGAACCCCTACACCCTTGGGAGCTTTTCTTGGAAATGCAGAAAGCGGCATGAATACGGTGGCTGTGATGAGAGGGCTATATTGAATGTCAACAGCCGGGACAGAAAGAACCAAATTCCCTTCGATGGAATTCAGATCGTGAACCGCGGAATTGAAAATGATGTTTTCCTTCAGTTGCGCTTCGAGCTTTTGGATCAGTTCTTGAGTGCCGTTTTTGAAAACCATCATCTGACCACGATCGGATTTCGGGTTTTTCCGCAGAGCGCGCAAATGCTGAAAGAGAGAGAGGTGAGGTGAGGTGGGTAAGAGTTTCGGAAAACTGAGTTGAGTATTGAGCTCTTTCGGGTGACAGGCAAACACGCCGGTGGTGAACGGTGCGAGCAGGTATTCCGTCGCGGCATGGCCAAGATAGGCATTTCCCCACTCAGAAAGTGTGAGCTCTGAAAGTGGTTTGGTGAGTTTCGGTTTGCTGAAAAAACGAATGAGGGTTTGGATGATTTCAAGGATGTTCAAAGGCATCCGGCGCATCTTGCCCTTGCGAAAAATGTAACGAGCCTTTGCGTCGGAATTGACGCCGATCGCTTCCACTCCGAGTTCATCCAAAAGGGATTTGACCGTCTGGTTGACAAGAATGCTATGGGCGGCGGTTTCAACGATCCCGTAGGGTGTGTGCTTGGTTTCAATCAGTCCGCCACAGCGATTTGTTTTTTCATGAATGGTGACTTGATAGCCTTTGCGTTTCAAAGCGTAGCCGATCAGGAGTCCGCTGATGCCGGCTCCAACGATGGTGACGCGTTTGTCGTTTGGGTTCAATTTGCCAATCATGAATCAATTCTCCAAAATCAGTCTCCGTCGGCTGTGGATCCGGAGTTCATTCATCATACGGTTTGTGAGAAGAGCCGTGTCTCAGGGGCCTTGCGGATCAATCGGGCATCAAAGGCCATGCACACGTTTCTCAAGAAAGCGCGACCCTCTTCTGTCACCTCACAATGGCTGCCTTGGATTTTGACCAAACCGTCTTTTTGCATTTCTTCGAGCTTTTCCGCAACACCGCTGAGGATTTCGGTTTGGAGATGGGCATCCGACCAGTCGGTGGACATTTTGGTCATCAGGTTGAGGATGTGCTGGCGGAGAACGAGATCTTCCGGATTGAGAACGTGGCCACGCATGATCGGAATCTTGTTTTCGTGAACCATGCTGGTATAGGTTTCGAGAAGCTTTTCGTTTTGCGCGAATGCCGTCCAAGCATCACCAATCGCTGAAACGCCCAATGCGATGATCGGTGAAACATTGCGGGAGGTGTAGCCCATGAAGTTCCGATGCAGAGTTTTCTGATCGGTCGCAGTGGAAAGTGAATCGGTTTTCAGTGCGAAGTGATCCATTCCGATTTCGATGTAACCGGCTGCTTCAAGAAGCTCGCGCCCGCGTTCGTAAAGTGCGCGTTTTTCGTCTCCACTGGGAAGGTCGGCTTCGGTGAAACGACGTTGGCTTGCCTTGATCCAAGGTACGTGCGCGTATCCATAGAAGGCGATTCGATCTGGTTTGAGATCAATCACATGAGCAACGGTTTGTTCCACGCTCTGAATGGTTTGTAACGGTAGACCGTAAATGAGGTCGTAGTTGACACTATTGAAACCCAAGGCACGGGCTTCGTCGGTGATCTTACGGACCTGCTCGACGGACTGGATGCGATGAACGATGTCCTGGACTTTCGGATCGAAGTCCTGGATGCCGAGACTGATGCGTTTAAAGTGGTATTTCTTCAGCGTTTCAAGATGTTCCTTGGTGGTGACTCGTGGATCGACTTCAATCGAGAATTCGTAATCGGGATGGATCTCACAATGCTCAAGCAGGCCACCCAGGAATTGGGAGAGTTCTTCTGGAGTCAGGAAAGTCGGCGTGCCTCCACCCAGATGCAATTCGCTGAGAGTAAGTTTCTTCCCGGTAAGGCCGAGTTTTTCACGGTAAAGGTCAAACTCCTTCAGGATGGTTTGTATATAAGGTGAAGAAACGGCGTGGTTTCGGGTGATGCGGGTGTTGCATCCGCAGTAGGTGCAGAGTGATTCACAGAAAGGGATGTGGGCATAGATCGCCGCACCGGTGTTTTCGCTGGCAGCCTTGTCAAGGGCGCCACGAAGTGCGTCGATCCACTGATCCGCAGTGGGGGAAGCGTCCCAATACGGAACGGTGGGGTAACTGGTGTAACGAGGGCCGGCGACGTTGTACTTGCGATAGAGTTCCTTGTTCATTTGGCAAACACCTCTTTTTGATATTTCAAGAAATTTCGGACGTTTTGCTCCGGTGTCCATTGAAGAACGCCATGGCCAAGGCCGCAAATCCAGCCATTCAGTTTTTCGCGTGGGAGTTTGAGAATCGGATCGAAAAATTTCTCGATTTCTTTCATGCATGCCTGCTCAGGAAGCAACATCAGATGTGGATCAAAGTTTCCTTGAATCGACCAGCGATCGCCGAATTCCTGAAGTGCGCTCACCATTGGGTAATTCCAATCGATCCCAAGGCATTCGAACGGCAATGAGGTCAGATGTTGCCAGTGGGCGGGCCCTGTGCCTTTGGAGTAGTACACCACCGGCGTGTTCGGGTGACGACGACGGAACTGAATCAATGCTTCGCGAACCGTGGGAACAATCAGTTCACGGAAATCGGAAGGGGAGACTTCGCCCGCGCAGGTGTCCATCATGGCAACTGCATCAGCACCATTCCGGGCTTGAAGACTCATGTTTTCCACAAGAAGTGGAAGAAGGATTTTTAAAAAACCTTCAAATCGACCATCGGTGAGTCCCGCGTAAGCATCTTTGAGGCCTTTGCCGCCTTCAGCAGTGGATGCCTGATGAGAGCCGGCAACCGCGTAATAAAAGAGAGTCATGGGCCCACCGACAAATCCAAGCAAGGATTTCTCGGGCGCGAGTTTGGAGCGAATCAGTTGAAGCGCCTTTCCCTGATAGCCGATTCCATCGACCAGTTCTTGCGGAGTTTTCTTATCTGGATTGAGTTTGGAAAGCATCGATTTGTCGGTAATGTGCCAATCCAGTTTAGGACCCGGGACATACTGCAAGCCCATTCCCAAAACCTCAAGTGGGAACAAAAGATCAGAGAACAGAATGGCGGCATCAAAGTCGAAATCATTGATCGGACCGAATGTGACTTCTGCAGCGGCTTCGGGAATTTTGCAGAGATCGAGAAAACTGTAGCGTTGCTTCATCCCCTGATAATGGGAGTGGTAACGGCCAGCTTGGCGCATGAACCAAACCGGTGGGCGGTTGGTGTTTTTGCGCATGACTGCATCGAAATACAAAGAGGGTTTGGTATTCATGAGGATTCTCTCTCCAAAAGGTAACCGACTCCGCGAATGCTGCGGATCAGGGTAGGATTGTTCTGATCGGGTTCGACCCACTTTCTGAACTTCAGGATGAAATTATCGATGGTGCGTGGGGTGGGGAATTCATCTTCACTCCATACCACATTCAGGATTTCATCACGACTGACGACTTCGCCTCGCTTTTCGTAAAGCAGCTTCAACAGTGCGCACTCTTTGTGGGTGAGTTTTGATTTTTGTCCGTCGCTGGTGATTTCGTACTGTTTGAAATTCACAACTGCACGACCGATGGTGATTTCGCCCGCAGAGGGAAGTGTCTTCTCAATGTAGTTCAGACGCTTGCCGGCATTTTGAATGCGCAATAGGAGTTCCTTGAAGTGGAAAGGCTTGACGATGTAATCTTCCGCGCCCAGTTCGAGGCCATGAATGCGATCTTCGGTCGTTCCGGCGGCCGTAAGGAAGACCATGACGATTTCAGGATGATTTTGGCGAATCAGTCTACCGAGATCAAAACCGCTGCCATCGGGAAGCTGGACGTCGAGCAAGGCAAGTGTGATCGATTCTGCTTGAAGAAAGTTTTTTGCCTGATGGATTGTTTGAGCCCAGTGTACTTGATAGCCCTCCATTTGTAGGCGATCTTTCACTGTTGATCCGACATTCACTTCATCTTCCAAAAGCAAAAGATTAATCGACACGTTTGGCCTCCCCATCCAATTGGAAGCGGAGCTCGGCGATGAATTCGCCCTTCTTGCCGTCACCGATGGATTGAAAGCGCGCTTCGCCGCTCATTTTTTGCATCAAGGTCTTGATGAGATAAAGTCCAACACCTGCACCTTGGGAGTGACTGCCGCGATAAAACAGTTTGCCCAATAACTTGGAATCGGAGTGAACGGTGGAATTTTCGTGAATCACGTCCACTTGCAGATCGCCATTCAGTGTTCCGCTACGAATGACCAACTTTGCAGGAAGTGAAACTGAATACTTGATGGCATTGTCCATCAGGTTGCGGAAGATGATGGTTACAGCAGAGGGATCGGCCAGAACGACATCGTCGCCCATGTTGATGGTCAGGGAAACCTTGTTTTGAGCAGTGGAATAGAATGGCAATACGCGGGTTTGAAGATAGTTCTTCAGGGAGATGCTCTGGCGTTGCAATCCACCCCCGCCTTCTACGCGTGCGAGTTCCAAAGTTTTTTGGACCTGGCCCTCGAGGCGTTCCACATCCTCAATGAGACGATTCAGGAATGGAGTGTGCTTCGGATTGTCTTCGATGTCCTTCAGTGCTTCTGCCTGCAACTTGATGCTGGTCAGGGGGGTTCTGAATTCGTGGGTGAGAGAAGCGAAAAACGCCTGCAAGCTTCGAGAACGTTTGGAGTCGCGAAGATAAAAGAAAATCAGAACCGCATTCGTAATCAGGATCAGCAAGATGAAGGTCCCGGATTCCCCGACGATCATGCGCTCAGTACGATCGAGCTTGTTTTGCACCTCGTGTGCAGCCATACCCAATTGGGTTTGAAGGTCGGCGATTTCGTCGCTCTTTTGAAGAAGAAGCGTCCCCCACCAGATGGCGAGTACCAGGAGCATCCCTGCCCATAGGACTTGCATCAGAATCAGCAATTTGATTCTGCGGTCGGGGTTTTTGATGAAGTCACCTTTGCCCATCGATCAGATTGCCTTTACATTGGCGAAAACCTTTTTCGCTTTTTCAATCACAAATTCAAGGTCTGCCTTGGTGTGCATCGTGCTAAGGAAGCCCACTTCATAACCGCTTGGGGCGAAGTAAACGCCTTCTTCCAGGAAACCGTGGAAAATCTGCGCATAGATCGCTTTTTGTTGTGCTGGGATCGCCTCAATGTTGCGAACCAAACCCGGCTTCTGATCTTTTGGAGCGCATACCATCCACGAAATGGATCCAAAAGCCTGGATGTGCATCGAGAAGTTTGGTGCTTGATCGGCAATCGCCTGCAACTCACCGGTGAACCATTTGCCGGTTTCAGCCAGTTTCGCATATGGATTTTCACGAACGATTTTTTTCAACATCGCATGGCCAGCTGACATGGCAACCGGATTGGCGCTGAGTGTTCCTGCCTGATAGACTGGACCTGCAGGAGCAACCATTTCCATGATTTCGCGGCGTCCGCCGTAAGCGCCTACCGGGAAACCACCACCGATGATCTTGCCGTAAGTAACGAGATCCGGTTTGATGCCGGTGATTTCGGCCATTCCGCCCAGTGCGGTACGGAATCCGGAGATCACTTCGTCAAAGATCAGAACACTGCCGTGTTTTTTACAGAGGGTTTCGAGTTTTTTCAGGAATTCATTCCGTTGAAGAAGAAGCCCGTTATTTGCAGGCAATGGTTCAATGATCGCTGCTGCGATTTTGTCGCCGTATTTGGCAAAAACTTCTTCCATCGCCGCTTCATTGTCGAGTGGGCAAACCAGGGTTTCTGCAGCGGTGCTGGCGGAAACACCCGCACTGTCCGGTGAAGCCATTTCAGCAAGACCGGAACCTGCGCGAACCAGCAAGGAATCGACGTGACCGTGATAGCAACCATCGAATTTCAGAACGAGGTCGCGCTTGGTATAACCGCGAGCTACGCGAAGAGCTGACATCACCGCTTCGGTACCGGAGTTGACGAAACGGATTTCGTCCATGAATGGAAGGTGCTGGATCATGTCTTCTGCGAACTCAAGGGAGTAGCGCTCCGCAGCTCCGTAAGACCAGCCACGGGTCAATGCGCTTTTCACGGCTTCACCGATTTCCATGTCTTGGTGGCCAAACAACAATGGC
>JBEIKL010000123.1:0-6350 GCA_040379745.1 Bdellovibrionales bacterium | reverse complement strand
TCTACGGCAACGGAGATTACTATGGCACGTGGCACAAAACTTTGGATCAACGGCAAAATCATGAACGTAGAAGATGCGAAAATCAGCCTCTTCTCCCACGTCATTCATTACGGAACCGGAGCTTTCGAAGGAATCCGCGCCTATAAACAGACCAAAGGCGGCGGCGCGATCTTCCGTCTCCGCGAACACATGGAACGACTGGAAGACTCTGTAAAGATCATGGGCTTTGAAATGCCCTTCACCACCGATCAGCTGGTTCAAGCCGCGATCGATGCGTGCAAAGCCAATAATTTTGAAGAATGCTACGTGCGTCCGATCGCCTTCTTGGGCGATGGTCCGCTCGGCGTATTCCCTGGCCTGAACCCAAAAGTGGATGTTGCGATCTTGGTTTGGGAATGGGGTAGCTACCTCGGCGACAAAGGAATCAACGAAGGCGCAAAACTCGTGATCGGTTCTTTGATCCGTCCACACGTCAACAGCGTGATGACCAAAGGTAAGATCTCTGGTCAATACGTTACGGGCGTGATTGCAAAAAGCGAAGCGATCAAAAATGGTTACGATGAAGCATTGATGCTGGATCCGGAAGGATTCCTGACCGAAGGTACCGGCGAAAACTTGTTCATGGTCAAAGACGGCGTGATCAAGACGACTGAATTGACTTCGATCCTAAACGGGATCACCCGTAATACGGTCATGCAGATGATCGAGAAAAAAGGTTACAAACTGGTTGAAACCCGATTCACCCGCGACGAACTCTGGTGCTGTGATGAAGCGTTCCTGACCGGTACTGCTGCAGAAATCACACCGGTTTCTACCGTGGATGGCCGCAAAATGGGCCGTGGTGAAAACGCGGGTAAACCAGGTCCGATCACCAAGGACATCCAGCAAGATTACAAAAAATTGGTCCGCGGTGAACTCACTGACCTGTACCCAGCTGACTGGCTGACAAAGGTCTAATCGAAAGCGCGCAGCTCACACTCGCCCCGCTGATTGAATTCACACTTGCATTCAACGAAGGTAGATATGAAGCCATTTGAGATTTTGTTTGAAGATCAACACCTGATCGTTCTTTCAAAATCTCCTGGCGTTCTTTCACAAGGCGACAGCAGTGGTGAGGAATCGCTGGTGGACTTATTGCGTACGTACTTTGGCAGAAACTACGTTGGACTGATCCATCGACTCGACCGCAACACTAGCGGCTTGATGGTGGTGGCCAAACGAAGCAAAAGTGCCGAGCGACTGACCCAACAACTGCAAAACGGAACCTTGGTACGCAAGTACCGTGCGATTCTTGAGGGGACCCTCACCGGCGCGGCGACCTGGAAGCACTGGCTCCTCAAAAACGAGAAGACCAACGAAGTCCGCGCTGTTAAGGAAGGAACTCCGGGTGCGAAGTCCGCATCCCTGCAGGTAAAAGCGATCGCCAATTTTTTGACAGCGAGTGAACCCGTGACCTTGGCCGAGTTTGAACTCGAAACAGGGCGATCCCACCAGATTAGGGTGCAGGCCGCCACGATGAAGCACCCCCTCATTGGCGATCAAAAATACGGAAGCCCGAAAGGCTCAACGTTTTTTCACCGTCCCGCTCTTCACTCCTGCTTTCTATCCTTTGAACATCCAATGACGAAAGAACCCCTCAAATTCGAGGAGTTTTTCGCAAAAGATTGGGGCTTTGAGGCGATCAAAAACGTCTGATTTCCGGACGCCTATCCCCCTTCCCGACTAACTGGGATCCATTCCTCTTCAAAAAGGCATATTTTGCCCAGATGCCACTCACATGACTGCTTGAATTCGCCTGAAAAACACGAAAAACTAATGGGATGATGGCTGGATTCGCCACCTCAGCAAGGATTGCTCTGTTCGCCTCCCTCTTCACTGCCGGAACTCTTCCGTCCGCAGTGGCTTCCATTACTTCGGCAAAAATCGAGGAAATGCTCAGCAATGATTCGTATTGGGGTGAAGTCGGTATCGATTCCTCCAGTTTTCTTTACCGTTCCAACAACCGTGGAACAGCGGCGACCACATTCAGCGCCAGCATTCGGGGTGATTTCAAGAACAACTATTTCGAAGGCAAGGGCGACCTGATCGCCAACAGCTTCGTGACCAACAACCCGCAAGCGGTTGCTGATTCCCATGAAGCATATGTGGCAACCCGGAATGGACTACTGGGCAATCACCACCTTTCCCTCGGTCGCAAGTACTATGAATGGTCGAAGATCGATGAACAGTGGACGATGATGAGTCTTTGGTCACCGCGCTTCACATGGGATCAGATCCATCCGGAGTCGATCGGGATGACCGGTTTTTTCTATGACTACCGGACTCCCCGATTCAAATTCCTGGCATACGGTTCGCCGATTGCAATTCCGGAACGCGGTACTCCGATCGAGGAAAAAGATCAGAACATCACTTCCCCGAATCCATTCTGGAAACCGCTTCCCACTCAACTGACCGTGCTGGGAGCGCCGACGACAGTGCAATACTCATTGGTCATGCCGAGCATGCAGGAAATCCTGCTCCGACCAAACTTTGCTTTGCGTGCCCGATACGACTTCGATAATGGCGCATGGTTCAGCCTGAACTCAGGAGTATTACCGATCCACATGGTCCAAATGGCTGCGGAACCCTATCTTGATTCCGCAACCACCGGTCAATTGCAGGTGAACATCCGTCCCCAATTTCCGATGCGAAACATCAACACTGCCGAATTCGGATTCGATGATCCGGGGCATGACTGGAATGTTTGGGCTTCCGCAAGCTATGAACTGCCTTTCCGCTTTGAAAATGCATCGAATTGGCTGAATCCGATCATCACTCCGACCACGCTCTTTTCAGCCGGAACGAAAATCCAACTCACTTCGAATTTCTGGTTTGATGGATCGGCACTTTTCGTGAGCGAGCAACCGTTCAAGAGCACAAGCACATTGAACGATGTGAAAGTGAATCTGCCGACCCGCTTCCCGATGAAGCAGGCTTTCAAGGTGGGTGGGAAATGGTTGTTCAACGATTACACCCAAAGCAATCTCGCATGGTTTCAGGATCTCGTTGATCAGAACCATCTGATCTCGATTGATGTGCAACACCGACTCCGTCGCCTTCCGATCACTGTCGGTGCCGGCACGGATGTGATTATTTCGAACACCGCTGTTGGTGGTGTCGGACAATATTACGGGGACGATCGTCTTCGAGGATGGTTGAAGTATGCGTTTTAAATCCCTGATCGTCGTATCCGCCATCGCCCTGTCCGGTTGCGGACTCTTGGGTGAAAAAAACAAACCGATTGAAAACAGCGCTGTGGGCGGTACAGGTTGCCTTGACAACTCAAAAGACCTGGTGGGCCGATATGTCTCGGGTGAAATCAACCAGTCCGAATGGAAAAGCGCTTTCGATTGCATCAATCAGTCATTGGGATTCTTCACTCAGTATGTCCGTGGAAGCAACCAGGATTCCTATAGCCAAGGAGACATGTACACACTGATCTCCCGATTCCTGATCACGAACCGTCCGGTTCAACGCGAATTGATGCGTGGAGCATTCAATCTGAAACAGGCCCTTTTCGGTGGCGATGCAAGCAACTTCACGAAAGAACAGATCGAACTGCTGAAATCCTCACTGGACCGTTTGCAAGCGATCACCGCTGACCTTATTCCCTATCTCCAGACTCGCACCAAATCGAACACTTCATACGAAGAACTGATCGAGATGACGAATGCCTTCAAACTTGCCGGTGACCGATTGGGTGACTTTGTCGCCACCCTGCCCGTCGGCGATCTGAGCAATCAGTCCATCACTCTTTTGTTCGAACAGTTATCACAAAGTCTTGATCTGAATCTGATCGAAGGCCTTGATCGCAAGGTGTTCCTGGCGAAGTGGATGATGTTCAACTCACGCAGGGATGCAATCGAGAAAAAGGACTGGCCGCAATTCTTCCGCTCAGCAATGCATTTGGGTGGAATCGTGTTGGCACTGAAGACCTCGTTTGAATCGAACAACTTCCAACACCAGCCCGCGATGAACAGGCTCATGGATGACTACCGCTACCGGGAATTCATCTGGCGACTTGTTCTCGAAACCAAACCCCTGATCCTTGAATCGTTGGCCCTGCACGGTGGAAACACGCCGTTTCCGATCTTCGATCACCTGATCGATGAGATTCCCGATACAGTTCTGAATGGCATACCGAAAAGCGAGATCAAAGCGATGGTCCGCCCCTTGGTTCGTCGTTTGCTTCAATCGAAATCTCAAACCGGCGTGGATGCAAACGTGATCGATACGATTTTCTCAATCATGGAGAACCTCGTGATGGACTTGGGCGCAATCGACCGTTTCTACGAGAAAATGGGACTCGATCCGCTCGAAACCCAGGAATCGGTTTTCAGAATCGCACTCACTCAATACGAGGGATCGCTCACCGGTTCGGAAAAAACAAGATTTGCCGATGTCCGTAAGGTCATGCTGACCTACAAGCCGATGTTCTATCGCGATACCAAATCCATTCGCTTCCAGAACGGCGTGGGTTATACCCGCTTCCAAAACATCCTTGCCGTGAGCCTGAACCGGATCGTGAGTCACCTGCACAAGAGTTATGGCAGTGGCGACCACTTCTTCGTGGAAGACGACTTCCGCGACATTCTGGAAGACCCGGCCTACAAGGCCATTCTTAATTCCCTGACATTCGTCGATGCAACCATTCCTCGCTTCTATGCAAAACGGTTCCAGGATATCGACCTGTTCACCGCCATCAGCGATGGGAATGCGAGAGTCACGACCCCTGAAATCATTCACTATGCATTCCTGGTGATTTCTGCAGGAAACCTCACCACGAAGATGCGTGAAGAGATCACCCCACGTTGCGATCAGAACCTGGGTAAGGACCTGATGGGCTGGACCTGGATTCCGATCCAGTGTTTCCGGAACGAGTTTTATAAGAACCTCTCCTACTGGATCACCCACTTCCCGCGATTGAACACCTATTGGCAGACCATGACTCCGGAACAAAAGAACAAAGCGACCATCTGGCTCGAGCACGGCTCACGCCGTAACGGCTATGGCGAAACCGATGCGGCAAGTGACTGGGTCGGTAAATACGATTTTGGATCAACTGCGGCCGTCCTTCACTACACCGAATCACTGTTCACGCGATTTGATGCGGACAACACCGAAGTGCTTTCTAAGTCAGAGCTCGGAAATGCCTACCCGGTATTCAAAAACCTTCTGTACAAGAAGGCGAAAATCTCGAACAAGGATTACATCCTGAAGGGAATCTTCACCTACATCGTGAAATACCGGGCGATGCCGGTCACGAACAATGCCGGCGCGTTGGGAAAACTGGGCTGGTGGCTCGCCTCTTACACCATGCAGAACTATTCCGCGGACCGCTCCGGCGTGTTCAACATCGTTTGCCAGTTGGCCGCACCGGAAAATCAGCGCCCGAATCCGAATGATCCGATCAGTACGGAAGATCCGGATGCGACGAACGCGCGTATCTGCCAATAATCATGTCGGCGAGAAGAATCGAGCCGATTTCCATAGAATTCAAGGATGGGATCACTCCTTACTCCCCTCGTTTCGGTGATGTGTATTACACCCACGGGACAGGGGTCGAAGAATCAAACTACATCTACATCGAAGGGTCCGGATTCGCAGAAGCACTCGAAAAAAGCAAGGACACCAAACACTTCCGGATCGGTGAAATCGGCTTCGGCGTGGGCTTGAACTTCCTGCTCACTTATCGTCACTTCTTGAAACACGCCCGACCGGATCAGTGCCTGACCTACATCACTGTCGAAAAGTTTCCGGTAAGATTCGAGGATCTGAAGAAACTTTACGACAACTGGCAGGACCTTTCGGAGTACTCATCTGAACTTCTGAAACAGTATCCCGTTCTGGTTCCGGGAATCCACACCCTGACCTTTGCTGAAGGCCGGGTGAAATTGCTCGTAATGCTGGGTGAAGCAAAGGAAATGTATGGCAATCTCACCCTGACCGAAGAACAAAAAATCCAGTTCTGGTACTGGGACGGATTCGCACCGAATCGCAATCCGGATGCCTTTGAAGAACCTCTTTTTCGAATATTGCTTCCACTTTCCAACGCTGACGCACGTGCCAGCAGCTTCACTTCCGCTGGATGGGTCAGACGCGGTCTTCAGGCGATCGGTTATCGCATCCACAAACGTCCCGGATTCGGTTTCAAACGCGAATGCATCCAGGTGGAATTTCCGGATTCGATTCGTACAAACGAGGAACGGAACGAAATCCATCATCCTTGGTTTTCTGCGAACGCATTGAAAACGGTGAAGCCAGGTGAATCGGTCGCCGTGATCGGAGCCGGATTTTCCGGAACCGCCATC
>JBEIKL010000122.1:0-6468 GCA_040379745.1 Bdellovibrionales bacterium | reverse complement strand
TGTATTCAGAATTGTAGGTCAAGACGACGGCGATTAGCATATTTGTATTCTACCATAATATAAAATGTGGTAATCGTGTAGCATTATGGATGGATTACAAGACGGAATTCAAAGACTCGGGTATCAGTTTGTCCCCTTCCTGCTTGCCGTAGTGGGTCATGAGTTTGGCCATGGCTTGATGGCATACTTCTGGGGCGACCACACCGCCAAGGAAAATGACCGGCTGACCCTGAATCCGATCCCCCACCTGGATCCAATCGGCACCATCCTCTTTCCGATCATCAACATGCTGAGTGGAATCAATCTGCTCATCGGCTGGGCCAAGCCGGTTCCGATTGACCCCCGTCGTTTCACCAAATACCGCCCAGGACTATTCTGGGTTTCGTTCGCCGGTCCCCTGGCGAACGCGCTCATGGCTTTTTTCTGCGCACTGACTCTTTGTCTGATGATTCGGTTTGTTCCACAGGACTTTTCCCTCTTCAAGGAATTCACTGGAATGCTGGAAGTGGGAATCCTGATCAACTTCGGTCTGGGAATCTTCAACCTGATTCCTCTTCCTCCATTGGATGGCAGCCGCATGATCGAAAGTGTCCTGAGCTACAACCAGACCCGTCAGTTTGAAAAAATCGGTCAGTACAGTTTTTTCATTCTTCTTGGACTGATGTTCACCGGAGCCCTCAGTGTTCTCAGCGGACCGATCTATTTTCTGAGTAACCTGACCCTGAAGTTGGCGGCTACCCTGGTAGGAGTATCCTGAAATGAGCAAGAAAGTCGTCTTATCCGCAGTGCAACCCACGAACCAGATCCACATCGGCAATTACCTTGGCGCGATCAAGAACTGGGTCGGCTATCAGAATGATTACGACTGCCTGTTTTTCGCTGTGGATCTTCACTCGATCACGGTGAAACAAGAACCGAAAGAACTGCGCGAAAACACCTATCGTGCTATTGCCACTTACATCGCGTGTGGGATCGATCCTTCAAAAGCAACCCTATTTGTGCAATCGCAAGTCCCCCAACATGCCGAACTTGCCTGGGCCCTGACCTGCCACTCCAGTATGGGCGAACTTTCGCGCATGACCCAGTATAAGGACAAGTCACAGAAACACGGCGCCCACATTCCCACCGGACTCTTCACCTATCCGGTACTGATGGCCGCGGATATCCTTCTGTACAATACGCATCTCGTACCGGTCGGAGAAGACCAGAAGCAACATCTCGAACTCACGCGCGATCTTGCCGAACGCATGAATCATCATTACACAGCCAAGGATGAAAAACCGCTGTTCGTGATTCCAGAACCGATGATCCAGAAAACCGGTGCACGGATCATGAGCCTTCAGGATGGCACGGCCAAAATGTCGAAGTCCGATCCAATCGCGGGTTCGTGCGTATTCCTTACTGACAGCGACAAGGAAATCGAAAAGAAGTTCAAACGCGCCGTCACGGATTCCGGTACCGAAGTCAGTGGAGAAGATCAACAACCGGGCATCCGAAACCTGATCCAAATCCAAGCATCGATCCTCGGAGAAGATTACGACACAGTGCTTAATCGCTACGTGGGTCGCCAGTACGGCTACCTCAAGGTCGATACGGCCAACATTGCCATTAACGCAATTCGTCCAATTCGTGAAAAAACAGAGGAAATCTTGAAAGATCGCGCTGAGCTAGACCGCATCTTGAAAGCAGGTCGCGATGCGGCGCGAGCACGCGCAGAAAAACAATTAAACGAGGTTTACAAAAGACTCGGTTTCATCTGAAAATAATCGTCATGAGTATGACACCCGTGACTACGCGCTCCTCGGGCTTCAAGATCCGCTTGGAGCAGTTTGAAGGCCCGCTCGATTTGATGCTTTACCTGATTCAGAGTCAGGAACTCGACATCTCGACCGTCTCCATCAGCAAAATCACCAATCAATACCTGCACGCGATCAAACTCATGCAGGAGCTCGATTTCGATATCGCTTCTGACTTTTTGGTCATGGCTGCCACACTCATTCTTTGGAAGAGCAAGGCCCTCATGCCAAAAGAAAACGAGAATCTGAGTGCCGAGGAAGATCAAACTCCGGTGCTGACCCAGGAAGACCTCGTTCGTCAGCTTCTTGAACGCCAACGTTATTTGGAAGCCGCTGCAAAGTTGGCCCAATATCCACTCCTGGATGATGAAACTTTCAAACGACCGACCAAGCGACCACCGGTGGAAAAAGTCTGGAAGCCAATGAACATGTCTCAACTCACGATGACCTATCAGGATCTCCTGATTCGCGAAAACAAACGCGCGCGCATCGTGATGAAAAAGGAAACCGTATCCCTTCAGGAAAAAATCCAAGAAATGGGCCGTCGCCTGAAGATGAATATTCCCGAACAGCTCGATCACTTCATCGCAGACAAGGGGTTGCGTGGAGAATGGGTTGTGGGCTTCCTCGCCACACTCGAGTTGTCGCGCCTGAAATTGGCACGCATTCACCAACAAGAAACTTTTGACCCGATTTTCCTCGAACTGATCAAGGAAATGATCGATTTCGACACCAAGCAAACCACAGGCTTTGATTACGTAAGGAGCGAACAAGCATAATGGACCACCAAGACGACAACGATGATGTAGTGACTTTCATTCCCGGTTCCAGCGTGATTGACATCGCCGAGATTCGCCGCGCGCAAGCCAAACTCGATGCCGAGCTGGACGATGAACCGGAAGCTGAGATTTCCGATGAAACGATCCATTCCGTTTCCGAATCGGAAGAAAAAGAACTCTCGCTGGATGAACAGGCAAAACTGATCATGCACGAACTCTCTCACGATGCTGAACTCCAAAAGGATGTTCTGGCCGACTTTGAAGAATCGGCAAGCAACGAAGACCTCGACAAAATCGCGGAAGGCGTTGCCACCCAGACCGCAGAAGACATCGCACGCTATGCACAACTGGCGATGGAAGTTTCCGACGAACTGCGCGTTCAAAACATCGACATGATCAAGGAAGACATCCTGCTCGAAAGCACCATCGCACAGGAAATGGCCGCTGATCTCAGTGAGAAAACGGTTGAAACCGCTGCCAAGAAGAAAAAAGGCAAAAAAGCAAAAGCGGCTGCATCGAATGAAAACATTGGTGAAACCACCGAAGAAACCGAAGCAAAGCCCACTCTGGAAATGTCCGATGAAGATGAGTCCGCCAGCGAGGAAGAACTCAGCGAACAGGATCTCGCCCTGAAGGCATCGCTTCCGCAGATCGATGAAAACGGCCAGTACAACTTGGAAGATCTGCAATCGTGCATCAGCGCATTGCTGTTTTATTCAGAGAAATCCCTCAGCTTGAAAAAGATGAAGGAAATGCTTGAAATGCCGGAAGCTGAAGACGAGTTGTTCCTGAATGCACTTGCCGCGCTCAAGGAAGAATTCGCAAAATCCGCACATGGTTTCGAGATCGCTGAAATCGCCGGTGGTTATCAGTATCGCACCAAGATGGCGCGCGCTCCGCTTCTGCGCAAATTGGCGAAAGTCCAGATCCAGCGACTTTCCCGTGGTGCCATGGAAGCACTGACCATTGTCGCTTTCAAACAACCTTGTACCAAAGACGACATCGACCAGGTCCGCGGCGTGGATTCATCCCACTTCATTCGTACCCTGCTCGATCGTCACCTGATTGAAGTCACCGGTCGCTCCGAGGCGGCTGGCCGCCCGATGATTTACGGCACCACCGATACCTTCCTCGAAGTTTTCGGCATGATGGACCTGAAAGGATTGCCATCCCTGAGCGAAATCGAAGCCATGGTTCCGCAATTGGCCGCACAGGAAGAAGGCAAGGAAGATCCACACATTCTCAGAATGCGCACCATGGTCAACCAAATGAAGACCGAATCCAATCACTTGGGTTACAGCGCAAAAGAAGATGACATCATCCTTCAAGAGATCCGTGACAAGGTGAAGTCGATCGATGTGACCACGCCTTATCTAGCGCGCCAGAAAGAACTGGCAGATCAAGGAATCCAGGGAATTGAGGCGGAAGACATCCTGAATCGTGAATTCGGCTTTGTTCGTGATGCAAATGCGGAACCCACTGTTGAAACAACCACCACTGAAGAGACGAAAACCGAAGTGAAACTCGAAGGCGAGCTCACCGTCGTGAATGAATCCAACCTGGTTTCCCAGGATGTATTGGACACATTCCTCAGTGAAGAATCCAATGCTCATGTGGAACTTTCATCAGATCACGAATTGAGCATCGAGGAATCCTCCGAGATGAATCACGTGCGTGAAGCCCTGAAAAACATCGATCTCGACAAATTAGTGGATGAATAATCCATGATCCAAATCTGAAAACGCGATTCAGATCAAAATGAATCAGCGAGATTTTTTACGAGCCGGTGGGGTCTTCCCCTCCGGCTTTTTTTTCAATGAACGTTGAGCAACTGTTTTCTTTGGAAGTTTTGTCTTCGACTTCGACTTTGGCTTAGGCTTCGGTTTTGGCAATCGTCCGATTCGGGGGTCCCCTTTTTGAATCATCTTGCAAAACCTGAGCGCCAGCTCCTCAAAATCAGGATGCGACTCCGGGAGACACTGCCAAGCCGAGTTTTCATCCGGAAAAAAAGAGACCCCTTTTAATTGCGGAAACTCGGCCTTCATTACCCGGGTGTACTCCTTCGGAATACAAACCCAAATACCGATGTCCTGATCCAAAACACCCGGTGTTTTGTGATCACTGGTTGCTCCGGATGCACTGGATTCGGCTGAGTGGAACGAATCAGATGCAGAATGATATTGATGTTTATTGGACGTCAACGATGTTGAACGAGATGAAAACTCCTCTCCCCCATTGATCCGCTTCGATTCTGGCTTGTACATGACGAACATGATCTTCGGGCCAACATAGACGGCAGTACAACCGAACATGCGCCGGGTGGTCAGATCCAAGCCCGCTAACTCATCGAGGATGAATTCATAGGGCGGACGCTTTTTGATTTTCGGGGTAGCGCGCAGTTGCCTCACCTTTCCATTCTAACGGATTCGATACGCCGGCTTCAATCCCATCAGCAGGACTAAACCCATCACCTCCGGTTCGGTGTTTTTGGCAACAATATCAATGACTCACTCTATTGAAAGTTCTCGGAATCGCACCAATAACCCTCCTTAAAGCTTAGCTTGACAATCAACTATTCAGCCGTGTAAGCTCCGCAGCATTCCAATCAATCGCGAATTCCCGTGTTTTGATAACCCAGTACTGTCGTGATGGCAGAGCAAGGACCCATTTCCATGTCTTTCGAATCCAATAATAACAATCAAGAACGTTTACAGAAAATCATCGCCCAAGCAGGCCTGGCTTCCCGTCGTGAAGCAGAAGACCTGATCTCTGAAGGACAAGTGACCGTGAACGGCAAGACCGCAAAACTCGGCGACAAAGCCACCCTCGGCGTGGACGCGATCAAAGTCAAAGGCAAGCTCATCCAAACCGCTCAAAACAAAGTTTATTACCTCTTCTACAAACCGAAAAACGTGATCGCCATGATCAACGAAGACGAAGAAGGCCGTCCAACCATTAAGGACTTCACTGGATCGATCAAAGAACGCGTGTTCACAGTGGGACGCATGGACTTCACCGGCGAAGGAGCGATCCTTCTCACCAACGATGGTGAAATGGCTCAAAAAATCACCAAATCCAATGATCTGCTTCGCCGATATCACGTGAAGGTTGATCGTCACCCGACTCAAGATGACCTGGCCCGCATTGCGCGAGGTGGTCGGATCGAGAAAGTGAGCATGAATCCGCATCACGTTCGCGTAGTTCAGGAATATGCGAAAAACGCATTGATTGAAGTGTCCTTCCAAGGAAGCGGCGCTACCGAAGTACGCAAATTTTTCGAAAACAAAGGGTTCATGCCTGAAAAAGTGGTTCGCGTCGGAATCGGCCACCTGAAGGCCGAAAAGATGAAACCGGGTGAAATCCGCAAAGTCGATGCGACTTCGATGGAAGCGATGTTCACCCAACCGGAACTGGCTGAAAAACTGATCAGCAATCTGGTCAAGGACAAAGCCAAACGCGCTGAAGAAGTGGCCGGCGAAGACAAGGAAAAACGCGCTTCCCGCCGTCCTCCACGCAATCGTCCGAAGCCAGCAGAACGCGCAGCCCGCGGTACCAGCCGTGCCCGTAGCGATGATGGTGATGTCCGCAATGAAGAAGGCTTCAAGCCACGCTTCAAGAAATCTTTTGGTGAGCGCAAGTCCTTTGGCGATCGCAAACCTTCATTCGGCCGTGGCGCTCCTCGTGGCGAAGACGGATTTAAGCCACGCTTCAAGAAATTCGATGGCGAGCGCAGTGAACGTTCTTTCGGAGAGCGTAAGTCCTTTGGCGATCGTAAACCAGCATTCGGTGCAGAACGTGGCGAGCGTAAGTCCTTCGGTGACCGCAAGCCTTCATTCGGCGATCGTAAACCTTTCGGAGAGCGCAAATCCTTCGGTGACCGCAAGCCTTCATTC
>JBEIKL010000121.1:0-6473 GCA_040379745.1 Bdellovibrionales bacterium | reverse complement strand
CGCGCAAGAGTTCGTCATGATCATTGGTTTGCACAAACGGCGCACGGTAACCGTACGGCGCAGAAATCGTGATCACGGGCGAAAGGAGAGGCCCGTAAACTTTTTTGTAATGTGGGCGACCCGACGCTGAAAGCGCATAAAGAGTATTGCCGTGGTAGCCGGGCGTGCGGGTGATCAGTTTGTGTTTCGATGGCCGACCGCGATCCATCCAGAGCTGGCGCGCGAATTTGACGGCGGCTTCGACGGCTTCGGAACCGGAAGCCAAGAGGGTGACTTTGTTCAAGCCCAGTGGAGCCGCTTTTTGCGCCAGTAATTTTGAACACTCTTCCATCGCACTCGACGTGAACTGCATGCCGTTGGAATAGGCCACGGTTTTCATTTGCTCGAACACACCGCGCGCGATTTCTTCATTGCCGTGACCCAGGCTGGCAACCAGCGCACCACCCGAGGCATCGAAATATTTCTTACCGTCCTGATCAAAGAGATGAACGCCCTTGCCGTGTGAAACGACGGGATAGTTCTTATTCAGGTTGCGAAGGAGGGTGTTGCCCTGTGGATAGTGAATGGTGTGTGACATAGGGATTGGTCCTTTGTTTCACTCTTGATTGTCGCACAGTAACCGGCTTTTCGTCCACGGGATCTATGGCCGCTTAAAGTTAAGGGTTCCTGAGATATCAGGGTAGCTACCGCTTGGATTTACCGAGGAATCAATCAGCTTGGGATTGATCGGAATAGATCCCCATGATCCGGAACTTGCATTCAGGCTATTCTCTTGCACCGTAACAGAGTATTTCGCGCAGAATCCGTTGCATCCTGATAACTGAATGTCAAAGACGAGCTCCATGTCGTCCATGGACGGGATATAAATATTCTTCTGCGAGTTTCCTGGGTTTGAGTAATCGATTCTCGTCGGCACTTTGACCAAATACTCGCCACCCATTTTGAAATAGTTGATGCTGGAAAGATAAGATGTGTTGGAGTAATTGCCAAATAAGTAAGGTTTGATTTCAATCCACTTGTTTTTGCTGGGGGAGTTGGAAATGCTAATCGTTCCTGCGCTGCCATCGTAATTCAGGGTAGGAGTGGAATGCAGTAAATTGATATTGATCCTGACTTCACGATTGAAAATGGCATTGTTGTCAATCATTCCGGACCCCATCAGGGAGGTGCTTCGGATGGCAGGGGAATAGGGAGTGAAAGCCTCTACTGTTTTGCTGGTAGTTGGAGTAGTGCCAGTGCCAGTGTAACCCCCGATCGCAATGATTCGGTCATTTTGAATCACGTGTGAGGTCATTCCAGAACGTCCGTTTGTCATTGCTGTGATTGATTTCCAAGATAAAGTTGTGGCGTTGGGGTCGTAAACAAAAGTTTTTGAAATGCCTGATGAGTCTGCGCCAAAAACCACGATTCGATCGTCCGAAAGCACATGGGTATTGTGATTGGAAAGCGTTGGTGTCAACTGGGGAAAGGTTTCTGAGCTTCCGTCTGTTTTGATTCGGACATTGAGTGCTGTATTGGTACTGGTTCCTCCAATGACTACGACAGAATCATTCTTGAACGCATTTGCAGTGAAGAAAACACGTTTGGCTCCGAGTTGCTGTGAAGAGTATGAACTCCAATTCCATTCGCCGATTCTTGTGATGAATACATTGCTGTTGTCGCCGGTCGAATTCAGCGAGCTTTCCCCTCCGACAACCATGACCTGATTGCCAACAACAACTGTGGCATGGTGTTGTCTGGCAAATGGGAGGTCATCTGCGTTTTCCCAGCTGTTTTTTTCGGGATCGTAAATAGAGACCGAAGCTTTCGAGGAAATGGCGTCGTTTCCGCCAATGATCAGAATTCGATCGTCGGGAAGAAGGGTGGCGGTATGCAAATAGGGCGCATACGGATTGTAGCCCAAATTATTGGGAATCTCTCTTGTTTGCCAATTTGAATTTGCGGACTTGGTATCTAAAATTTCGATGCCGTTTGATAATGAAATCGGCTCATTGGGCGAATTACCTGCGGTCCAATTTGAAATTCCCCCAATCACTACCAGTTTTCCCGATCGGGTTAGGGTCATCGTGTGGCGGAATCGTTTGGTGTTAAGTGGGCTCTTAGTTTGCCAAGCTCCACCGGTGCCTGATCTGTATAGGGATTGATATAGGGATTGATCCAAGGTGCTATCAGTTAGTCCATAGGTGCTTTTCCCACCGACGACATAGATGCTTCCGTCGGGTAAAACGCTGCTGGTATGGAGATAGCGTGGTGCTTGTACCATCTCTTCCAGCGTGACCCATTTGTTATTGATCTGATTGATGTCTTGGCTGTGCTGGTCGCAGATGCCGTCTTTATTGTTGTCTTCAGGCTTGAAAAACTGCCCGAATACACCCACTTCAACTTGCGAATTGCGAGGTGCGGGAATCGTCAGTGCTTCATCGAGTTCGGTGTTGTATTTCAGATATGAAATGACTTGATCGATGTCGTTTGAAGTGGCGACGTAGGTGATCCCCGCGCTAGTGATAATTTTTGATCTTAAGGGCACCTTCTTCATCAACAGCACTTCTTTTGTCGTGGTGTCACGCATGCCCAGATAGATCTGATCTTGATAGCATTCTGAACCGATATTGAGACTGAGTGCGGACATGATTCGAGGCATGATCGACGCCATCGCATCCTTTCGCACGGGAATTCCAAGGTCGACAGTGATGTCATCGTGGTCGTCACTGGCTCCGCAACCCTGCAAAAGGCCACTCAGCAATAACGGCAATAACAGTGCAGAAAATTGATTTTTCCGTAGAAACATGAACCCGAACCCTCATCTCCAATTATAGAGGGCAATCCGCCAAATACGGAAGCATTTCTATTTTGAAATGAAAAGGGTTTAACTCACGGTTTTGATCGATCGGCCGATCCAATACGCCAGCAAGCCGAAGACCAAGGCGAAGTAGGCCGTGTGACTGAAACCGTTTAACGGGGTTCCGATCGTGGACTGGGTGACGAGGTAACCGCTGATCAGGGATGCGGTCGCGGAACCCAGTTGCTGAAGGCAGGAATTCAAGCTCATGAAGCTACCCCGACGGGAAGGGGGCACGCTCGAAGAGATGATCGTCATCGCCGGAATCATCCGCAAGTTCGACAGCATGAAAATCAGGGTCGAAACCAGCAGGGCCACGGCCATCGGCGTGTGTCCCAGGTGGGTGAAAATGAAAACCGGAAATAGGAACAATAGTCCAGTGTGGTCGAACACGCGTCGCGGAGTGAAGCGATCGCACAGCCTGCCCACCCAGGGGCCGGAGAAGATGGTAACCGTTCCGCCCAGCAGGTACACCAGATTCAGGTTCGCCTGCGGGTAGTTCATGTTGTTCACCAAGTACGGGCTGATGAACGGGATCACCACGAACTGCGAAAGCGTCATCAGGAAGGTCGTCGCGAGAGATCGGCGGGAATTGTCGTCAGCAACGTTTTCAATCACACCGGAAAAGATTCCCGAGTAGTGGGTTTTCAGGTGAGTGTTGATGTTTGGCATGATCGCAATCGCAATCAGTGCAGTGATGGATCCGAATAGCACGATCGCGACAAACGGCGCGTGCCAGCTCCACTGGTTCGAAAGCAAAAGTCCGAAGGGAACGCCGATCACCGCCGCAAACGAGAACGACGTCATGAGTTTCCCCGTGGCGGCTCCACGCTCGTGAATGGTGAACAGGTCACCCACGATGGCAAAG
The DNA here is from genome assembly GCA_040379745.1 of Bdellovibrionales bacterium. GTDB lineage: Bacteria > Bdellovibrionota > UBA1018 > UBA1018 > CAIMNF01 > CAIMNF01. The sequence goes on along the minus strand of JBEIKL010000121.1, from coordinate 2,766 downwards.
CACACGCCCGAGATCAATCCACCGAATGCGCCAGACACGGCCCGTGCAACCAGTAACCATTCGTAAGTGGGCGCGATCGTGCAGCACAAGGTTCCGACCAGAAAGCCGATGTACGTTCCAAGGAGTGCGTACTTGCGATCGAGTCGGTCAAAGAACAGAGAGCCAATGAACCCGAAAATTCCCGCTGTAAAAGAGTAGATCGAAACCAGAAGAGAAAACTGCTGGGGATTGATCTGAAAAATTTCCATCAGGGTCGGCCCGAGTGGCATCAGCACCATGAAGTCCATGATGTGCGTGAAGGAAATGATCGTCAGGATCCACACGATCCACCGTTTGCGCGCAGGCGACAACGTTTCACGGAGTGAAGCGGTGCTCCTCGGCTGTTGTGGCATCGGGTTGGACATGATACTCACTATACATGGCAAAACTACAGTCTGCATTTCCAAAAGCGATCTATCTGGGGGCTTCGACCCGCACACCGATTGGCAAATTCGGGGGTTCACTGAAACGGTTCACGGCGGGAGAGCTCGCCGCGCTGGCACTGAAGGAAACGGTGCGCCGAGTTGAGACAAAAGATGGGCAGAAAGCCCACCAACCGGAGTGGGTGATGCTCGGTCACGCCCGCCAAGCAGGGGCACGGCCGAACCCGGCCCGCCAGGCGACCATTTTTTCGGGGTTATCGGAGTCGATCCCGGCCATTACCTTCAACCAGGCTTGTGCTTCCGGCATGACAGCCATCTTTTCAGCGGCGGAAAAAATCGCCCTCGGGCGCGCGAGTTCCGCCTACGCGGGTGGGGTCGAAAGCATGTCGAACACGCCGTACTTTCTGATGCAAGGTCGCTGGGGCCTGCGTATGGGCAACGCCGAAATCGTGGATGGCATGACCCAGGACGGGTTTCAGTGTCCGATGGCGAACATGTTGATGGGTGCAACCGTCGATACCTATCTGGCAAAAGAACTGGGCATCACCCGCAAAGAACAAGACGAGTTTGCACTGTGGTCTCAGCAAAAGGCCGATGCGGCTTGGACTTCGGGGAAGTTCAATGATGAAACATTTGAGATCGTGGGCGATGCCAAGAATCCTACCTTGCGGGACGATGAACACCGTCGCGCTTCGACCACGCTGGAAAGTCTGGCAAAGCTTCCTACCGTATTCAACAAGGACGGTACGATCACGGCCGGCAACGCCAGTGGTGTGACCGATGGTTCCGCGTTCTTTCATGTCAGTGGTGAACGACTGGCATCGAGCGAGTTGGAGCTTCTGGATTTTGAAACCGTGGCACTCGATCCGCGTCGCATGGGCTTGGGCCCGGTTGCAGCTACACAAAACCTATTGAAGCGTCATGGGCTGACCGTAAATGACATTGAAGCATTCGAGATGAATGAGGCGTTCGCGGCTCAGGTCCTGGCCTGCAATCACGAATTGAAAGTGCCGATGGAGAAGGTCAATCTGCACGGCGGCGCCATTGCGCTGGGCCATCCGATTGGCGCAACGGGCGCCAGAATTCTGGTGACGCTGTCGCACGTGTTGAAAAATAAAACAGGTGCGCTGGGAGTTGCAACACTTTGTGTGAGTGGTGGGCAAGGAGTGTCGGTTTTAGTAAAAGTCGTTTAAAAAATTCTTGCGACCGCGGACCATTTTTGAAACTCTTAGGGGACACAACAACAATCTGGTTGAAGTTCAACCAAGGAGAATCAAATGAAAGCAATTATCGCATTGTTCGCAGTAATGGGTTTTGTATCTGTAGCTAACGCAAACAACCACGCTCCAGAAGCAGCTCACGCAGCACCAGCTGCTGAAGCACCAGCTGCTGAAGCACCAGCAGCTCACGCTGAGAAAAAAGTAGAAAAGAAAGCTAAAAAAGCTAAAAAAGTAAAAGCTAAAGCTGAAAAAGTAGCTGCAGAAGCTCCAGTAGCTGTTGAAGGCGAGCACAAAGCAGAAGCTCACAAAGAAGAAGCTAAACACTAAGATTTACTCTTAGGTTTGCTTTTTAAAGCATTTCGGGAAGGGATCGGTGGAAACGCCGGTCCTTTTTCTTTTTCAGGGGTTCTGTGGTAGGAAAGGGTTATGAAAAAGCACGCAAAAAACGCGCCGCACAAAATCACGTCCCGTAAAACTGCCGATCACGATCAACAGTATGCCTTTGAGGCTATCCAGCCCAAGTTCAAAGACATCATCAGCGCCTTGGGCGAAGACCCTGCACGTGAAGGTTTGGTCGATACACCCAAACGTTTTGCCAAGTCTGTACAGTTTCTGACCAGCGGTTACCACCACACCGTCGAAGAAGTGGTCGGCAAGGGTATCTTCGCCGCCGAGTCGAGCGAGATGGTCATCGTCAAGGATATCGAACTCTATTCCATGTGCGAACACCACATGTTGCCCTTTTTCGGCAAGGCTCACGTGGCCTACATTCCGAACAAGAAAATCATCGGGCTGTCGAAGATTCCACGCATTGTCGATGTGTTTGCCCGTCGACTTCAGGTGCAAGAGCGCCTGACTTCACAAGTGGCGGACGCATTGATGGACGTGTTGAAGCCCCACGGTGTCGCCGTCGTCATTGAAGCCGCACACTTTTGCATGATGATGCGTGGAGTGGAAAAACAAAACAGCAAGACGATCACCTCAGCGATGCGTGGAGATTTCTACAAGGATCCGACCACGCGTAAAGAGTTTTTGGAATTGATCAAGTAAGCTGGCCACTAGTGCACAGACCGGTCAGTGCTGGATGGTGAAAGAATGGAAATGAACCCCGTGTACAAACTCAT
>JBEIKL010000120.1:0-6568 GCA_040379745.1 Bdellovibrionales bacterium | reverse complement strand
GATCTGAATCAAAAGCTCGGCATTCCTGCCAGCCTGAAGAGCCTGAACGTGAACTCGAGTCACATTGAGAAACTGAGCGATCTGGCCATCAAGGATCCTTGCCACGGTTCGAACGAAAAGTCCGTTTCTCAATCCGATTTCCTGAAAATCTACCAGGAAGCGATCCAATGATCAGAATCGGGGTCAGCGCTTGCTTCCTGTATCCGGATCCGAACCGTACCGTGTTCGGTCACAAACAACTGACTTACTTCGAGCATGACATGAGCCGCTTCCTGTCACGCCCGGGAGTGATGCCGATCTTGCTTCCGGATCTGCCGTGGGAAGAGCTGGAACAATACTTGGTCGAGATGGATGGATTCGTGTTTCAAGGCGGTGCAGACATTGCTCCGCAAACCTACGGTGATCAACCGATTGAAAACGGAAGATGGCCAGGTGATCCGCATCGTGATCAGTACGAACTGAAAATCATGGACTGGGCATTCCGGAATCAAAAACCGATCTTCGGGATTTGCCGTGGGTTTCAGCTGATGAATGTCTATTTCGGCGGCAAGATGTATCAGGATCTGGTACTGGAAACCGGAACGAAGACCGAACACCGAAACGCCGAAAAATACGATCGGATCTTTCATGATGTGGTCTGCACGGAAAACAGTTTGCTCGAAAAGATCTACGGTAAAAAACAGTTCACTGTGAACACCGTCCACCATCAGGGAGTCAAGGTGTTGGGCAAGGAACTGATCGTCGACGCGCATTCACCGACAGACGGGATCATCGAGGCGTTCCATCACCAAAACAGCGATCAACACCTGGTGATGGGAGTCCAGTGGCATCCGGAGTTCTCGCACACCATTCATGATACGGTCATCGACCCGCAACCCTTGTTGAATTACTTTTTAGAGAGGCTGAAATGAAAATCATCAATCCTGCTACCGAACAACTGATCCAAGAAGTGCAAGAAGACCATACGGCAAGCATCCAGGCGAAATACCAAGTTGCTCGTCAAGCACAGACGAATTGGTCCAAAACCGCACTCGAACACCGGATTGCCTGTATTCAGAAATTCCACGACTTGATTGAAAAAAACCAGGAAAGATTGGCCACCGACCTGACCTCAGAAGTCGGTAAACCGATTCAGGAAGCGATGAATGAATTGAACGGCGCTCGCACGCGCATCCGGTTTTTCATTGAAAATGCCGCAAAATGGCTAACGCCTTCACCGGTTCGTGTGGATGGCACCACTGCCGAGTCGATCAGTTACGACGCCCTCGGTGTGATCGCCAACATTTCGGCTTGGAACTACCCTTACCTGGTTGGTGTGAATGTATTCATTCCGGCCCTGATCGCCGGGAATGCTGTTCTTTACAAACCGTCTGAATTCTCCACGATCACCGGACTCAACATTGAAAAACTGCTCCATGAAGCTGGAATTCCGAACGAAGTGTTCAGCGCAGTGATTGGCGATTATCGCGTGGGCGAGGCACTACTGGATCTTCCGCTGGATGGATACTTCTTCACCGGCAGTTACAAAACCGGCAAGCACATCGCCGAGCGCGTGGCCACGAAACTCGTTCCGGTCGGACTGGAGCTCGGCGGGAAAGACCCGCTCTATGTGACCGACGATGTTGCTGATCTGAAACAAGTGGCAAACGCGGTGGCAGAAGGATGCTTCTACAACAACGGTCAAAGTTGCTGCGCGGTCGAGCGCGTTTATGTCCATCAAACCGTCTACGATCAATTCATCACTCTTTTTGAGCAGGAAGTGAAGGCCCTGAAAGTGGGCAATCCGATGGATCGTGCCCACCAACAGGGATCACTCACCCGCCCGAGTCACATCGCATTCATCGAATCCCAGATTCAGGACGCAATCACCAAAGGCGCGAAGGTACTTTGTGGAGGAAAACGGATCGCAGGTCAGGGCGCCTTTTTTGAACCCACGGTACTGACCCATGTAAACCACCAGATGAAAGTGATGATGGAAGAATCCTTCGGTCCGATCATCGGTGTGATGAAAGTCAGTGATGACCAGGAAGCCATCCGACTGATGAACGATTGCGAATACGGTCTGACCGCTTCGGTCTATACGAAGAACAAGGACCGGGGCACCGGGATCTTGTCGCAAGTCAATTCCGGCACTTCTTATTTGAATTGCTGCGATCGCGTCAGCCCGTACTTGCCATGGGCGGGACGCAAGCACTCCGGATTGGGTGCCACGCTTTCGTATCTCGGAATTCTGGCATTTGCCAAGCCTCGCGGCTGGCAAGTGCGTGGATAAACACCCGATGAAGAAGATCGCGGTATTCATTCAGAATCAGTATCGGATGGATGACCATCCGGCCCTATCCGCTGCGATTGAGTCCACACAAGCCGAAGATGGAACTCGGGTAACTGATTCCGTGATCGCTTTCACCCTTCGGGATGAGCAAGAACAATGGAATCCAGACTCCCCCCTTCCCCTCTGCGGTCCGTTCCGGAAACGATTTCAAGATCAAGCAATCCAGGCACTTGAATCTGAACTAGGCTCACTGGGTATTCCACTATTACAGATCAAATGCACAAACTCCGCGGAAAGCGCGATCGACTCGCCATCCCTTTCCATTGAAACGATCTTGAACCATCTCAAGGCGTGGGATGTCGATACGGTATTTTGCAGTCAGCAACACCTATACGAGCAAAAGTGGCTGATGAACGCAGATGCACTGCCCGTTGCTCTGCAGGTGTTTCCGGGAAATCACCTTTATTCGGATTGGCCGATCAAGTCCGAAAAATTTCCAAAAGTATTCACCGACTTCAAGAAAGGGCTGGACCGTCAACCTGATCCCAGTGCTACTGACCTGCGACTTCCGAACTCTCATTCTCCACTCTTGCTCAAAGAATTGAACGACACGAGATCAGGCATCTCTTTCGATGGGAGTGAACACTCGGCCCAACAGCGTTTGACCCACTACTTCTTTGAATCAGCGGGACTGAGTCAGTACAAGAAAACGCGGAACGGGTTGATCGGAACCGAGTACTCTTCAAAACTATCGCCCTTTTTGGCAGTCGGATCGCTTTCTGTAAGACGCATCTGGAGCGCCATTGATCAGCACGATGCCCGATTCGGAAAAAACGAAGGGTCCGAATGGATGCGCTATGAACTACTTTGGCGTGAGTTCTTTCATTGGCAATCCCGAAAATACCCCGAACAGTTTTTTTCAGTCACCGGAATCCAAAACAAGAAACAAGACTGCACCCCGGATCTCGAACAGTTACAAAAATGGATCAACGGCAAAACGGGTGATGCGTTTGTGGATGCCTGCATGACCGAACTCAGAACCACGGGTTATCTTTCCAATCGTGGTCGGCAGAATGCGGCATCCTACCTGGTTCACACCCTGCGTTTGCCGTGGCTATGGGGTGCCCGCTATTTCGAATGGATCCTGATCGACTATGATCGCACCCAGAACTACGGGAACTGGGCTTATCTGGCTGGAGTGGGCGCGGATCCGCGCAGTTTCGGTAATCAGGGGCCCCGCTTTTTCAACACGGAAAAACAGGCAAACGATTATGATCCCGATGGTTCCTACCGGAAGCTTTGGAAATCAACCGATTGACTGGATTGATTGATTTATAATACTGATCGATTTATACTATGACCATGGCAACCCTCACCCAATTGGAATACCTGGTCGCAGTGGATCGTCACCGGCACTTCGGAAAAGCCGCGAAAGCCTGCAACGTCTCCCAACCCACACTCAGCATGCAACTTCAGAAACTCGAAGAAGAATTCGACATGCCCTTCTTCGACCGGACCAAACAACCGATCCTTCCGACACCACTGGCGATTCCAGTGATTGAACAGGCTAAAACCATCCTTCGCGAAAACGAGAAGTTGAAGCACCTGGCACAACTTCAGGAAGGAAGTGTGAGCGGAGACTTTCACCTCGCCGTGATTCCAACAGTTGCCCCTTACTTACTTCACCGTTTTGTCAGTGACCTATCCACTCGATACCCGCAACTGAATCTGGTGATCAGCGAGAAAACGACCGCACAAATCATCGAAGCACTGAATCGCGACGAGATTGATGCGGGAATCCTGGCAACGCCTCTCCATGACGACTCACTGGATGAGCGCCCGCTTTATTACGAACCCTTTCATGTCTTTGCGGCGAAAAACCATGCGCTAACCAAGCAAAAAAGTGTGACCGAAGATGAACTCCCTTCGAGTGACATCTGGCTTCTTTCGGAAGGCCATTGTCTTCGCAACCAAGTGATCAAACTCTGTTCTCTCCGCAAAAGCTCTGCCGTATTTCAAAATGTGAAATTCGAAAGCGGTAGTCTCGAAACCATCATTCACCTGATCGAACAGGGGCATGGCTATACCCTGCTTCCGGCACTCGCAGCTGAAAAACTCCAAAAAGAAAAAAACCCACTCTTGAAACAATTCAAAGGTGACATCCCTACGCGTGAAATCAGCCTCGTCTATCAGCGCAGTCAATACAAACAGAACATCCTGAAAGCGGTGGCGGAGTCGGTGCGCAGTCACCTCCCCGGAATGGTTCACCTGAAACGAACACCCGACATGAGCATCCTGAAAATCAAATGAACACTCAGCACCCCCTTCCCCCGAATTGGATCATCCGCCAGAAATGGGAGCATGTTCTATTCCTGAGTTGGTTTGTGGATCCTGCACAAATCCAACCCTTGATTCCGTTTGAACTCGACACCTGGAATGGCAAAGCAGTGATCTCGATCGTGCCGTTCAAGATGAGTCGGATCCGCCTGCGAGGATTGCCGGAAATTCCCTTCGCCTCTGAACTCTTCGAACTGAATTTGCGGACCTATGTGAAACATGGCCATCAATCCGGAATTCATTTCGTCACCTTGGATACGGACAGTCGATTGGGTCAATGGGTTGCCAATACCGTCTTCAAGTTGCCCCTATCGTTATGCCGACATCGACGGTCGCTTTCCGTCTGCTGAAACCGAAGAATACCGATTCGAATCCAAACGAACCGAGTACACGTGGGGTATGCGGGCAAAAATCGGAAATGCGATCGAAATCAAAAGTGAGCTGGATCGATGGATCACCGACCGGTATCGGTTGTATCAGCGCGATGGAAAAACGATTCTTCAAGGTACGGTTCACCATCCGGATTGGAATCTCAGACAAGTGGAGTTGATTGAAAATCGTGGAAACTTCGCCAGCCTATTGGGCCTTGAAACGGTAACGCCACCGGACCACTTGGCCTATGCCCCGGAAATCGACGTGAGCTTTCCACCTTTTGTCCGGATTTCTTTGGCATAAAACCCTGACAACATTTGATTATTTACACAAATTCTGTATACAATCCGACCAAATCAGGCTATTATCCGCCTCATGAAACTGAAAGCCATCACCTGCATGATTCTGATGAGTGGCATGATCGCTTGCGGTCAGGCCGATACCGCCAACCAGCATTTGGGGTCGATGGACGAATCGACCAAAATCCTGATCTCTGAATTTAAAAAAACGCAAGAAACACTGAAGGACGCTACGAACCATGTTGGACGTATGGCTGACTCCATTGAAGCTCTTCAGAAACTGGGAGTTGATACAGTCAAATTATTTGGAAATGCATTCAAACCAAGAGAACCTTCAAAAACAGAAAATATAGAAGACATATTCAACGACTTGCCTGACGCTGTCACACCTCAGAATCAAACCGAGAAAGAAAAAAACAAGTCATGAAAATTTTTGCATTTTTTATTGTGGTTTTTTCAATAAGCAAAGCGCACGCTGTTGTTTCACGCTTCAATCAAAGCACTTGTGTCAGATCCGATCTTGAAAAGATCCAACAATTCATCACTAATTACGATAAATACCATTCCCGTACAGGAAGCACTCTCACTTTAGGCCAGTATCCTTTATTAAAAGACAATCTATTGTTTGAACAGTTATCAGAAGACACGAAAAAACGCCCCCTCCTTCGAATGGTTGAATCAACTTCTGGTCCAAGAAGAGGATATCCTAATCATAAATATGTATACATCAGCCTTCAACCAACAAACCTGGTAGAAACACTAAAAGACGCAAACGGAAATGATATCCGTATCAGCATTTATCCAAAATTCAGGATGGAATGCGAAACCACTCTTGATCAAAACGCTAATACCTTAAAGCAACATTGTGAAGATATCGCATTTGATAAAAAATTCGCAGTCGACAAAATCTCGATAGATTTAGTGGCTAAAGTAGACAACTTCAAATGTAAAAAAGATGAATACTTACTATTCGTTGAAGGTACTGTCACTACAAATGATGATCAAATAGCCTCCATTAAGAAAAGAATCGTTTCAGAGGAGGGTGGACTTTTTTCCGCTTTAATCGATTATCTATTCGATGCTGAAATGCAAAAAGACTTCATTAAAAATTATTTTGATAATCTGTACACTAAATGGCTCAAGCAATTTAAATAGTAAACCCTGATTACTGGCCCCGAACCCACCGAAATGTCAGGTTGATCCTGGGCTCACCCACCTTTAGCATTTTCGGAATCGAGTGCTCCCAATACGTCTGGGTTTCACCCTTCATAATCAACAGACTGCCGTG
>JBEIKL010000119.1:0-6571 GCA_040379745.1 Bdellovibrionales bacterium | reverse complement strand
CGCGAAGAAGGCGTGCCAGTGGGCATCAGTTCGGGCGCGGCGATTCAGGCCGCCTTGAACTACGCTTCAAAGCCCGAAGCCAAAGGCAAAACCATCGTGGTGATGCTGGCCAGTCAGACCGAACGTTATCTTTCCTCGTTGTTGGGTGAGGATGCGCGTGTGAAAGCCTCCGCGTTGACGGTGAATCCGGTGACCGATGAAATGCTAGCCAAAGTGAAAGTGTGAAACCGTGAGCGCATGCGCGCATTCAAATCCCTGAAATGGAAAGGGAGGGTTCCGTCCTGGAATCCTCCCTTTTTCTTTTGATCAAAAACTTATGGAAGTGCCTGGCTAAGTTTAAATCGAGATGCCGAGACCGAAGAGGTAGTTCGGTCCACCTTGGATGACATCGACGCCCACCACTGGTGAAAGCAGAACCACGCCGATCGGCAGTGGCAAGAAACTCATGAACCGTGCACCCACTTGGGTGTTCACGCCCGACTGGATGTAGAACACAGGGGAAGCGCTGATGTAAAGATCGCCTCCAAGCGGGTGAAGGTAAACGCCGGGCAACGCGAGTTGAGTGAGGGCATTGTCCGCGAAAATATAACTGCCTTGTGCGCCGAGACCGAAGAACGGTGCGAGCTTGTACTCGTATTCCGCGCTCAGGGCGAAACTGGTTTTGTTCGTCGAGTTCAAGTTAATCAAGCCACCATTCACCGCAAGTCGGTGATTGCCGGTGATGATTCCACCGTGTGCGAACATGCACTTGAAGAACAGGAAAGAGAAGATCACAAAGTTACGTATCGTTTTCATGAAATCAGGATAAGCGGTGAGACTGGATTTTTCTCGAGTTGGTTTTTTGACCCGGATCAGAGTCAGGATTTTGTCGAAAGTGACCCATTCATTCGGGCTTCGAATCTGCCGATAGGCAAGGGTAATGGTTCGTTCTTTTGTGAAAGCATCGCGATTTCTGACTCTACTTCTGATGGTGTCGATTTCCCATCTCAGTGATGCGGGTGTGTACCCGAAGCCTGATGACGGGCGAATTCAAAAAAACATCGAAGCAGCAGATGCGATGTTTGCCAAAGAGCATGGCAAAAGCTGGTATCCAATGGCCGGCGAAATGGCTGAAGAAATAGTTCGAAAATATCCGCCCAGTGAATTCGTCTATGTCGGGGTGGGGCGTAGCCCGACGACCGTGACGGCCTACTTAAAAGAAGCGTATCCGGGGTCCGCTGTGAATGTTCCCTTCTCCCGACCGAGTCAGAGGAATGTGGTTTCCAAGGAAGAATTGCAAAAGCGTGTGCGCGCGTTGTTTGATCGCTTCTTGAAGGACGAAGGTGTGCTGAAGCAAGGAAAGAAAATCCTGCTGATCGATTTTTCCTATCACGGACAAAGCCTCAGTATGGTGAATCAGTTCTTGAATTGGTACCTGAAGGATCAAGGGCAGGAGCAGTTGAAAGGGTATGCACTGGCCATGGTGGGGTCATCCGATGTGAAAAACATCGAACGGATTCAACGCATGCCCAGCGGCCAGAACATGAAGATTTTTCATCTGAACCATGAACAGAAATGGGGCTTCTTCTCGTCCCAATATGATCCTTGGTCGGAGTACCCTTCACTCGACATTACTGATCGGTCATTTTCGATTGAATCGATTAAAAAGAATCCTCGTTATGAATTACTGCGTCAAGAGTTCGGAAAAATCCATGCGGAAAAGCTCGTCAATCCCTGCAAGACGGCCTTAAAAGGCGTATTTAAGTAATTCAAGTTCACGAAATCATTGCCCAGTTTTCATTCTTTCCTTATAGTGCTTTCACGAGGAAATTATGAATAAAATCGTCAGTGGCCCGGATGAGGCCGTAAAAGATCTTTTCGACGGAGCGATTCTCACCATGGGTGGGTTCGGGCTTTGTGGAATTCCAGAAAACACCATCGCTGCGATCGTGCGCAAGGGTACAAAGGACCTGACCTGTGCTTCGAACAACGCAGGCGTGGACGGATTCGGCATCGGCTTGATGCTCGAGAAGAAGCAAGTGAAGAAAATGATCTCGAGCTACGTCGGCGAGAACAAGCTGTTTGAACAATTGGTGTTGAGCAAGGAACTCGAACTCGAGATGACTCCGCAAGGTACCTTGGCTGAACGCTTGCGTGCGGGCGGTTCCGGGATTCCGGCATTCTTCACTCCAACAGGTGTAGGCACCTTGGTTGCAGAAGGCAAAGAAGTGCGCGAATTCGACGGTCGTAAATACGTGATGGAAAAAGCGATCATCGGCGATTTCGGAATCGTGAAAGCATGGAAGGGTGATGCGATGGGGAACCTGGTGTTCCGCAAAACATCCCGCAACTTCAATCCGCTTTGCGCGATGGCGGGTAAAATCACCATCGCTGAAGTCGAAGAATTGGTTCCAGTGGGATCACTCGATCCGGATCAGATTCATTTGCCGGGTGTGTATGTACACCGCATTTTCCAAGGCAAAGATTACGAAAAAAGAATTGAAAGAAAGGTAACCCGCAATGCTTAGTCGTGAACAGATTGCTCAACGGATTTCAAAAGAACTGCGCGATGGTTACTATGTGAATCTTGGAATCGGGATTCCAACACTGGTGGCGAACTACATTCCGCAAGGTGTGAACGTCGTTCTTCAAAGCGAGAACGGAATTCTGGGCCTTGGACCCTATCCAACCGAAGGCGAGATTGATGCGGACCTGATCAACGCCGGTAAAGAAACCGTGACCGTCATACCGGGCGCGTCCTTCTTCTCCAGCGCCGATTCGTTTGCGATGATTCGCGCGGGCAAGATCGACCTCACTGTTTTGGGCGCGATGGAAGTCGCCGAAAACGGCGACATCGCGAACTGGATGATTCCTGGCAAAATGGTAAAAGGCATGGGCGGAGCGATGGACCTCGTCGCTGGTGCCAAACGCGTGGTCGTGGCCATGCAACACGTTTCGAAAGACGGAAAAAGCAAAGTCTTGAAGAAGTGTTCGCTGCCGTTGACTGGTGAGCGTTGCGTGAACCGCATTGTTTCCGAACTTGCGGTGATTGACGTGACCCCAAGGGGCTTGAAACTGGTCGAGTGCGCACCGGGCGTGAGTGTGGACGAAATCGTGAAAGCCACGGAAGCGACACTGATCATCGAAGGCGATGTGCCGGAGATGGTTTTCTAATCCTCCCGTATTGATGAATTCAATTGGTAAGGCATCCTGGCCGCTGGGCTGGGGTGCCTTTTTGTTTTGTTTAGAACACAAGGGTTGTGGTGGGGAAACGACAACGGCGACCTCGAGCGTCCCTCAGCTTCAATTGAATTGATTTAAAATTTGGCATGTTTCTGGCTTCAGGTGGGACCGTGAAGAAAAGAGGACCCCCTATGAATATGAAAAAACTGTTATCGATGACCCTGACCCTTTCCCTATTGGCTGGAACCGCCTCGGCGGATGAACTCCTGGCCGATCAGGCCTGTCTACCCTACGAAGAATTGCGAATGGCTTCTGGAGGAGGGCGTGCCCTGGAAATGAATGTCATCGGTGCCGATGACGAAGTTCAATTGATCGAAGCCACGGAAAACCAGTCGATGGCTCTCCCCAAATTCGAGTTTTCCTGCAAGGACTACCATAAGGTCAACGAATTGCTGACTTATACGAAACTGATCCTGAAGACCCCGGCCGAAGTGATTCTGCTGACTCGTCCGGATGCGTTCTCCGCGGTGATGGCATCGCTGGGAATCGGGATGAATTTACCGACAGTCGCAACCCTGACCGTTCTGACCGGTTCGGGATATGCAGTTTATTACGTGTATCTCAAAAAGAAAATCGACGAGTGCAAGGCGATGGATCAAAAGAAGCTGAACGCGTTGCTGTCAGGTAAAATCCAAAGTACCTATGGTCTCATTCCTCAAAACAGTGTGCAGGTTGAATATTGATTGGAGGCGATATGAACTGGTTGATTCTGAAGTTCGCAGTTTTGATGGTGATTTATGTGATCGCAGTGACCCTGGAGTATCGATCAAAAGGCGATTCCCGAAAGGTTTACCTCGCGTTCCGGTGGTCTTCAGCGGGGATCTATCTCGCCCTGATGTTCATCCTGCTTGATCAACAACACGACGAATCGGTCTATGCGTTTGCCGGGATCAGTCTGTTCACGCATCTGTTCTGGATGTATTACAAACATCACGGTTATCGTGATTCAGCGACCAAGAATGGCAATGTCAAAAACAGGGGAAGTGAAGAACCTCACTGTTTACCCGAAAGGTAATGCAAAAACGCTTCCTTGCTGGTTTTCTTCGGAGTGTAGAGGAACTTGTTCTTGAGATTATCGTTCGACAGGACCGGGCGGTACTGCAAAAACCGAATCTGTTCCGGGCCGTACTGGGTGAGTCCTGCTTTCTTCAGTACGGTCAACGCACATTTCAAGACAGTGGGTGGAATCGGCAGGTAAGGCTTTTTCAAGATGCGCGCGATTTCACGCATACTCAGGGCTCCGTCACCCGCCAGGTTGTACGCCCCGCTTTGATCGGTCGCAATGCCCTTGATCAGGATGTTCACCACGTCCTGATCCCAAATGAAGGTGAAAGGGGAATCTGACCCCGCAATTCCCAACACGACTTTCTTTTCAAAGAGATCGGTGATCTGGTTCTTCACGGTTTTGCCGATCACGGCACCCGGACGGAAAATGAGTTGCTTCAATTCAGGGTGTTTCGTGCGGTATTCGGTAAGCATTTCTTCGACGAGGCGTTTGTGGTCGGAATAGGCGAATTCGGTATTGCCACGCAGTGGATGGTCTTCCTTGAGCCACATCGGATTGTCAGCGTGATACCCGTAAGCTGCGCCCGAACTGGTGATGATCACTTTTTTCACGCCGGCCTTCACACAGGCATCGAGAACGTTTTTGGTGCCGACGACATCGACCGAGTATTCGAATTCGCGATTGCTGTTTTTGCCCGGGGTCACGATCGAAGCAAGGTGGCAGACCACATCGGGTTTGTACTGTTCGATGATCTGGCCGAGTTCGGGCGATCGCACGTCGTTCTTGAGGAAGGTCACTTTCGGAAGACCTTCAAGTGCTTTCGGGCAATCCCGCACATCGAGTGCGATGATGCAATCGGGGTTGTAGCCCTTTTCGTCGTGGGTTCCATTGGCCAATGCCTGGGTGATGAGACTTCCTACATATCCGCCTGCGCCGGTGATCAGAACTGTTTGATTCATGCCTTCAGCATAGCCAAATTCCGTCGTTCGGAAAAGGGGCAGAAGTTGCCCTCGATCAGGCTACCGATTGCTTGCCATGCCCACTGCCTGGGTTGAAGTCAAAAAACAAACGCCGGTGACTCATCCTGAGGCCGGCGTTTTTCTTGTTTTATGGTGTTAACCCGTTGTTTGAATGTTTGGAATCAGTGTGAAGCCTGAACACCGTCGTTCATGTATTCGACTTTGGCGGAGTCGCTTCCGACGAGGGTGGCGGTTCCGTTCAGTTTGATCATATAGCCCGTGCTGGAAGCCATTGAGGTCGGCCAGAAGATCAACGCCTGATTCTGAAGATAGCCCATGTAGGTCCACCCGTTGGTCGGATCTTCCGGAAGAAGAACGCCGTTCTTGTACACCTTGATCGTCGCCGGATTCGGCTTGGTTTCAAGCAAGAGGTGATCCTTCTTGAAGTACAGGGGTTGAGATTGGATGTTCTGTGCGATCGCATTGAGAGCGCTGCTGATGGTGTTGTTGCAAAGGTTGATCGCAATACCGCCTGTGGCATTTGCAGCCTGAATGTATTCCTCACCTCGGCGTGCAGGACCGTAGATGCAACTGTTGCTGTCGGAGGCCGAAACCACCGAGTAGTACTTCAGCATGTTCGGATTCGCTTTCACGGATTGCATCTGTAGCAGATAGTTGGTCACATTCACCGGACTCGGAAGATATTGATTTCCGCTGGAAGTGACGCCGCTCGAGTAAGTGATCGTCGACGGTTGATAAGACCATCCGTCCGAAGCGTCACGACCGTTGGAGATGGTAATCACGGCAAGGTTTGCATCTGCGCGGAGAATCTGGTTTTTCACCGTGTTCAGGTTCAAGTAAGCCGCTTGGTTTTTCAAGCCGTACTGGTGACCATCGACATGGCCATTGTTGATCGACGGCAAATTGATGCCCGGATTGAAGAAGGCTGGATTCAGGGTGTAGAATGGATCGGTGTTTAATGCGCCCGGATAGGGTGCAAGCCAGTTGCTGCCATGATTGGTGTGAAAGCGTGATGCAGCGACCGTGTAGTCGTGACTGTAGCTCGGGCTGAGAATATTCGAGTAGTCGTACTCACTCATCGGGACAGAAACAAAGCGATAGTCCCAGCCTTTGCTTTCCAGGTTTTGAACGAAGGCGCTAAGTTGACTCTGAAGGGAAGCGCGGATGTTTTGCATTCCGCCGTCCGAGCTCACGCCCAAGAGAATGTCCACACGGGGTGGGAGGTTCACTCCACCGGCTGCGGTCTGATTCGAGACCATCACGGAAGGCGTGAACGCCTGGGGCCCACCCGCGGTGAGGGTCAGTGCCGGCAATAGCAAGAATCGGAACAATGAAAACTGTTTCATAAGATTTTCTCTCTCCT
>JBEIKL010000118.1:0-6619 GCA_040379745.1 Bdellovibrionales bacterium | reverse complement strand
TTCGTCCCAACGGTCGAACTCCTGCACGAGATTCCACATGGGCTGGAATTCCTCGGGTGTGCTGATCTTCTGCCAGAGCTTGAGGCGGATGGCGAGATCGACATCGGTCGGAACAAAGGTACCCACCGTAGCAAAATGAGCGGCTACGCAGTATTCGAAATACCCTAAAGCATCCTTTACGGATTCCGGATTGGACAGGATGGCAATGAATCGAGTCGATGCCTCCGGCGCTTTGGTGAACAAGAAAGGCGATGTGTTTTTCACCAATTCGTACAGGGTCGGAATCGGGATTCCCTTACCCAGAAATTCTGACAGCTTGTCTTTCAACATCAGAGCTCCGCCCAATTCTTTCCAGTTCCGACATTCACCTTGAGCGGTACCTTTAACGGGTGCGCACCCGACATTTCCTTCTCCACGAGTTCTTTCATTTCATCGACTTCGTTTTGCGGGCACTCGAAGATCAACTCATCGTGCACCTGAAGGAGCATGCGCGATTGGAGCTTTCGCTCGCGAATCGCTTGATCGAGACGAATCATTGCAATCTTGATCAAGTCCGATGCCGTACCCTGAATCGGTGAATTCATCGCCATACGCTCGGCATTGGCCTTCATCATGTGATTCTTCGAGTTGATTTCGGTCAACATGCGTTTTCGACCCAACAGAGTCGAAACGAACCCCTGTTCGTGCGCCAGCTGGATCTGACCGTCCAGGAATTCCTTCACCTTCGAATAGCGCGTGAAATACTGATCGATCATTTTCTTCGCATCCGTGCGTGAAATGTGGAGTTCTTCCGCAAGGGCGAACGGTCCTTTTCCATACATGAGACCGAAATTGATCGCCTTCGCACCGGCACGCTGTTCGTCCGTCACCGCTTCCGGCTTCACATGGAAAATCTCGCTTGCCGTACGGCGGTGTACGTCTTCATCCTTCACAAAAGAATCGATCAGATTCGAGTCTTCGCTGAGGTGTGCAAGAATGCGTAATTCGACCTGGGAATAATCGGCAGAAAGAAGGACATTCCCGGTTTCCGCTACAAATGCCTCTCGAATCAACTGTCCGCGCGCGGAACGGGTTGGAATGTTTTGGAGATTCGGGTCCGAACTCGACAATCGACCGGTGGCCGCACCGGTGAGATTGAAATTCGTGCGCACGCGCGAATCCTTCGCATCCCGCAGCGACTGAAGCGGTTGAACATAAGTGCCGCGGAGTTTTGAAATCTCACGATGCTCGAGCAACAATCTCGGTGCTTCGTGCTTCGGCGCCAATGCCTCGAGCACACTGGCGTCAGTGGAATAACCGGTCTTGGTCTTACCTTGGGTCGGCAGCTTCAATTCCTCGAACAAGAACGCCGCCAACTGCTTCGGAGAGTTCAGGTTCAATGTCGGATTCGAGCTGAACGCGCGTACTTTTTTCTCGATCTCCTGCAACTCCTTGTCGAATTGCTGATCGAGTTTCTGCAAAAACGGCACATCGACCTTGATGCCCATCTCTTCCATCCGGGACACCACTTCCACCATCGGCAGGTCGACTTCCAGGAAAAGCTTTTCGGATCCCTGCTCGATCATGCGGGGCTCTAGCACCTGCCACAACATCATGGCACACCAGGCGTCTTCGGCGGAGTACTTCGTTGCCGCATCGATCGATACCTGGTCAAAGGTCACTTGCTGCGCGCCCTTGCCTGCCACCTCTTCATACGCAATGGTTTTGTGGTGCAGGTATTTCTGCGAAAGATCATCGAGATTATGACGACCACTGGAATCCACCAAGTGGGCCGTGATCATCGTGTCTCCGTGAATCCCTTGCATGATCACTCCGTGATTCAGCATCACGCGGTAATCGTACTTGAGGTTTTGCCCCACCTTTTTGATCTTCGGGGATTCCAAGAGCGGCTTCAGATGTTCGATCACTTCTTCAAACGTGAGTTGCGCATGAGTAGAATCCAACTTCATCTCGTGCCCCACCGGGATGTAACACCCGTTTTCGGCTCCGGTCGATATCGCAATCCCCACCAGCTTTGCCTGTCGCGGATCGAGCGAAGTCGTTTCCGTATCGAACGCCATCAATCCTGATTTTTCAATTTCTGCGACAATCTTCTTCAGCGCTGGCAGATCACTGATCGTGGTGAAGGGTGGAGGTGTCACCGCAGGAGTTTCAAATGCGGTCATCGGAGCCGCTGAAACTGCAAAGGACTTGCTTTCCGCTCCACTTGGCTTGGATGCGTTTTTCGACGAACTGGTATTTTCAACCGCATCGAAATTGAATTCATCCGTGCTCGGAAGCGGTTCTGCCTTTTGCTTGCCGGCATAGCGCACATACAAGCTCTTCAAATTGTATTTTTCGAAAAACTTCAGGAGATCGGGCTTCACCACTGATTGAAACCGAAGCCCCTCTTCCTTGAAATCGACCTCAATGTGATCGTGCAGAGTTGCGAGTTCCTGGGACAGCTTCGCCACCTTTTCGGATTCGGCGATCACTTCGCACTTCTTGCCCTTGATCTTGCCCTGCTTTGCGGCCTCGATGATGTTTTCGAGTGTGCCGTACTCTTTCAGCAAACTTTCGGCACCTTTTGGTCCGATGCCGGTGATGCCCGGAATATTGTCGGATGAATCCCCCACAATCGCCAGATAATCGCGGATTTGCGAAGGCTTCACACCGAACTTCTCGATCACTTCATGTTCGGTGTAGTGCTGTTCTTTCATCGTATCCCAGATTTGGGTGTCGGCACTGACCAAGGCCATGAGGTCCTTGTCACCCGTGACAATCACCACGCGGTTCTGGTTTCCGTTTTTCTTTACCTCGCCCACCCATTGTTTATTGAGATTGGCAATCAGGTCGTACGCCTCGACCCCGCTTTTTCGAAATTAAGGAATCCCCATGTGAGCGATCATTTCTTCAATGAGGTCGAACTGCGGAAGCAAGGTCTCCGGTGGAGCCGAACGATTCGCTTTGTAGTCTTCGTACATCTGCTTGCGGAAAGACGGTTCTTTGGAATCATAAACCACGACCAAGTGCTCGGGATTCACTTCATCGATCAGTTTTCCCAACATGGAAGCCACACCGTAAACGGCATTGATCGGCGTTCCATCCGGCGCGGTCATTTCACGAATCGCGTAATACGCACGAAAAATGAACGAACTGATGTCGACCATATAAAGAATACGGTAAGAAGCGGCTGCAGATTTTTTCATATTACTCACTATCCAGGACTACACTCTCAGCCATGACATCGCCGAGACGCTGATGACGTTCGGCACGGATCATCAGACTGAGTTCGATCAGAAAAAGAGGAATTCCGATCAACAGGCCGAGAATCCAGCCCGGAATCGGAATGATCAGGAAGAACGTCACAATCCCCACCGGGGCATTGCGGATGATGGAAGTCTTCATGCGGGCAGAACGGACCTGGTGTCCGGATCCCGAGGCTACGCGAATTCGCATGACCAGCTTGCCGATACTCTGTCCTTGCACTTTCTTGAAACTCAACGCGTCTGCAAGGATCGAATACAAAAACCCGAGAACCGCGCCGGCACTTCCCAAAGGCAATTGCCCCAGGAAAAGAACGATCGCGAGATCGATCAGCTTTGCCATGACCCGTTTTTGGACGCTGGCATAATGCGAGGAATGGACCGAGTTCATAGGAAGAAGCGATCCATCACATCTACGAGAGAGTGAACGATGAAGATATGGGTTTCCTGAATGCGGCTGGAATTCTTACCCAGATCGACATTGAGATTCAGATCACAGAGTTCTTTCAATTTACCGCCAGTTCCGCCGGTCATGGAAATCGTGATGATGCCTTTGGCTTGTGCGGCTTCCACGGCCTTGACCACGTTCTTGGAATTACCGGAGGTGGAGATCGCCAACAGAACGTCACCTTTTTGACCAAGTCCCTGCACCTGCTTTTCAAAAATCGCATCGTACGAATAATCATTCGCAATGGCAGTGATGTTGGAAGTGTCGGTAGTCAGCGCCAATGCCGGAAGCGGATTGCGTTCGATCAACATGCGGCCCACCATTTCGGCAGCCATATGCTGTGCATCCGCTGCAGATCCGCCATTTCCGCAGATCATCAGTTTGTGTCCGGCTTTGATCGAGCCTGAAATCAACTCACAAGCTTTAACGATGGATTCGATGTTGTTGTCGATAAAGGCCTTTTTTGCGGCAAGGGATTCTTCGTAAGTTGCCAGAATATAGTCACGTGCAGTTGGTTTCATTTGGAAATTTCCTTGCATTAGTGGTACAAGATTTTCATGTCTAATTCAAAAAATGTTTTCACGGCAACTGACCAAAACCTCGATACTGAAGTACTCAAGAATTCCGAACTGACCATGGTGGACTTCTGGGCTGCTTGGTGCGGACCATGTAAAGCACTTGCTCCAACCTTGGACACTCTTGCTGACGAATTTAGCGGTCGCGTTAAAATCTACAAGATGAACGTGGATGAAAACCCAAGCTCTGCACAGCGCTTTAAGATCCGTTCCATTCCGACCATCCTTTTCCTGAAAAACGGTGAAGTCGTGGATCAGATCCAAGGCAACTTGCCAAAAGACACTTTCGTCAACACCATCAACAAACACCTTTAAGATTCTGCGATTAATATCGCATTGCAACATCAGAGCATCCGCCTGAGCTGTTTTTTCCACAGTTCTTGTTTGATCTTTTGAAGTCCCTTATTTATCCTTTAGATATAAAAAGGATTTTTAACTCAAGGAGACTCCAAGGATGAATGAAACAGCAGCTCAGGCAGCTCAAGTAGCACACACCGGCATTATCGAAGCCCTTCACAAGGGTGGAGTGGCCAACTATCTCATCGCCCTGACGATGGTGTTTGCCATTGCGTTCATTTTTGAGCGCTTCATCAAACTTTTTCAAAAATACGACATCAATGGCAATTCCTTCATGTTTGAAGTTCAAAAGCACATTCTGGCGAACGACTTGGATGGCGCAATCCGCGTGTGTAATGGCGCAAAAGAAGCAGCCCTTCCGAAAGTGATCAAAGCCGGACTGATGCGCGCTTCCCGCAGCGAAGAACAAATCCAGAACGCGATTGACTCCGCTTCGCTCGAAGTGATTCCACTGCTCGAGAAGAACCTTCCTTACCTTGCCCTCATCGCCAACGTAGCAACCCTTTTCGGTCTCCTCGGAACCATCTCCGGTCTGATCAAATCCTTCGCGGCGATCGCGGGCGCTGAAGCCGCTCAACGCCAAGCGATCCTTTCTGAAGGGATTTCCGAGGCGATGTATGCAACCGCATTCGGTTTGATCATTGCAATTTCCGCGATGGTTGCCCACTCGATCCTGTCTTCAAAAGCACAGAAAATCGTGAGCCAGATCGATGAGCACAGCGTGAAACTCCTCGACCTTCTTTCCGCTCGTAAAGTTCAACACTCTTCGGAAAAATAATGCTTAAGAGACCTTCATCGAGAAGAAACTCGAATCATTCCGAAGTGAACGTGAACCTGGTTCCGATGCTGGATGCATTGGTGACCATGATCTCGTTCCTGATGTACACCATGGCCTTTCTTGCATTGACCATGGTCGACACCACGGTCCCGACCCAGGCAAACATGGAAGATCTGGAAAAGAAGAAAACCCCTCCGCTTCAACTGACCTTAACCGTTGGAGACCAGGGACTCGAACTCCTCAGCGATACCAGTCGTTTTCCGAAAATCACCATTCCGAACCTGAATGATGCACAAGGAAACGCCACCCTTCCCGACTACGAGAAATTGCACCAGGAAGTCGTCGAACTGAAGAAGAAGTTTCCCGAAGAGAACAAGATCTTCATCCAGCCGAACGGTGAGACCACTTATGAAGTCATCTTCGCCCTGATCGATCGAGTGAAGAACGTGGATCAGAACGAGACGGTCATCCTGAAAAAACAGGACAACCCGGTGGATGAGATCGCCAAGACCCTGTTCGGTGACATCAGCTTCACCAATATCCAAGGAGACTAGGAATCATGGCATTTCAAAAATCGATCCGATTCCGCAGAGGCCGCAAGAAAATCCACAAGGATTTCGAACTCCAGCTGACGTCGATGCTCGACATCCTGGTCATCATCCTCGTGTTCCTGCTCAAGACTTACACCACCAGCACGAACTCCATGGCTTCAGTCAAAGGAATCGAATTGCCGGTCTCCAAGTCCTTCGAAAGCCCACAGGACACCATTCACTTGATGGTGACTCCGCAGGCGATCTTCATTTCCGGACTGACGGACGCAAACCCTGAACTGACCAAACCCGTGGTCGAGTTCAAACAATCGGTCGAGTCCCTCAACTCAGGAGGGACTCCATCCTATGAATTCAAACAGGATGATGTGAAAGACGGCGTGATCACCCCGCTCTTCACGATTCTGGATCAAGCTGCCTTGGACGCAAAAAACCTTCGTCTGAGCTCGAGCCTCAGGGACAAGGACAATAACCCTGTACCGTTCAACGGAACCCTCGCTATTCAGGCGGATAAGCGCGTGAAATACGACATCCTGAGACGGATCATGTTCACCGCAGGCCAAGCCGGCTTCGGAACCATTCGCCTCCTGGCACGCCAGGAAGAGCAATAACCATCTGCAAAATTCCTGATTTACCTGCATTCCGGCGGGGCTCCCCCCTCGCTTTTC
>JBEIKL010000117.1:0-6653 GCA_040379745.1 Bdellovibrionales bacterium | reverse complement strand
TGATCAGTCCCGTTGAAAACCCCTGTATGGTTCCCTTGCCCATTCTCGAGATCGAGTTTTTGAGTCGTTGATCAAGTGCCGTTTTCAAATCAAAATCCTTGAATTCGTCCAGTTGCCCGCGCAATCCTTTCTGCCAATCGGCAACGGCTTCGACATTCAATGACCGTGAATCACCGGGCTCTAAACGAAGTTCCATGCGTGGATAGCGGCCGGCATTTTTCCGGTACGCGGAATTGCTTTCCAGTTTTTGCACCAAATCACTTTGACGATCCAATAACGTGAACAAATCGGTGTCATACAGTGAAACATTGTCGAATAGATTGGGAATGTGCTCTTTGACTGCGGTCAGATATTTCAACTTGTCCTGATTGGATGCCGTGGGAGGCAATGACTGAAGTGGCGAGCCCGCCCCCGCAAGAGCTTGAATCGACAGAAGCGAGCACAAGAGAATGCTGCGCATTGAGGATCTCAAAAAACGAATGGAAGAAACCGTTTTTTTCACGACTTCTGATCGGTAAAAGGAGGCGTAAGGATTAAAAAAGCACGATTAGACGTCAATGCAATGACGGCAGTTAGAAGTCCATGTCCTTCTGCGAATCCAGAACGGTTTTAATCTCCTCATAGGTGTGAACCTTGCCTTTGCCCACCCCGGGGCAGAATGCGGCAATTTCCTGATTCCAGGTCCTGGGATTCATGTTCTCAGGCCAGAAAGGCCAGGTACGGCAATGCTCCGGTCGAGCCTCATAAGCACCACAACGATTGCCTTCCAGGAAAAGACAATCGCCCTTTTTCTCCGCAGGGTCGATCAAGTGGACGTGACCATCTTTCTTTCCGCAATACTTTTTCAGGAACTGAGCCTTGGTCAACCCGAAGTGCTTTGCAAAACGCTTTTGATCAGCATCGGTCAGATAGACGTACCCGTAGCCTCCACGGGAAGTACAGCATTTGCCGGACCCTTGGCATTCGAATCGGATTCCTTCTGCGTAGAATGGTTTGCGTGGCATGTGTTTTCTCCTCCATACAAAGAAAAAGGGCGGCTGCACGAGGCAACCACCCTCCCCTTCATCCATGAACTTGTAAATCAGTTTTGTGGTTTATACCAGCAATGCGGGCGATAGAATTCCTGGTCGCCTTTTTCTTCTGCGCATGCACCGGTAGATGCATCTTCAGTTCCGAAATCCTGCGAATAATGAGTGTTGCAAACCGCACCTGCAAAGTATGTATCCAAACGGCACTGAGCCGCAGGGTGGGTGTGATCGGTTTCTTCCACTTCAGAAAGATCCGGAGTGCTGAAACCCGGAACCTTGGAACTGCTGGAAAGAGAGTTCAGCAGGTTCGCCAAAACGCTCCCTCCCATCGAACCACGGATACAGAGATTGATTTCCGCAGTGGATTTGAAAGTTTGAGAGCACTTGGTTTTGACCAATCCAGGGACAGCCAGACCCGCAACCACTTTTGCGTTGTCGTCTTTTTCAAAAACACGACGGAAGCACTTCATGGTCGCAAAGTAGTCTGATTGGCCTTCATTGGAAGCCCAGCTTACCGTACCGTCACTGTAAGATTTTTGAGGGAAGCCGCCCAGATGGTGACCCAGTTCATGACAAACTACGAGTGCAAAACCATCCGCAGTGGTGATCGCGTGACGTGCCAATCCGCCGTACATGTTCAAGACGTAGGTCTTGCCCATACGCTGTGCGGAAGCATTGACCGTGCTATCGGTCCAAAGACGATTGACTTTGAGTTTTCCGCCTTTGGATTTGATGATCGGTTCGTAAACCGCAGAAATGCGGTCAATCACTTCATTGAACGTGTCTTCATCGATTCCACCAGCGAGATTCGCGCCTACAGGAATACGAAGATTGTTCTTCGGCATGAAATTGCAGAGTTCTTTTTGTTCGTGAGCGGAAACCAATGCCGGCTGGGCAATCAAGGTGAAGAGCACAGACCAAACACTGAGTTGAGAAACGGATTTCTTCATATTATCCCCCCCAGGATAAATTTGTTCATCCAGACTTTTTTCAAAGTCACTCGATCAATCGAGTTCAGTAATCGTCTCAAAAAGCTTCTTGAATTCAAGGATAAAAACCGACTTTTTTGAATTTTCTTAACATCCGCTCCTTATAATTTCTTATAAATAAATGAATCCGAGGGTGATGAACATACTCCATCACCCTCGGATTCATTGAAAAATCAGCTTAAATTGCAAGTTTTGTTTTATACCAGCACGCAGGTCGAACACCAAGGTGATCACCCTTTTCAACCGCGCACGCACCGGTCACCGGATCGCTTTCACCGAATGGGATCAAGTGGGAGACGTTGCACAATGCACCAGCATAGTAGGTATCCAATCGGCATTGAGCTTCAGGATGCCGGTCATCGGTGAATTCCACTACCCTTGGATCCGTTGTTTCAAAATTTGGTTTAGGAACGGTGCTGGACTCATCATTTTCAACATACCAGGAAATGGTGGCCAAACTCTTCCCGGCCATCGCGGTTCGTATGCAAAGCTGAATTTCATCCTTTGATTTGAAACTTTCACCACACTGGATTTTTACTTTTTCCGGAACATCCTGTGATGAAAGCACCGAGGTGTGATCTTCCTTTTCAAAGACCTTACGGAAACATTTCATGGAGGCAAAATAATCGGATTGCCCCTCATTAGAGACGGCTCAAGCCCTTTAGGAATGGAAAGCCTGTTTTGGGGAAACATCAGGGTTTTAGCTTGGGGTTGTGCTTTAGCATGATTGAGACTGGCCAGAATCAAGACCATGAACAATGGTAGTGCTATGATGTACTTCTTCATTTTGGACTCCTCTTTTCAAAAAATTAATTTTGAAGAGACGGCATCCTCTCAAAAATTATGCGTTGCGCAATTTTTTAGGTTTATTTTTCATAACCAGTAAAGATCCAACAAACCAAAACAACTTTGCAACAAACGAAAATCGGACGATGAGCACCGCCCACCGTCCGATTTTCAAACTGATTTTAAATTTTGATTAGTTCTGTGGCTTGTACCAGCAAAGAGGACGGAATCCGAAACGATCACCCTTCTCTTGTGCACAAGCGCCAGAAATCGGATCTTTCTTACCGAAATCTTCAGTGTAAGGAGACTGACAAATCGCGCCTGCCAAGTAAGTGTCCAAACGGCACTGAGCTTCAGGGTGAGCATTGTCGGTTTTAGAAACCACTTTTGGATTTGGAGTTTCGAAATCCGGCATTTTGGAGCCAGTCAGCTCTTTTTGACCGTTCGCCAGTGACCACAGCAAATCTGCAAGAATCTTGCCCGCCATTGATCCACGCACGCAGAGATTGATCTCGGTGTTGGACTTGAAGCTGGAAGAACACTTGTCTTTCACTGCTTGAGGTACGGCCAATTTAGAAATTACCGCTGCATTGTCTTCGTTTTCATACACGCGACGGAAGCACTTCATGGTGGCAAAATAATCCGACTGACCTTCGTTGGAAGCCCAGTTATTCAACCCGAGCAATCCGCCAGTTGTTGGGAATCCACCCAAGTGGTGCCCCAGCTCGTGACACATGACGAGTGCGAATCCATCTTCTGTGGTTCTGGAGTGACGAGCAAGACCGCCGTACATGTTCAACAGGTAAGTTGAACCCTGACGTTGAGCGGATGCATTCACCGTTCCATCGGTCCAGAGACGGTTTACTTTGAGATTTCCGCCACGAGCCTTGATGATCGGCTCATAAACTTTTGAAATCTTATCGATGACATTGTTGAATGTTTGTTCGTCAATTCCGCCGCTGTAGGATTCCAGACCCGCTGGAATATACAAATCATTCTTCGGCATGAAGTGGCAAAGTTCTTTAGAATCGTGAGCGATCGCTGAAGTTTGCAAAAAAAGCACTGCAAGCGCCAGCATCCGTACTACAGAAATGGATTTTTTCATAACGTTCCCCCATTTGTTTAAAATCCTGCCCAAAACACATCATTGAATTATGGGACTCAATCCATTGAGTTTCCCGATCGTCTCAAAGTCTGATCGATTTACAACTTTTTTTTGACGCTTGAGAATGATTATTAACAGGGCAAATCAGGGGAAGATTTTGAACATTTGCGTTACGTCCATACCAGGCTTGACCATTTTGAGCTCGACCAATTGAGCATACAGTTGGGTCCAGCGCTCTGAACTCATCGTGCCAAGGCCTTTTTTCCTTGTTTCTGAAGTGATAATGAACCTCTCCTGAAGTTTGGTGGCCTCTGAAAATGCTTCCTCATCCATTGAGGGATTCATTTTTTGCATCGCACTATTCGTTGGATTTGGATTTTTCAAATAACTTGACCAACCTTGACGTGTCGCTTTTAAAAAGGATTTCACGATCTCTGGCTGGGTTGCCAAAGTGTCTTCATGGGCCACCACCACGGTGAGGTACGGATTGTAACCGGACTCTGAAACCAAGAAGAGATCGGACCTTGCTCCCGCGCGCTTGGCGGCGACCGGTTCCGAAAAGACGAAACACTGCTGAGAGAAGCTCTTGTCCTTCAGAAACGAACTGATTCCACCTGTATAGGGAACCAACTTCGCCTTGATCGGTGAATACACTTTTTGAATCCACTGGGTATAAGGATATCCCTTTTCCAAAGCAATGGTTCCCTCAGACTGAAACAGATCCTTCAGGGATTTGATCTTGCGGTCCGGATGCACCATGAATCCGTGCGGATCATCCTGATAAACCGCAAACAATGCGACAATTTTGGCGCCTTGTGCTCGCGCTAGGATCACTTGATCCGCGGAAGAGATCCCGAACAACACTTTTTTTGCGGCAACCATCTGTGAAACCGGCTGGCCTGCACCCCCCGGAAGGATTTCAAACTTTTTCAAGCCCGCGTTTTCATAACTGCCATTGAAAAGCGCCTCGTAAAACCCACCGAACTCGGGCTCGGGCTTCCAGTTGAGTGCGAGTTGCGCAGGCGAAGCAATCGCTCCGGAACTGAAAACCACAATGAACAGAATGACGGACAGTACGCGTGCAAATAGACGATTCAGCATGATGAGTTCCTTAAAAAAGTTTTACCGATTCTTCAATAAAATCTTTTTTGTCACTGAAACGAAAGAGAAAAATAGAATACCGAGCATGGCGGCAAGTAAAACCGAAGCAAACACCCGATCGATCCGTTGCTGGTTTCGCGCGGCATCGACCAATCCACCCAATCCACTACCGGAAATGAATTCACCGACGATCGCACCAATCACAGCCAAGCCACCGGCGATCTGCACACCGCCAATGATTTGTGGAATGGCATGAGGCAGGCGCAATCGAAAAAGGGTCTGAAGCGGTGAGGCATCCATCATTTTGAACAAGGACAACAATTGCGAATCAGTCGACATCAATCCCAGCACGCTGTTTGCAATCACGGGAAACACCGAGACGATGAACGAGGAAGCGATCACCGTGGGCAACCCGTAACCCAACCAGATCACCAAAAGCGGTGCGATGGCAATGATCGGCACCGTTTGAAAGAAAAGCGCATACGGATAAAGCATCTCGCGGATCAATCGGGAATAAGTCAGAACCAAGGCAAAGAACAGGCCGACGAGCAGACTCAAAGCCAACCCGGTAAAGGACGCAAGAGCGGTTTCAAGGAACGCTTTTTTGAATCCGACCGAATCATCCGCCAAAGATTGAAAAACCTGCGAAGGTGCGGGCATCAAGAAAGCGGGAATCGAACCCGAACGCGACAACCATTCAGCCAGTGCGGTGATCAGGATCAGCGGGATCAATGGCTTGAAAATCGCTTTCACCGAATTCCTCATCCGTTGGCCCTCAACAATTGAAAACATTCTTCCACGTTTTTTTGAAATTCCGGAGAGCCACGCAAAGACAACGGACGGTCATCACCGAAGGTTTGTGTTCGATCCAGGGCGATCCTTCCGGGCTGCCCCTGCAGAACCAAAATCCGATCCGAAAGCCAAAGTGCTTCCGTGATCGAGTGAGTGACAAATACGATGGTGGGTTTCAATGACTTCCAGAGTTCTCGCAACTCCAAACCCAATTCAATCCGGATCGGCTCGTCCAACGCGGCAAAAGGTTCGTCCATCAGGATCAATTGGGGCTTGGTGATCAACGCCCGCGCTACGGACACCCTCATTTTCAAACCGCCCGATAATTGGGAAGGATAGTGGTTCACGAATTTTTCCAGTTTCAGTTTACGGATCCAATCTTGCGCATCGTTTTCCGCATCGGTAAGGGAGACACCTCGCAAAATCAACGGAAGAATGATGTTTTCGATCACGGATTTCCAAGGCAAAAGTGCAGAATCCTGAAACACATAACTCATTTCTTTTCTGGAAAGTGGATTCGTAACCGCCCCCGCCGACGGCTGCTCCAACCCGGCGATCAATTTCAACAAGGTTGTTTTTCCGCATCCGGAAGGTCCGATGATTGAAATCCACTGGGATGCGGGGATGTCCAAGTCCGTGGTTCCAAGACCTACATTGCTACCAGCGTAGAGCTTTTGCAGGCCGCGGAGTTCGATACTCATGACAGGGTCGCCTCTCCCATGGATTCACCATTCAGATCACACAGGGATACCGCTACCAGATCCAACGGATCATTCGGGAACCTCTCCATCACCTTTTTCCAAATGAAGAGCGCCATGTTCTCACTCGTGGGCGAAGCACCCAGCGTATCAT
>JBEIKL010000116.1:0-6666 GCA_040379745.1 Bdellovibrionales bacterium | reverse complement strand
GGTTTGAACATCATCGATGAAAAAGACATCCTGGGTAGACCTTACGGAAAGATGTTAATGGAGATTGCAAACAACAAGACGGGAGAAGGCTGGACTCATTATCAATATCCACATCCGGGTGAACTTTTCCCCGTGTGGAAATCCGTTTATGCAAAACGCGTCGGACTGAAGAATGGCGAAAAAATCCTACTTTGTTGCGGAACCTATTCGATGCCGATGAGTGAAACCATCATTGAAGAAGTGGTCGATCGTGCCGCTGAACTGATTCAGGAAAAAGGATCCGGCGCCTTTCCTGAGTTACGGGACAAAAAAGGACCATTCCGGTTCATGGACAGTTACATCTTCGTTAATTCGAGCGATGCAATGGAGCTGGTCAATGGAGGAACTCCTTACATGGAAGGAAAGAATGTGGCACACTTGAAGGATGCACACGGGACACCCTTGGCAGTAAATTGCATCAAGGCTGCAAAAGAAAAAGGGAAAGCTTGGATCGACTGCTATTGGTATAAGCCGGGTGATGATTTTGCGTCACTCAAAAAAACGTTCGTTCGCAAAGTGGAGTATGAAAAGGAAACCTACATCGTCGGATCAGG
Organism: Bdellovibrionales bacterium; assembly: GCA_040379745.1. Classification (GTDB taxonomy): domain Bacteria; phylum Bdellovibrionota; class UBA1018; order UBA1018; family CAIMNF01; genus CAIMNF01. Next base: position 6,073 of record JBEIKL010000116.1, on the reverse strand, counting down.
ATTCTATATTGAAAATCTGCCCAGCATGATTCATTGATGACGGAAAACCCATTCAAAAGGAAATCCGAATCTTTGTCCGTGTTGAATCAGCATATCCTTGGCAATCTTGAACATGCAAACACCTCAACCAACGAATCAAGTTTAATGTAAAAATAACTGACTTAATCATAAATAAACGTTGTGTAATAAATAATTTGATGATAGATCATCACCTCCACTAAACAATTAGGGAGAGTTATGAACGCCATCAAAAAAACATTATTATCTTTGCTCGTCCTGAGCATTGCCATTCCAGCAGATGTGCAAGCGGGGAACCATTCTGGAATCAAAAACAAGATTCTTAATGCCAAAAGCAGCGGTCTTCACATCCTGAACGAAATCGAAAAATCAGGGACAACGTTCTATCTTGACTCAACCAGAAGAGTTGAACTCGACTTGAGTGAGTTTCTTGCAAACAGAAAACAAAGGGTCAAGTTCTATGGAGTCCTTCCCTATGACCAGAAACTCAACACCAGGATCGCTTTCGCACAATCCATCACCAGCCATGAAGATGGAAGCCTTTCAACCACCATTGAGCTCATGAAAAACGGCAGTGAAAGAATCACAGCATTTCCGATTCGTGCAATCAAATCGGTCAAACTCAGCAAAGAAGATGCTGTGAACAGCCAAATCAAATTCAAACAAGCGATTCAGGCGGCAATCAGAATCGCAAAAAACCAGATCGTAGTCGTGGATCATCACCGTAGCAATCTGAAAAAATTCATGAATTCGGTTCTGAATTCGATCATTCCCACTGCAAAGGCCGACTCAACCGATCGTGCCTACATCACTCTGTTGGGAATCAGCGCGGCAGCATGCGTAATTCATGGATCATTCACGCTGGGAATGGCTTCCGCCATCAAACATAAAATCCGCTATGCGGTGGTGATTTTGGGCATAACCGAAATCTTTGCCGGAATTTATTGGGCCCACAGAGCCGCAGCGTACGCAAGATACGAAACTGAGCAATAGTTTTTTTAAGACAAACAATGAGAAGGAGAAATAATATGAATATCTTAAAAAATGCAACCCTAGCAATCCTGGCAATCAGCTTCGCCTTTCCGGCAAGTGTATTCGCCAATCAAGACACACCTGAAGAGCAATTGAGAAAGGCAATGGGAACAGCCCAATCCACCTTCAATGAGCTTCAACAAGCGGGAACAGAATTCTATCTGGATCGCAGCAAGAAACAAAAAGTCGATTTGAGCGACTTGAAGATCAATCGCAATGGATCCATCAAGATTTATGCGGTTACCCCATTTGACCCGGAACTGAGAACCAGACTGGGTCTTTATCAATCCCTGAGAATCGATCAGAATGGACAAGTGGGTATTACCCTTGAAGTCCTTAAAGATGGTGGAAACGCCCTCAGCTCTTTTCCGGTGCGTGCGATCAAAAGCGTGAAAATCAACGGAAAGGACGCAAAGTCCATTCGGATTCAATTCACTCAAACCATTCAAGCAGCCGTCTCCATTGCGAAGAATCAGATTCAACTCGGCAGAAAATCAGAAAGCAAAGTCAATTCCCTCTTTGCCCGATTGATGAATGTGCTCATTCCCGAGTCAAACGCAGGCGTAATGAACGTCATCGGCGGTACGATCGTGGGAATCTACGCCGTGCTCACATTCGCACTTGCCGCATTCGTCTTGCAACTCATTATCAAGAACTGGAATGATTGGATTTACGGAAGAAATTATGTGGTTGGCATCTTTTCGGTTGCAACCATGGTTGGAAGTGTTTTGTGTGGGATTTTTGCATACGGACAATTCAAGAAAGCGAGCAAGTAATGAAAAATCCACTCAATCAAGTCATCCCTGCTCTTCTGGTTTTCTGTTTTGTTTTGCAGCCGGTTGCTGAAGCATCCCAACCGCAAGACATCCGGGATCAGGCAAGAAAGGCTAATCAAACCGCCCTGACATCGATCCAGGAAATGGAAAAAGCGGGAACAGAGTTTTTTCTGGACGCTTCCAAGAAAAAACAAGTCAATCCCCGTGATCTTTTCATTCACCGGAACGGTGCCATGAAAGTGTACGTATTGGCACCATTCGATCGCGAATTGAATACCAGGGTCGGCTTCGCCCAGACCTTCAAAAGTACGGATGATGGGAAATTGAAACTCACCATCGAAGTGCTGAGGAACAGTTCGCACAAAATGACTTCTTATCCTGTTCGTGCATTGAAAACGGTGACTTTGTTCGGTGACAACGCCGATCAAATGAAGATCGAAACCACCAGAGCCATCCAAGCGGCAATGCAGATTGCCAAAAACCAAATGGATTTGTCGATGAAGAAAGCAAGCCTGCTGAATCGCTTTGCGAACAGTGCATTGAACCTGTTCTTACCAAGTGCTCAAGCGGGAATTATCAGCTTTACTTCGAATATCATCATGGCTGCCGCTGGAGTGATCCTCATCCGGACTGCGTTCCGGATGTTTGAATACGAAGCAAAAGGATGCAATGGATGCGTTTTTGATCCGGGCTTTGTAAAGAACGTAATCGGAGTGGTTCTGATGGTGATGGGATTCAAGCTGGCCGTAACCGGTATCAAAGGCCTGACCGGAGATAAAAAATAAGACCAAAGTCACTCAAACGGCACCGAAAGTGGTTCACTCTCGGTGCCGTTTAAACATCTTTATCGCCTTCCGCCAAGCGAACTCATGCAATTACCCGGTTCACATCGCGATGCTCTCGAAAAATAAAAAAAAATCGAACATGAACTTGTCGTAATCCAAGGTAAGATCTAGTCTGGTGTTTGTGAAAAAAATCTCCTCCATTATGTTGATGATCCTTTCCTCTTGCAGCAGCAGCAGTTACTTGAAAATCGTCGATCACGTGGATATCCCACGTTTCATGGGCGATTGGTATGTGCTCGGCGGTCGCTTCACTTTTCTGGAAAAGGATGTCCACAACGGAATTGAAAAATACACCTGGAACGAAAAAGAAGACCGCATCGATGTCGACTTCACCTATCGCAAGGGATCATTTGACGGGACGATTAAATCCATTCCTCAAAAGGCATGGATTCATGACCACAAGAGTAACGCCCATTGGAAGGTGTCCCCCTTCTGGCCTTTGAAGTTGGACTACCTGGTGATTGATCTTGCTGCCGATTATTCCTGGACTGCGATTGGAGTTCCCAATCAGAAATACCTTTGGATCATGGCTCGTGATTGGAAAACTCCAGCACCGATCCTCAGTGAAGCGATCGAACGCCTGAAACAAAAAGGTTACGACACTTCTAACCTAGTGACCGTACCCCATCGTTGGCCTTAACTGCTTTTTTGATGGGCGAACAAAAAGGAACACTATGAAAATAAAACAGAGCACCCTCATTGTATTATTATTGATCGCTACCCTTTTTCAAACACACTCTTCTTATGCTGCAGATACGCTTAACCTCCGAGATCAACGCTATTGCGAAGTACTTTTAGGTACTGGTGGTTTCATTCTTCCGAATCAGCTCGATGTCTATAACACCATCGGCTTGAATGAATGCCCAGAAGATCTTTGGAGTCGATTAAATGCTAAAAAAATTAAAAAAGAAAACCGAGCTAAATCTGCGATTCTCAATGGCCCAAGACATTGGACCATCGATGGTTTTAAGAATTCTTCACTTCAAAACATAGAGGTAAAAAACTTTCATGGTTTAGTCATGAGAAAAGCTGGAATTTTAAAAGTTTCGTTGTTTGACTTCTTGATGAACAGAAAGCCTTATCGCATTCATCATGTTTCACGAAAAACCACTATTGTATTTCTAGCAGGTCAAAAAGAATTTCAATTGATCGATCCACAAGGCCAAGTCTATTTCATGCAAAGCTATAGCCTTGAAAAAGAAGACCAATCGTTAGCCAGCCTTGAAAACTTAGGATCAAAACTCAATCTTCCAGAAGGTTGGAAGTTTCAAGTCGTCACCCTTAAACAGGATTTCTTTCTAACAGCTCTCAACTCAATAGCAGAAGTTATTCAAGATGATCTCACGAATACCTACCAATTGGCTCCTGGGGTCACGCCATCCGATTTTTAACTCAATAAAATGAATGTTTCTCCACACCAGAAATAAAAAAGCCGTCGAACCTTTCGGCTCAACGGCTTTTTATAATGGGGTGACCGACGGGGCTTGAACCCGCGACACCAGGAATCACAATCCTGTGCTCTACCAACTGAACTACGGCCACCACAAATTTTAATTACGAACGAAACCCAATTTACGGGACAACTCAGGTTCTTGTCAAGCTAACCTTTTAATACTGCTCAACTTTGCGCGCCGCACACACCCCAGAAACACCACCCCCAAACACACTCAACCACTTCCATTCACGGCGTGAAATCATGAATTTTCAGTGATTTAGGCTCCTTCGCCCCCCGCCCCACCACCGCTCGAAACTTGACGATCCCCCCATCCAGTGGTGCAATAACTTTGGGGGACATTTATGAAAAAATTCAACTTCGTACTCGCACTCATTGGATTCAGCGCCATGAACACCGTCGCACAGGCCGGCGTATTCAACATTCCTCAATTTGTGGAGCAAAAAAGCTGGTCAGTGGGTTTAGAACCAGAGGCCACCTTCACCTCGGGCGGAAGTTTCTCGAACACCCTGAAATTCACTTACGGCGCAGGATCACTCTCGAACGTGCAGATCGGGATCGGTACTGGATCCGGAACCCGCGGATTCCGCACTGGCGCAACTTACACCTTCGATTTCATCCCGGATCTGGACGGGCAAATCGGGGCTGGGATCGCATTCCAAGCATATTACTACCGCATTCGTGCGACTGTTGGCCAAACCGAACTCACCCTTTACCCTTACCTTCACAATCAATTCGAATCCGCAAACATCGCAATGGATCCATACTTGGCGGTTCCTTTCGGCCTCGCATTGAGCGACGGAAACTACAAAACCGTTTCCCAGTTGGTTCTCGGCTCTTACTTCAAGACTTCGAAAAACTTCGGTTTCAATACCGAAGTGGGAATGAATCTGAAGGGTTCAGACACTTACCTTTCCGGCGGCATCACTTACCGCGATTAATCGCGGGCAAAGGGAACACTTTCAAGAATCATGACACCCACACCACTCAACGGACTGAGTACTGCGGATTCCAATACCCTCCAATCCAAGATCAAAGGCCTGTGCTTTGACATTGATGACACGTTTTCTTCGCACGGAAAAATCACGGCAGAAGCGTTTCAAGCGCTATGGAATTTAAAGAACGCAGGCATCAAGCTGATTCCGGTCACGGGGCGACCAGCCGGCTGGTGTGACCACATCGCGCGCTTTTGGCCTGTGGATGCGGTTGTCGGCGAAAATGGTGCGTTCACTTTGTACATGGACGATGGGAAGCTGAAACGATTCAACACCCTGAACCCCACCGATAATACCGCAGCGATCAGCAAACTTGCGGCACTTCGCAAAACCCTGGAATCGGAATTTACGGGTATGAGCTATGCGTCCGATCAGGCTTATCGTGAATTCGACCTGGCGATTGATTTCTGTGAAGATGTGCCTGCGTGGGACGACAGCGAAGTCCAGCGACTGGTGAAGGTTTGCGAGCGTGAAGGAGCAATTGCAAAAATCTCATCGATCCATGTGAACACCTGGTTCGGTCGCTACACCAAGATCGAGGGAATTCAGAAGTTTTTGGCATCGGATGCTGCAAAAAAGCTGGGCCTTCCAGCCATGAATCAATTGATCTTCGCCGGAGACTCACCGAATGATGAACCAATGTTCGCCGCATTCGAGGAAAGTGTGGGCGTGGCAAATGTGCGCAAGTTCCTGCCCCAGATGAAACATCCGCCCAAATACATCACTTCACAGGAGATGGGTGCTGGTTTTGCAGAATTAGCTCGATTTCTTCAAAAGTGAGATACATCACCGGCCAGCCCTGATGGGTGCGGTGATTGAAATGCCACCACTCGTTCTTGATTCCCAAAAAGTGGTTGGCCTTCATCGTTGACTGCAAAAGATCACGACAACGCCGGGACTCATCACTGCCGCCCGGATACTCGGTATAGGCCTTTTCGTTCATTTCATCAAAAT
>JBEIKL010000115.1:0-6720 GCA_040379745.1 Bdellovibrionales bacterium | reverse complement strand
GCTTTGCAGTCTCTTCAGGGAAGTGAAGCTGTTTTCAAAGATGTCGTTGAGATCCACGAACATCAGATAAACCTTTTTTTCTTCCTTGGCATTGCGATAGTAGTAGCCAACCGTGACTTTGGGCTCATCCGAGAATGGATCATTCTCGGTCAGTCGGTAACACCCGCCCCCTTCACCGATGAAAGCCATGCCTTCGACCGCACGATCCCGATAGGGCTGAACCACCGGATTCGGCTTAGCCGAAAAATTGTCCTGAATGATCTCGAAATCATAGGACCCCGTCTTGAGTTCATTGCAATTCTGCCAGCCGATGAACTCGATTCCCACTCGCTCGATGGTGTATTCTTTCTGGATGATTTCCTGAACAGCCTGTTTTTTCAAATCGTTAAAATCGTTCTTTTCAAAAATCGGATCGAGCAACGCACTGTTTCGCCAACAAACACGGATCGAACGCTTGTTCCATGAAACCAGGGGTTCGATGGTGCCCGGATCGGAATCATTTGAATACTGGTGGTTTCGGTGAAGCAACCCACCGGCATTTTTCAGGAAAGAAAGCCCCTTTCGGGAGCCTCCCCCTTGAGACCATTGCGCAAGAACAGTTGTGGCGGAAAAGGAAGACAAAATGGTCGTAAGCATCAGCACCCGGGCTGAGAGGAGGTTCATCATGGGGACGAATCCTAACTCAACAGGATTCATTTATCAATTAAATATGTTTAATATATAAAAAGCGTAAAAACCCCATTGCTTTCAAGAGCTTGAAACAGAGTGCCGGAACGATACTCCGTTCTTAATTCTCGTGATTCTTGAAGTGCTCAAGGGTTTTGCGCAACCCCTCTTCGAGAGAAACCTTCGGCTCCCAATCCAACAGTTTCTTAGCCAGAGCGATGACCGGCTTGCGCTGCTTCGGATCGTCCGAAGGCAACGCGCGAAACACGATCTCGCTTTGGGTAGGAATGAGTTTTTTCACGATCTCGGCGAATTCAAGAATGGTGAATTCTCCAGGATTCCCGAGGTTGACCGGATAACAGTGATCCGACTTCATCAGGCGTTCAATACCATCGACCAAATCGGAAACATATTGAAAGCTTCGCGTCTGTTTTCCGTCACCATAAACGGTCATCGGCTCGCCTCGCAGGGCTTGAAACATCAGATTCGTGACCACGCGACCGTCTTCCGGGTCCATCTTCGGTCCGTAAGTATTGAAGATGCGGATCACCCGTACATCCACCTTGAACTCACGGTGGTAAGAATAGATCATCGCCTCGCCATAACGTTTCGCCTCGTCGTAAATCGAACGCACACCGATCGGATTCACATTACCCCAGTAACTTTCGGGCTGCGGATGCACCAACGGGTCGCCATACACCTCTGAAGTGGATGCATAGAAAAATCTAGAACCGGTCTTGCGACAAAGATCGAGTAAATGACGGGTACCTTCGGCATTCACCAGCATGGTTTCAATCGGGATCGCAAAATACTTCGGTGGTGATGCCGGAGAAGCGAAGTGCAACACCCAATCCCACTTCTTCATGCCCGCAATCGATTCCGGAAGAGGCTTGGATACATCGACATTCTCAAAATGAAACAAGGGCGACCCTTGCAAGGACTCGATGTTTTTCAGGCGACCGGTACAAAGATTATCAAGCCCGAGTACAAAGTGCCCCTGATTCACGAAGTGCTGGCTTAAGTGACTGCCAATGAAACCGGCCGCGCCGGTGATCAGGATATTCACGAACTTCTACCCAATGTGGTGACTTTCAAACCGGCTTTCTTCAAGACAGGGACATCGAGATGATTGCGTCCGTCGAGAACAAACGGATTCTTCATGATCTTGGCCAAATTGACGTAGTCCAGATCGAGAAAATCAGGCCACTCGGTGACCAGAACCACTGCATCCGCTTCTTCAAACACCGCTTCCGCACTGGAAGCGAATTGGAGCTCAGTTCCAGCCCATTCATTTTTCGCGCGATCCATGGCGATCGGATCAAAACCCACCACTTTGGCACCACGATCGATGAGCTTCATCGCCACATCATAGGCCGGAGCATCGCGAAGATCATCGGTGAATGGCTTGAACGCCAAGCCCAGAATACCGATCTTGCGGCCCTTGAGGATCTTCAGTTCATTTGCCAGGATCTCCACCATGCGCATGCGCTGACGGTTGTTCACTTCTTTCGCAGCCTGAGTAATCACCATCGGCAATCCGTATTCCTTGCCTGTAGAAACCAGTGCAGCGGTGTCCTTTCCGAAACAGGATCCACCCCACCCCAAACCGGCTTGCAAAAACTTATTCCCAATCCGGGAATCCAAACCGATTCCTTTCGCCACATGGGTGATGTCTGCGCCGACTTTTTCGGAAAGCTCGGCGATCTCGTTGATGAATGAAATCTTCAGAGCAAGAAACGCGTTCGCCGCGTACTTGATCAGCTCGGCTGATTGCAGATCACTCGACAGGAAGTTCACCATCTTGAAGTTTTCGGGACGAGGAAGGAATGACGGTGGAGTGAAGGTTTGTTCGATCAATGACTGATACAACTTGCGCATCACTGCGACCGCTTTTTCATCATCAGACCCGACGACCACGCGATCGGCATAGAGCATGTCCATCAGTGCGGAACCTTCACGCAGGAATTCAGGATTGGATGCCACGACAAACTGTGATTTGGAGCCCGCGTTTTTCTCGCGGAATGAATCGCGGATCAGACTTTCCACCCAGTTTCCGGAACCGATCGGCACAGTGGACTTGTTCACAATGACCACATACGGAGTCTGGATGTTTTCACCCACGGATTGGGCCGCGGATTTCAGATAAGCCAGATTCGGATTGCCGTCGGCCAATGAAGGAGTACCCACCGCAATGAAAATCACCTCAGCGTTCGCCAGTGCTTCCGGTGCAGAAGTCGTGAACTTCAGACGCGCGCTGGAAGACTTCATCAAATCATCCAGATGTGGTTCGTAAATGGGTGAAACACCCTTTTTCAGCAAATCCACTTTGGAAGCATCCACATCCAGACAGGTCACGTCGTGACCCAAGAATGCGAGTGCCACACCCGTGGTCAATCCGACATAACCTGTTCCAATAATCGCTACTTGCATTGGATCTTTCTCTTTCTGATCAAATCAAATCTTCGGATCGAATTCGTTCTGTTCGTTGCCGACTACGCCATCCGCTTCGGAAAGCTCATGCCCTTGGGCCTTACGGGTCAATGGGAACAACACACAGTCCTTGATATTTTCAGAATTGGTGACGAATTGAACCAAGCGATCAATTCCGATCCCCCAACCGGAAATCGGCGGCATGCCGTATTCCATCGCCATGACATAGTCTTCGTCTTTCACCATGGCATCTTCATCACCAGCAGCATTCAATTTTGCTTGTTCTTCCAGTCGATTCATCTGTTCGATCGGATCGACCAACTCGGAGTATGCGTTCACGATCTCCACGCCATTCACGACCAACTGGAAACGGTCGGTGAGCGCAGGGTTCTTGTCATTCGCACGCGCGAGCGGAGACAAATCAATCGGATGTTCCGTCAGGAAGGTCGGTCCCACCATTTTCGGGCGACTGACTTTCTTATAAAGGGTGTCGATCAGGTTACCGCGACCGAGTTTTTCCGGGCTATCTTCGTCGAGATCAATGCGCTTGTCCTTGATCGCTGCCAAAAGTTCCGGCGCAGTCTTATGTTGATCGATGTCGATCCCGCAATCCTGAAGTAACAAATCACGGAACGAAACCACATTCCACTCACCGCCGAAGTCGACTTCGGTTTCCTTTCCGTCGGCGATCAGTTTCAGCTTCGTTGTACCGAGTGTTTTCTGGAACAGGGTCTGGAACAGACGCTTCATCAGATCCATGTTGTCCTGGTAATTCCAATAAGCGGAATACCCTTCGACCATGGTGAATTCCTGAAGGTGGTTCGGTGAAATCCCTTCGTTGCGGTAACAACGCGCGAACTCGAACACATGATGGAAGCCGCCCACCACCAAGCGCTTCAGATAAGTTTCAGGCGCGATTCGCAAGAACATGTCAATTCCCAAAGAATTGTGGTGGGTTTTAAATGGTTTTGCCAATGCGCCTGAAGCATTCGGCTGTAAACTTGCAGTTTCGACTTCGAGGAAATTTTCGTTCTCGAGGAAGTTACGCATTTCGCGCACAATCTTCGAACGCAAGATAAAACGCGTGCGCGCTTCTTCGCTCGTGATCAGATCCAAATATCGCTGACGGTATTTGATTTCGACATCCTGAAGACCGTGGAATTTTTCAGGCAACGGGCGCAGGCATTTACCCAGGAACGTGAAATCCTTCACCTGAATCGTTTTCTCTCCCACGCGGGTGGTGAACATTTCACCTTTTGCACCGACAAAATCGCCGATGTCGACATAATCGACAAACTGCTGGTACTTCTCGCCCAGGTCATCGATCTTCATGCAAAGCTGGATTTTACCTTCCAGATCCTGAATGGTCAGGAAGCTGAGCTTCCCCATGCGACGGATCGCAATGATCCGACCCGCGACACTGAGGCCAGCGGTACCATCTGCCAAGCCACGAACCTCTTTCAGTGCGTGGGTGGTTTCGTATTTTTCGGGATAAGCGGGAATGCCCGCCTCGATCAGTTTTTGAAGTTTTTCACGACGTACGCGCTCTTGTTCCGGAAAATGAGAAAGGTCTTGTTGCATGTTGGTCAAATTACCATAACCACATGCAAAAAAGCCATGCAAAAGCCTTGAAAACTCAGGAAAACCAGCGCATTTACGCGCACGGTCACCTAGAGTTTAAAACCAGCAGATTCAGAATCTTTTTTGAAAGTACGAACGGTGTCGAGGCTGAGCTCTTCCAAGGTCTTGAAACCTGAATCGAGTTTAGCCAACACATCGAATGGCACGGTAATGATCTTGCAACCGGCACGCTCGGCTTCGAAGATATTGTAAACTTCACGCGTTGATGCCCAGAGACACTCGATCTGATTGCCACCGCTTTCGGCATAGGCATTACAGATCTGGGCGGCCGCCACCATGGTCGGAAGCGGATCATGACCCAAATCAGCCGCACGTCCCGCGAATACGGAAATGATCGCTGGCGCACCCTTTTCAACCGCCTGACATGCCTCCACCACTTGTTTCACGGTATAAATCGCGGTGATGTTGAGTTTGATTCCAGCCTTGGTCAGGATCTTCACCAGCTCGATCGAAGACTTGCCTTCGCTGTTCTGAATCGGAATCTTCACATACACGTTATCGCCCCAAGTGGCGATTTCACGGGCTTGCTTTTCCATGGTTTCAAAATCATCTGCAAACACTTCAAAGGAAACCGGCTTTTCCTTGATGTGGGAAAGAATGTCCTTACAGAATGCCTTGTAGTCACTGACGCCCGCTTTTTTCATCAGGGACGGGTTCGTGGTCATGCCACTGACCAACGGATTCTGATTCATCTTCAGGAGTGAATCCTTTTCAGCGCCATCGGAGTAGATCTTGATCGTGTAGTTTCTTTTGGATTTCATCTGGAACCTCGTTCGTTATTGTTTTTTTGAGGATTGAGCACCGTGGTAGCGATAGTCGTATGCGGTGCGAACCTTCATCTTCTCATAGGCGGTGCCGACCTTGCGACGTAGCCCACTTTCGCCCTCAAACGCGAACATTTCGCTGTTTTTTGGCTTCACATAGAAATACATCGGGTCAACTGCAGCCTTGACGAGAAAGCTCGCCGGCGACATCAGCAACACCTGAATCGGTTCGCCATCGACTGATTTTTCTTCGCGGATTTTCTGGATATTGAACGTGAATGAATCGCGGCGGTCCAACACCGCCATTTTGATCTGCACGGTTTCACCACGATTGATGCGGGGCTGGTTCATTTTCACATAGTTCAGCATCGTGGATGGAACGACCAGATTTTCTTCCGCATCATCCTGGGATTTTTTCACGCTCTGGTCGGAAAGATCGGTGACTTCGTAATAAGCAACACCGTCTTTGACTTCAAGCTGAGAGCGCTTGCCGATCGCGCGGTTTTCGATAATCGCTTTTTTGACTTTGCCATCTTTTTCCCAGGATTGTTCGATCACTTGATCGCCATCGGGACCACTGAAGGTGACGTAATTGTAAACAAAGTCGCCCTCTTTCTTGGCTTCCAGATGGTAGCGGCCATAACTGTCGACTTCGCACTTTGCACCCTGGAACAATTGAGCACAATTTGAAGGAAAGTTTTCTTTCGGATAGATGCGGCCATTGATTTCCATCAGCAGATTGGATGCAGATGGGGAAACCGGAGCCGATGCAACCGCAGCAACGGCGGTGAGCGCAGGCACGATGAAAGAGGCGAAAACCATCGGTAAAATGAGGAAATGGGTCATGGGGAATAGTGTACCCCCCGTCGGATCACTCTGCAAGCTTCGCTACGGCAGCGGAATTCTGTCGACGGACGAACCACTCGTAGGATCGGGCCTCGATCCGGGTGCCAAAGGAATCACGCACATAAAAAGAGCCTTTTTTACCTGCACACACCTTGGAATCGAGCTCGTAGCAATCACCCTCGAGATCATCGTCATACCCGACAATCACAGTCACGTGCCAGTAGTCCTCGTCATTCCCGACACTCAGGATCGGACTTTGATACTTCACGAGGGATTCCTTCACATGCTTCAAGTGCTCCTGCTTCAGAACGCCTTTGGAATATTTGTCATGAGAAAAAAGATAAATGGTCTCTACAGCAGGTAGAGCGACTCG
>JBEIKL010000114.1:0-6823 GCA_040379745.1 Bdellovibrionales bacterium | reverse complement strand
TTCACGCGTGACGGCGGCAATCGAAGAGAAGGGCGAAGAAAAAGCGGCGATGGAAATCGCGATCGCCGAAGCGTTCTTCATGCGTGCCAATCGTCGGGTGAAGTCGAACTTCCGTTCGAGGGATCGCAACGAAGACGAGATGATGAAGTTCATCGCCGAGAAAGCGTACGAAGACGGCTGTTACACTTTCGATTATTTCGGAAAGTAGTCGAATCTTCGGAAAAACGAATTGAATTCAAAAAAGCGGGGTGGGCGGTGTCCATCCCGCTTTTTTCATTTCTCCATTTTCAGGTAGAGGGAAGGATCTTCGATCTTTTGAAGGATGCGATTCTTGATGAGGAATTTCTGTACCTTTTGCCGGAACTCCGGAGTGATGGTGTTCTCCGCTGATGCCGCCTGTTTCGACAGTCGGATCATTTCATTTCCGAGTTGGGTCATTTCCGTTCCGCCTTTGTTCCGGAACAGGTGGCCCATGTACTCCAAGGCGCCATTCAGCGAGACGGTGTTTTTATCGGTAAGCCTCTTCGGTGCATAGTTTCGGAGAGTGTAGAGGGCTTCATGGTTTTTCGCCAGATCCGCGGTGAATCGCGCCAGATTCATTCCGTCCTGTAATCCCGAGTACTGTCGGATCTCGAGGTTGTGAGCGCGGGTGTATTCATCGAGTCCCATCCGGATCACGCCCCGATACTGGTAGACCGACGCATCGGTGACGAGTTGATCCTTGTAGTGGGAGGTGAAGTCAAAGTAGGCAAGTTCACCCTTCAGATTGTTTTTCGCCAGGTTTAGAATGATCTTTGATTCGAGCGCGCGAGCGATGGCCAAGGTGTGGTCTTCAGGGAATCGCTGATTCGGAATCCCCACATGCAAATGGAACGAGCCCTTCGGGAAGTTCTTCTGCAGTTTTTTCACGGTTTCGACAAACTTTGCCGGTGAGGTATCGAATCCGGAGTGGGCGATCTCGATGAAACCCATGTCCCGGAAGGCTTGCGACTCGTACCCCCTGCGCTTCAACAGATCATCAACCGATTTCGCCAGTTGTTCGACTTCGTATGAAAGCAGTTTCCGATCGATCAGAAATGCAAAATAACGGGGTGGAAGTTCGGTGATGTTCCATGTGATCTGGTCGGGTGGTGACGATTTCGGAATGACAAAATGATCCAGTTGCTTGTCCGATAGGTTCAGTTTCTCTTTCAAGGTCGACCGCGTGAAGTTCATTTTTCCCGTATATTCCCGCAGTTTCTTCATCGCTTTTTCATCGTCTCGGACGAACTTCAGGTACTCATCCCACGGAATCTCCCCATCGTACGAAAATCCCATGTTTTCCTGATTTGCATGCACCTTGATCGGTGAGTGGCCGTTCCACTCGGCATCGTTGATCAGTTTCACGGGAGGCGGGTTTTCCGGATGAGCCACGATCGGAATCGGATTCGGATCGAACATCGCTTTCAGTCCCGATTCGAAGCAGTCAGTGTTGTCCGAACGTGCGTGAGCGATCGTTCCTTGCAGGCCATAGGCGAACAAGACGAGCGCAAAAACCGAAAGTCGTAGTGAGAATCCGAAAAAATCCATTCGCACACTTCCTTATCGAAATTCCGGACGGATTTCTCAAAGAAACCTCGCTGGGGGAGCCATGCTGTTGGCGCTACTGACGCGCCAATGCCTGTAAAAATATTTGATGAATCATCCAATATTTTCCTGAAGGTTTTTCCGGTGCGATCACGGGCACTTGATGCTTTACATAAAAACTATGTATCAAATTGATGCCGGTGGCCGACAAAAAAATCTCTTCAGCTGACAGAAATCCGCTCCGAACCGCCTGATGTAAGCACCCAATGACGGGTGCTTCAGGAGCAATAAAATGAAGTCAGCAGTAGCAGTACGATTAGGGATGATGGCAGTGATGGCGGTTGCTGCGGTAACCATGAACGATGCAAACGCGTTCGGATCCAGAAGGTCCAGTGCGGGAAGCGGAGGTTCCTCGGGTGGAACGGTCAGTACGCCGGTGACCACTCCAACCCCTGTTCCAGTGAGTGTGCCCTCGAGTGAAGATGTCAGCACCGGCGGTGTCAAAGTGGTCATCAACAGTGCAACCAATTTCAATTCTTCGCAGTTGGCGCATCTCGAGGAATCACGGGCTCTTCTCGAAAGAATCATGAATTCCGAGGAATTCAAGCAACGGGTCCTGCACTTCACGTTCAACGGGCAGGAGGCATTCCATCAGAACAACGGACTGACCAATCTCCAGATTTACAACAAGATCATGGCCGCGGCTGAAGAGCTGCCGAAGGTGACCCCCGCGAATCAAGTCATTGACCTGACCGTGCAATTGTACACTTCGAGCTGGTTCGGAAGGAACGTAGTGGGGTACACCAATCCGGACACGTCGACGATCTACATGAATACTTATTCTTACAACTACGCCTCACCGGCGGGAACCGCTTCGAATATGCTTCACGAATGGTTGCACAAGCTCGGTTTCGATCATGATTACTATTCGAATTCCAGTCGTCCCTACAGTGTGCCCTATGCGATCGGTGACATCATCGAGCAGATGGGAAATTGAAATCGGAACCCGGCAGCACTTTTGACCGTCATCCGTGATTGCCAACAAAAAAGCCCCAGCAGGAGATCCTGTCAGGGGCTTTTGGTTTTAATTTTTCAAAATACGATTAGCGCTGAAAGAGGTGGTTGTAGCTAGCCTTGGTGATGCTTCCGTCTTCATTCGTGAATTTCATGCCACAGCGAAGAATCATTTCGTATTGCGGAACCTGTGCTTGAAGAAGGGCCTTGCTGGAACAGAGGTTTTGGCACTGGTCCACCGTGTAGTCTTGGAACTTCATGAAGTGAACGACGACCGATGCGTAGGGTGAAGTGGTGTAAACCTTCAACTTGCAGTTCTCGGTGGTCATCACCGATGCCGAAGCGCTTGAGGACACGAATACCAATGCGGTGAGAACGGTGTTTTTCATGATCGACCCTTTCTGAATTCAGAAGAGGAATATCAAGGAATCCCGAAGAATTCAATTCTTAAGGTTTAATAAAACGGATGAAGTTGCTCCTGTCGCTTCCGGCAGTCGGGGGTCAAGCCTGTGCTTCGGATGCAACCGCAGGGAAATACTGCTGTTTTTGCCCGATTTTGTGGCCGGCAGCGATGCCTGTTCCGAGCTCTTCGACGGTGAACACGTCGGTTGGCAGGTTCAGCGATTCACGCAGGCGATTCATGGTTTCCGGTACGAACGGATACAGCATGATCATCAGGTTCTTCAGCACATAGAAACAGGAATAGAGCGCGTTCTTGCGCTGGTCTTCCGGTGCGCGGTCGTCATGCGGTTTGAATTGGGTGAACAGGCTGTTGATCTGACGGGCGTAGTTCTCGATCAGGTTCAAGAGGATAGCGTATTCCCCTCGATCCATCGAACGCAGGTACTTGCGCACCAAGTTCGCGGTTTCGGTTTGCACCTTTTCCATCAGCACGCCGTCGGGTACGGTGCCATCGAATTTCGAATGGCACGCGGAGATCGGTTTCTCAAAAGCCGCATTCATTGGGCCTGCAAGGAAGTGATTGCGCTCGTCCAGGGTGGCGAAGTCGAAATTCGACGATTTTTCCGGAAGGGTCAGCATCGACAGGAAATAACGAACCTGATCCGCGTTGTAGCCCTTTTCGTCCAGCAGTTGGTCTCCGGTATAGAAGTTGCCGCGCGACTTGCTCATCTTCTCGCCAGCGACCATCAGGTGAAAACAACTCATGATCTCGGTCATCTGCAGGTCGTGTTCGCTCGGCAGGTGAGTCGGGTCCTCTTGTGATCCGATCCACATCGCCCCTTGCATCAGCACATAAAAGTACACGTTGTCTTGTCCCAGGAACTGGGTCACGCGTGCCTTCGGGTTTTTCCAGAATTTTTCGAGTTCCGATTCGGCACGGCCTTTTTCTTTCAGGGCCACCTTGGTGAACGAAATCGGCGCGATCAGGGAATCCGGCCACACATAAAGGGTTTTTCCGGCCATTTCCGGGTCCACATCGGTCGGCATCGGAATACCCCAACTGACGTCGCGGCTGATCGGGCGATGTGCCCATTCATCGAGGAGCGCGCTCGGGATTCCATTTTCGAGCAGGAATTTGCGACCGGCTTCGAGATCGCTCTTATTCTCAAACGTACAGGCCACTTTCTTACCTGCAGCGTACTTGCTTTTGTGTTTCGGCAAGCTGGCTTTGATCTCTTTGTATTTCGGCTCGTGCGTGTTGTCGAAGCTGAGTGCCGGCAACACGGTGTTGATCACTTCGTTGTAAAGCGCATGACGCCAGGTCTTTTCCTTGCCTTGGATCCAAACGCGCAAGAGTTCCGAAACCTTCCACAGGTCAAGCCACCAGTGAACGGTATCTTTTAAAACCGGTACGCCATCGCTGACGGTGCTGTGCGGATTCAGCAATTCAGAAGGCGAATAGGTCGCACCACACTGTTCGCACTCGTCACTGTAGGCGTTCAGGTTTTCGCATTTCGGGTTCGGGCATTTTCCATTCACCAGGCGGTCTTGCAAAAAACGCCCCAATTTCGGGTCAAACCACTGTTGGGTAGTGCGCTTTTCCAGCATTCCGTTTTGGTGAAGTTTACGAATGAAGTTCTGACAAAGATCTTTGTGGTGCGGGAAGCATTCCGGACGTGAGGTGCCGGTGTACACATCGAGACCGATCGAATAGCGCTTCATGGTTTCGCGCTGGCGGGTGTGGATCTCGCCGATGAACTGGTCAACGGTTTTGCCGGCCTTCAGTGCCGCGAGTTCACTCGTGGAGCCATGATCGTCGGTACCGCAAACGTAGAGCACATTTTCGGCGCCGATCAGCATGCGCATCCAGCGGGAATAAATGTCGGCAGGAACGTGAGTGCCGGCCAAGTGACCCAGGTGCAACGGGCCGTTTGCGTAGGGCATGCCCGCAGTGACGATCGCCTTTTCAGGGCGGGGAAACTGCTTCTTGATCGCTTCGATGTCGTTTGGGTTGAAGGGGGGCTGTCCTGCTGGCTTGTTCATGCTGATTTTATAGCATTTCCCGACGGGTTTAGACAAGAAAACAGTGGCTTAGCCGGAATCCCCCGATCGAACGACCTGCAACGAATCCCGTTGACATTAAATTGATTTTGTTTAATTATTCGGGCCGTGATGGTCAAGCAATACTTCGTAACCCTTCTTTTTGCGGTGTTTTCGATGGTTTCCGGCGTGGTGCACGCTCAGGATGCGACGGACTATGGGCTTTTTCTTGAGAGAGAATGGACAAAGCTGCAATTCCCGATCGCTCAGCCTAACCGCCGGTTCGCGCTTCCGATGGAAGAACGCGCTTGGCTCAATGCCTCGGCCAATCCGGTGATGCGCAACCGTTTGATCAATCGCCGCTACTTCGAACTCGCCACAGCGCTGAGTCAGTGCATTTTTCGAAACCAGCGTGAACCGGTGGCGAACTGGTATCACTTCGCGACGTGGGCCTCGGTTTCAGCGGGCGATGTGATCAACGGCAAGAAATTCACCCCGACCGCCAACTACGACCGTTACTTCATCGAGGCCTATCGGGCTGGCCGCATCACTGCCGATGAGCTGAATCAGGACCGTGGCATCGACGACATTTTCCAGTTGGCGAATTGGGCGATGAAAAAAACCGGGGTCAATCAGTGGTCGGCGATGGCGGATTACTTTCACGAACAACGGGTGATTTTTTCGGAAACGAATTACGAAATCGCCGCCGAAATGATTCCGATCGGCGAGGCTTTCTTGAAAAACTTCTGTGATCCGGCTTCTCAATCACACTCAATGGTGAGCCGACTGGACGAGGAGTTCTTCGCCTTGTTCAACACCGACGAAATCTATTTGAAAAAAGCCTTCCAGCACTACCGTCAGGCGATGCTCGAGACCGATCCGAAAACAAAAATCGAGCTGAACCTTCTGGCGTCGATCGAACAGGTGTTCTTTGAACAGACGCGAGTACAAAAAAATCTTTTCCATTCCTTGAACAGTCCACTCGAGCCGACCGGCCTTTTAGGTTCACGCATCCTGACTCTGAGTGCGGGATTCTTTTTCGGTGATCAGGGAATCCGGATGACGAGGGATTTGAGAGTCCGTACGCTTGCCCCCGAATTGACCCGCATTCATCACCCGGCCCTTCGGTCAGTGTTCACTTCGCTTGGTCTGAGTCCGAACGATCCGGGTGCCACCCATCAGGGATCGGCGTGCAAGGATTGGTCGAATTTAAATTGCCGGAAACGGTTTTTGGCTCCATTGTTCAGGGAGTTATCCGTGGGAGAACCTGAGATCCATGCGTTTTGAAAATGATTGTTCCGTTCCGTTTGACCGCCAAACCGTGGTGGATTGGTACCGCCGATCCGGAGCGTTTTTGCGCTTGGCCCCTTCGTTCGATTCCATTCGCGCCCCCGGACTTGCACCGGGCGTAAGCGATGGCTTAGTCGCATCGTTTGATCTCGGAGTTGGACCTCTTCAGTTCGAGTGGCGATCCATTCATCAGGTAGAATCGAACGGTGACTTCTTTGATGAAATGCTGAAAGGTCCGTTCGCAAAATGGAAACACCATCATCAGTTCATCGCCGAAGGCGCGTCGACCCGTCTGCACGACGAGATCGATTGGGAAGGCCCGTTCACCCGATTATTGAGCCCTTTTTTCAAGGGTGAGGTGACGGGTTCGCTGAAGCGGAATTTCAACTATCGTTTGCGTCGCTTGAAGCATGATCTTTCCCGTCATGAAGCGTACCGAGATCGTCCGCGCCTGCGCGTCGGTATCACTGGTGCAACCGGCGTGATCGGTACGGCTCTTTCTGCGTTTTTG
>JBEIKL010000113.1:0-6832 GCA_040379745.1 Bdellovibrionales bacterium | reverse complement strand
GTCAAAGTTTTTCAGGCCCGGTTTCTTCATCAGGTGCAACACTTCATCGTCCAGATGTTCTGGTGCGACTTTCAAGTGTCCACCGACGTGATGGCTGATCAGCTCGCGAAGATACTCATGTCCCGCTTTTTTGTCTGAAAGCGCAAGGTCATAGCGAAGGCCCGACGCAATGTGAATCTTGCGAATGCCGGGGATCTGTTTCGCCTTTTTCAACATCTCGATCTGTGGAGTGTGATCGTGCTGGAGTTGCGGACACACTTTCGGATGCACGCACGAAAGCTTGCGACACTTGCTTTGGATTTCAGGGCTCTTGCAACTGGTCTTGAACATGTTGGCGGTCGGCCCACCGAT
The DNA here is from genome assembly GCA_040379745.1 of Bdellovibrionales bacterium. Lineage (GTDB taxonomy): Bacteria > Bdellovibrionota > UBA1018 > UBA1018 > CAIMNF01 > CAIMNF01. The sequence continues at coordinate 6,481 of JBEIKL010000113.1, read as the reverse complement.
GTCTGACACGATTCCCTTGAAGCCAGGAACCTTGTTCAGTGCTTCGACTTCTTTCAATACGCTTTCAGTCGAACGGGATTGGACGATCCGGCCCTGGTGAAGGGTGATCGCACAGAACGAACAACCGCCGTAGCAACCACGCACCGAGTTCACCGAGAAACGAATCATATCGGCTGCAGGAATGCGGTTTTTATAGGAAGGGTGCTGTTCTTTGGTGAACGGCATTTCATATACGGCGTCCATCTGTTCGGTGGTCAATGGCAACGCCGGCGGGTTTACCACTACGGCGTTCTTGCCAGTGTACTGGACCATGCGCTTGCCGTTGTAAGGTGATGCTTCGTATTCGATGAAGTACGACATCTTTGCGAATTTTTTCTTGTCGTCGCGGACTTCTTCAAAACTCGGAATCGTCAGACGCGGTTCGAGATTTCGAGCGTGGTCTTTGGATGCCAGGTACGCAATTCCGCGTTGGGTCTTGATGTAATCCAGTGCGCGCTGAGTGGCCGGGTGATTCAGTGTCACCGGTCCGCCGATTTCCTTCTCGGACATTTTGAATTGTTCGACCATCATGTCGGTGGTGCGTTCACCCATTCCAAACACCACGAAATCTGCGTTCAATTCAGCCAAGATGGAAGGACGTACGCGGTTCTGCCAGTAGTCGTAGTGCGCAAGACGACGCAAAGACGCCTCCACTCCACCCACAACAATCGGCGTTTCGGGAAATGCCTGACGGACGATATCGCTATACGCGATGGTCGCGTAATCGGGGCGATGGCCACCCATTCCACCTTCCGAGTACATGTCGTCGGTACGGCGTTTTTTATTGGCCGTGTAGTTATTGATCATCGAATCGACGGTGCCGCTCGACACGCCCACAAACAAACGCGGGCGACCCATGCGCATGAAATCCGCGGTGCCGTCTTTCCACTTCGGTTGGCAGATGATGCCGACACGCAGACCGAGTTTCTCGAGGAATCGACCCAGGCACGGAATCCCGAAGGTCGGGTGATCGACATACGCATCGCCCGTGATCAACAGGACATCGAGTTCATCCCATCCTTTCCACTCCATCTCTTTGCGAGTGGTCGGCAGAAATTTTTTACAAGCCTCGCGATAGACGATTTCATTCGTGATCGGCGTGGCGTGTGCGGGTTTGGGTTGTGGCTTTTGCGGTTTCATGTCCGACGGATTCTATCAAAAATTAACGCACACCGCAATTGGATTCGATGAGCGAAAGTTTTAGTGTAAAAAACTGAAATCGTTGAGGATTTATTCGATCCGTGAAATCGGTGCCTGAATCGTGTTCGTCACGTTCTGATGAAACTGAAACACGAGTTTTTCGTGAATTTTCGGGTAGATCCAATCACGCCAGCGAATGCCACTGGTGGCATAGGTGTCGTGGTCTAGCCGGGTTTGGCCGCGGGTGAGTGGAGTAAAGCGCAGGAACTGCCTGCCGTGCGAGGTGTTCTTTTCAAGGTAGGTATAATCAATTTCTTTTGTTGAATGATCGATGCGGGTGATTTCCATTGCGCCGGTGATTTTCGTCAGATGCAGAATATCCATCAGGATGAACACACCCATGCCTTCGTGTGCGTTCGGCACAACGTCATCGCGGTAATAGATCTGTTGATGGCGTTTTGAATAGGCGAAGTCGAATTGCAGGCTTTTGCCGGACCATGCAGTTGCCGGATCGGAAAGAAGGTAAGCGAACCAGACTTCTTCCAATGGGCGATCAATCACAAAGGCCATATGGTTGTAACGATAGCCGTTCGGATCAAAATCGCCCTTCACGGACAATTCAAACTGATCATACCGGGTGTATCGATCGACGCCCATTTTCTTCAGTTTCTTTTGAGTGACCTTGCTGACCCGGCTCATGTCGATCAATGGAGAAGGATTCGCATGGCTCGGGATGGATTGCATCCAGAGCAGTGAAAATGCGTAGAATACCAAGGAAATGAAGCGATTCGATCTCATTCAATGCAAGTTAAACCGCACCTCCGGCAAAGTCCATTGCGTTTTCATTAACCCTGTTCAATCATGAATCATGTCGAAAAAAACATCCCAACCCACCATCCAAAAACTGATCGAAGTCATTGAAATGCGCATTCCCACCGGCTGTGCCGAAGATTGGGATGCGGTGGGATTGGTCTGCGGTGATCCGTCCAAAAAACTGACCGGTGTGGTGATCGGTGTCGACCTCACCGAAGCCTTGTTCGAAACTGCGTTGAAGAAAAAAGCCAATCTGATCGTGATCCATCACCCACCCTTGTTTCCGAAAGGACGCGGGTTGACCCGACTGGTGAAGGGAAGTGATTCCGACCTCAACACGATTCTATTGAAAGCGTTCGAGAAAAAAATCTGCGTCTATGTCGCTCACACCAACTTCGATCGCTGCGCGCTCGATGGAATGATCGCGTTGGCAGAAGACCTGGGTGCGGAAGCCGTGGCCCGAGTGTGGGAGCAACCCGATGAAGGAAAAACCCTGATCAAAAAACTGGTGACTTACGTACCGGTCGACAGTTATGAAGGAGTGCGCGATGCGCTTTTCGGCGTGGGTTGCGGGCACATCGGCCATTACGATTCCTGTGGATTCGCCATCGGTGGCATCGGCAGTTTCCGTGGATTGAAAGGTGCGAACCCAACGATCGGTAAAGTGGGCGAGCTCGAGATGGTCGAAGAAATCCGCCTGGAAACCCTGTTCATCGCGGGCATGGAAAAGGTCGTGATCGAAACCCTGCGCGATGCCCACCCATACGAAGAGGTTGCGTTCGACATTTATGCCGTTGAACAGGATCCGGGAATGAAGGGACTGGTTTGGGGCTTGGGCTATGGGTTCGTTGCCAACCTCAAAAAACCGGTCAGTTACGCCGAATTCGTGAAGCGGGTGAAGAAGGTGTTCCAGGTCGATGCGTTCCTCACGCATCAGTTTGAACCGAAGCTAGTGCGCAAGATCGCGTTCACGCCGGGCAAGGGTTCATCGTTTGTCCGTTCGGTCAGCAAACACCAGGTCGATGTCTATATCACCGGTGAAGTGGGATACCACGGATCTCTCGATGCCGCCCGCAACCAGGTGAATGTGATGGAACTCGGTCACCGCGAAAGCGAGCACTACTTCCTCAAAACCATCGCCTTCTGGTGCAGTGAATGGGATCTCCCTCACTTCGTGCTCGACGAGCGCACGCAACGTATCGTCTGAGGTCCTTCGTGGAATGAGCTCAGACCACACATCATTGCGTGTGGAACTTCACTGTACGACCGTGATTTGCGGAGCCATGAACTTCGGGATGATCTTCAACGACATGTTCTCGCAGTCGGCCTGGATCTTCCGGCTGTCAAAACGACTGGTCACAAGAATCGACTGCTGTGAAATGTCGAGTTCCTTGATCAGGGCCAATCCATTCGTGGCGTCCCCGATGAATTCGTGATCCACCAGAAACAAATAGCCCTCATAATCGTCGAGATTGAACAGCATTTTGCGCAATTCATCGGGCGATTTCAGATGAATCGAGTCGCGTGCGATCTTCTTCTTCCAAATCGAGTGTACGGATTCATCATCATCCACAATCACGGTTTGTTTGACCGCAGAAAGGTCAATCGAATTTTTGAACCACTCAGGAGGGTTCGATCGAGGCAGGGTGATGGTCACTTTCGTGCCTTTCTTTTCCTTTGAATCGATTTTGATCGTTCCGCCCCAGTTTTGGATGCTGGTCATCGCATGATGGAGCCCGAGACCGGAGCCGGATTCCTTGCCGAAGGTGAAGCCCCGATTGCCGATCTGATCCATCACTTTTGATGGAATTCCCCTGCCGTTGTCCTCGATTTGAACGATCACCGATTCCGCCGTCGAACTCTCGATGCTGACCCGGATCTCGACTCCGGCACCCGACTCGATGGAATTGTTGAGCAGATTCGAAATCACGCGCTGGAACTCGATCGGATCGATGTAGGAGAAAAGTCCATACGATTCCGGATCAAAGTCCGCATGGATCTTGAATTGATCCCTGGAGCGCGACATGTGTTTTTCACTGATCATGTTCTCGACACTGTAAAGGAGCATGTGGCTCGAGAGTCGAGGCTTCAGCACTTCCTCGCCTTCTTTCGGAGGCTGAATGATGTTGATCCGTTTCTTGATCGAGAGACCGTTGGCGATATCCTTGATCCGGCTGATGGCGTTCCGGATGATCTGGCGTTTCTCTTCCGGAAAATCATGCAGATCATCGAGGATCATGTTCAGTGCGGCCAGAGGCGATCGGATATCGTGCGAGACCTGTTGTGCGATCGTCAGCATGGCGGCGTTCTTCTCCAGATTCTTTCGCTCGACCAGTTGTTCGTTCAGGATCTTGATGAAGGACTTGATTTCGCCGGTCGCCGGAATTTCATCCAGGTTGGGAATCAAGTTCTTCTCAGTCTCCCGAATCGCATTGAAGGTCATCAGTAACGGAGAATAGATCTGACGGAAAATATAATGTGCCGTCAGGGAAATCAGGAACAGCAAGAAGAGCGCGATCCCTCCGAAAGAGTAGAAAAACATGTTGCTCTTGCTGGGGTCGGCGATTTCCGAAGTGTCGATCAGCGTATACAGAACCAGTTCATCGTCTTGTGCATTGGCCGGCGTGATGATCCGTTCCTTCAGGTTCGGATCCGCGGGCTGGTTCGCCTCGCGGAACGGAATGATCTTCAGTTCACGGATTCCGTATTCGGTTTTCAGTTGATTCACTTCAGACTGGATCGCCGATTCAAGACCGAGGTATTTCCAGGATCTCAGTTTTTCCTGGCGCATTTCCAGGGTGGGGGTGATTTTTTGTTTGGCCTTGCTGATGTTGGCGCTGAGTTCCTGGGTCTGGATATGGTAATAGGCATATCCGAATCCAGTCAGCCCCACAAAGCCCGCAAAGAGTTGCGCAGCGAGGAGTTTGGTCAAGAGGGGGAAAGTGTTGGTTTTCATCTGTTGTTATTCAATCGATTTGAATCCTTGTTTGTTGAATTTGAGCATGTTCAGCTTGCGGATCGCATGCCCGCCGTTTCCCGGAAAACAGAATTTTCCGGATGAGGTGTTTTCCACGCACGGATTCTTCAGCAGTGCGAGGCGGAAGTCTTCGGCAGAGGGGTTCTTCCCGGTCTGCTTGAGCAGTTTTCCGATCAGAAGTCCCAAGTCGTAGCCATAGGACGATTCGGCAGTCGGGGATTTTCCGAATCGGCTGAAGAAGAGAGCGGAGAATTTGCGATAATCCTTCGATTTCGTGGGGGAAGTGAAACTCGAGCAGTAGGCCGGCTCCCGCTTGTGAGTGAGGAATCGACGGATGAGGTCGACATCACCGGTGGTCCACGAGGAATTCGCGATGAGGGGCAGATCAATGCCCTGTTTTTCAAGCTGGGAGAGGATCTTGCCGGATTCATCCGCATAAGGAGTGATGATCAGGTACGCATAGTGATTGGTTTGGAGTTTTTCCAGTGACTCGGGTGAAAGACTCGTATCACTTCGGATCGTGAGGTGGTCGATGCTCATGTTCGAGTACGTGGGTTCCTGAAGCAGTTTCAGGTAGTGATCATCCTGATTCTTCGAGAAAACGGCAAACGGGTTTCCGATCAGCGCGCCCTTGCGCGACGGGAATCGCTTCTGGATGAAATCAAGCGTGGATCGAACCGCATATTCCATCGACTCGCCCGTGGTGTAAACCATCGGTCCCATCGTCGCCAGATCGGAATGGCTGGCGCCGGCGAACACCGCCATCACATTGTTTTCGCGCGCGATCTTCGTGGTGAGCAAGGCTTCATGGCTGGTGGGGAATCCGATCAGCAATCGCGCTCCACCCTTGATCAGATCGCGGGCCACATTCTGCGCTTCCAGTTGTTTTCCATTCGAAGATTGGCGGATCTCGACCAATTCGGTAAAGGCCTTCTCCGAAACATGTTGGAGGATTCCCAACTCGAAGCCCATGTATACGAATTCCTGGTTCTTCGATGGCAGAACGGCGTTCGACGAACCGTAACCGATGACGGCCGCAATAGCCGAGTTGGCCATCATGCTGGTGGCTAGGAGAATCAGTGAGTATTTCATGCGGTATTGCTCTTTCCTTTCCGGTTTGACCCGGAGAGGGATTTATTCCGCAGGTGATGAATTGTAAATTAAATAAGTTTAAATGAAAGCGTTCAGTCTGCTCCGTAGGGACAGATCACTCAGGAAGACTGGAGCAGATTCGGACCGACCGCATGAATGATCCCTCCGCCCAGGCACACATCCCCCTGGTAGAAGACCACATACTGGCCGGGAGTCAGGGAGCGCTGGGCTTCGTGGAATCGTACCTGCACCTGTTCACCCTCGATGCGCACACTGCAGGCCTGATCCTGTTGGCGATAGCGGGACTTGGCCGTGCAGTCGAATGCTGTTGCCGGTGGTTCACCCGCAAACCAGTTCACTTCTCGCGCGGTCAGTTCGTGCGCATACAGGGCAGGGTGCTCGCTTCCACGCGCGACGACG
>JBEIKL010000112.1:0-6834 GCA_040379745.1 Bdellovibrionales bacterium | reverse complement strand
TCTTTCCGGCAACGCCGCACACGAGCTGAAGATGCTTTCCAAAATCAATGCCGGATCCTTCGAGGAAAGCTTCATTGCCGAGGCCTTTGATGAACAGCTGTACCGGGCACTGATTGCGCCCCAATATTTTTCACGGTTGTCGGAATACACGTTCTTCCTCCTGAATCCGGCTGGCGAAGAAATCGGATATTTCTTCCTGTTTGTGGAAAACGGCTATCTCGTTTGGAAAACGGTGGCGATCCTTCCGGAATACCAAGGGGCGGGCTTGGCCAGTTTTGGAATCCACCATGCCCTTCAACTCGCGTTGAAAAGCGGTGTCGACAAATTGTTGGCGGCTCTGATTCGCACCGGAGCGCCCAGCGAGGTGCTCTTAAACCGAGCCAAGACCCTTCAGATCTGGGAACACCGCTACGCCGTTTTTGAGAAGACCGTCAAGTCCACGTAAATCAAGAAATTAGCATGAAATTCCGATCAGATCAGGGATGGGTTCCGTGTTTCGGTTCATGGTGTTACTGATGCTGATTCAGTCAAGCGATGCGAGCGCCACCGCATCGAAGGGGAACCCTTGTCATCAATCCGTGAAGAAAATTTTTATCCAAACGGATCCTCATGATCTCCCTGCAGTGAATGCTCCCCGAAAACCCGTTCTGACCACGGATCCGAATCTGCTCAAAACTCAGGACGGTGTGTTTGTGACTTTGAAAACGCCGACGGATCCCAGTACGTGGACGGATTTCATGGCTCGAGTGGTTCCGGATCGAAATACGCCGCTGGGACGTGTGGCGCTTTCCCTGGAAAAGAAGAGCACGTATCTGTTGTTTGATGATCTGGGGCTTGAAAAGATGGGTGGTGGGGGGTACTCCGCCAACAGTCGCCGGTTCCGACTGTTCGATCCCGATTGGGAAGTATACGGATCGATGGATGTCGGCCGAGTAATTGCGCTCAGGGAAACGATGATGAATACCCGCAATTTCCAGCGGATTCTCATGCATGAAGGACTTCATAACAAGGGGAAAACGCTGCGGGATCTGGGGATCGAGTTCGATTTCAATTCGTCCTTCGGTGCTCGCGACGGGAAGACACTTTATTCTGAATCTCCCCTCTATCAGAAAACCATGCACCATGAGGAAGTTCGGGCCTACGCCAACAACTATGTTTTTGCGAGTGTGGTCGCCCACCATCGCGAAACCTTGAAGGTGATTGAGAAGCAGAATGCTCTCTTGCCGGAAGCGATGCCGAAGTCGGTCAAAATGAAAAAGGTGAAACTGAATTATGAAAGCGTGATCGATGAGGCGGCGCGGATCAAGCATCGCAAGGAAATCACCGACATGATCGAGAATCATCAGATGAACCTCGACTATGTAAGGGCTCATTTGAACAAGTGGCGACGTTCATTCTCGGGTGGAGAGAAAGCCAACCTTCAGTTCATGATCCGGGGTGAAGGCGAAGGCATTGTGATCCAGACCGAAAAGATGTACATGACCTTGCACAATGTCCGGGTCCGGAACGGCAAATACGATGTTGCGAAAATCTTCGACGAAGTCGAAAAAATGCGCCGTAAAAACATCGAGGTCAGGAATCGACTGGCGGCTTCCGAGGAGTTGATTGAAAGTTGTTCGAAAAAGGGTTACTTCACTGCTGAGGAATACCTCGAGCTCAAGAATCGGATGGGTGGGATTTCCCAGTCCATGCGCATTCCGTCAGTGCATTGACGGCTTCGGTTCAATTTTTCATGTAATATCCTCATTTTTCCGAAAAGTTTGATGATGATTTCCATTTTCTTCATTGTTCTGATGATGTTGCTTCCCTCATCCCATGCAGGGGTGAAGGAATGCCGCACATTCCTTCAGAGCGTGTTCGGAGGAGCGACACCGCAACGGATTCAAGCGCCGAGAAAACCGGGTTTTGAAATCGATCCGTCTTCCATCATCGCGCAAGAGGGAATCGTCAAACGGGTCTATCGCGATCCGAAAACGGATGAGTTGATCACGGAGAAGTTTCCGGCGTTCCGGATTTTCCCGGATTCCAAAAGCAAATTGGGAAAATATGCCGCGAGTTTGGGTCGGATGAAGACCAATCTTTACATCATCCGCAGTGGCGGTCCTAACATGAAGAGTCTGGGCTACTTCTCGACCCATGTTGAATTCAAGGTGAATGATCTTGAATTGGCTGAACTCGGTGATCATCAGTTGGGTAAGGCGGTTGTGCTTCGGGGCGGTCAAGTGGACCCTGTCGAATTCCAATCCACGGTGATGCATGAAGGATCCCATGCTCACACTCAATCGATCCGTGACAATGGTGGATCGACCCGTTTCGATTCAGAGATCCGGGCTGCCGATGGTGTTGAATTGAAAAAGGCAGCGTACGGTTATGAAGACTATCTTCATTCCGAAGAAGTGCAGACCCATGTAAAGGACTTCACTTTCACTTCGGTGATCGCCCACAATGGCGATCTGATGAAAATGATCGATCGACAAGCCAAAAGCTTGCCCGATTATCTGGGTAAAAAGAAGAAATTCGACCGGATCACCATCTCATTTGATTCAGTGATTGATCGTAGGGAATTCGGCATCCAATACCGGGATACCCTTGCAATAGTCGAAAGCCATCGCGCAAATATCAGAAATTTGGAAAACCAAATCAACAAGTCTTTGAAAAATCCAGGCAGTGTTGGGGTGGAATTCACCACCGGTCGAAAAGGGAAGCTGATGGTCAAGGCCCCGAACGTGGAAATGACTTTTCTCGATATCGCAGCCATCAAGGGTACGCGTGACCCGGCTTATGCGATGAAGAGTCTTCGTCAAATGAAAGTGATGGATCAGCAAATCATCGATCGGATGGCACGGATCAAGCGGATGAAAGAGGCGGCGGAAGCCAAGGGGTATTTCTCGGCGAATGACTATGTGGAATTCAAAGATGAATTATCCAAACTCAACAAGATCATCAGGAAGAATCGTTGATGATGAAGCGATTCCGGATTCCACACATTCTGATTCTGATTCTGACGACAACTGGATCGGCTCATGCAGGAAATGAATGGTTGTCCGGTTGTTATCGTCAATTCAAGGATATCTTTGGTGGATCATCTTCCAAGCGTGATCTGATCAACGCTCCCGGAAAAAAACGCTTGGATTTCTCGCAACTCGAAATCAAGTCCCGCAAAGTGGATCTCGTGGACAAGGGTGCGGAAGCACAAGTGGTATCCATTGCACCGATGAACAGACTTTTATCGGATCCAAGCACTCGATTGGGAAAAATCGCTCGGAAATTGAATGAGCAAGGCACAGCGGTGGTTCTTTATCCCCGCCGGTTCGGTCCGAAAGGGGCATTTGTCGACTTCAGGGTCAAGGGGGATGCGACCAATCGGAATGGGGTGATCATCCTGAATCCAAAAGCGCGCGGATTGACCGATGCGCGAGCGCTGATCGGGCATGAGGCTTATCATGCCAAGATGCAAGTGAAGCGAGCACGTGGCGAAAAAGACCTGTTCAATTCGCAGTTCCATTCGAAGACCGACACCGGTGGCATTTATGATCAATATGTGTCCTCGGAAGAGTTGCACGCGTGGAGCAAGGAGTTCATGCAGGTAGCGGTGAAATCCGATCATTCAAAGACCATGACCTTGATCCGGGATCGGATGAAATCTCTGCCGGATCATCTGTCTGATGGCGAGAAAATGAGTCAAATCAGGATTCAGTCCAAATCAGTGATCACTCCTGCCTATCGGAAGTTCATCGGCGAATATCAGTTGGTTCTGGAAGCGCATCAGGCCTTTGTCGGAAGGATGCGACAGGCGCTGGAGTCGGGTGAGTTCAAGTTGAAGTTCAATGATCAGCAACGCGTGATTCTCGAAACCGAAGACCTGGTCTATCAGGCTGATAATTTTACGAAGCTTCCGAATGGATCGGCCGATCTTTATTCGATTCAAAAAGAACTGGTTGAGCTCCAAAAAGTCAATCATCGACTGAATCAACAGATTGATATCGTCAGCGAGATCATGAATCGAGCGGATCTGCAGGGATCCATGACTGCAGGCGAATACATCGAACTGAAGAACCAGCTTTCGCGATTCGGCAGTTTTGTCACTGTCCGCTCCGGTAAATAAAGATTACTTGAAGAATCCAATTCCAGAATCAAGTTGCGGAATCGCTTAATCGGGTTATCCTGTATTCAATATTTTCAATCAATAGAATCGGAGACATCATGAATCACATCAAGTCGTTGATCATCACTTTTGCGTTGGCCCTTCCACTTCTGGCATCTGCAGCTGGTACCGTTGAAGAAAAGGCGCAGTATCATTTGTTCAATCCGGTTCCCAAAGAAAAAATGCGTGATTTCGTGACGGATCGTCCGGATCGTACCGAAAGCCCGATTTCAGTCGATGCCGGTCACTTTCAGATCGAGACGGATTTGGTCGTGATGACTTCCAATAAAGAGACAGCTGGAGGTCAGGAAGTGAAGACAACCGGTACCAGTTGGATGCTCAGTAACGTGAAGTTCGGTTTGACCCGCGACATCGATTTCCAAGTGGTGATTGCACCAGTCAATTCTGTAAAGGCCGAGGTGAATGGAACCGAAGTGGCAAATACCAGCGGTTTCGGCGACACCACCCTTCGCCTGAAAGTGAATCTGATGGGGAACGATGAAGGCGATTTCGCTTTGGGAGTGATGCCGTTTGTGACTTTGCCTACCAACTCAGATGGATTGGGTCATAAGAAATACGAAGGTGGTTTTTTGGTTCCGTTCGGTTACTCTCTCGCGGATGAGTGGGGATTGGGCGGGATGTTTCAATACAACCGCGCCAAGAACGAATCGGATGATGATTTCCACAATGAATATGTCACTTCTCTTACCGTGGGCCACCCAATCGTCGGTGAGTTGAGTGGTTACGGTGAATTCTGGAATCAATTCAGTACTGAAACCGATTCCAAGTGGCAAGCCACCGTGGACTTCGGTCTGACTTACATGCTGATCCCGGATGTCCAGTTGGATGCAGGGGTCAACATCGGCGTCACCGAAGCGACCGATGATCTGAATCCGTTCATCGGTTTCTCAGCGCGTATCTAAATCGGCTGATTCCTTAAATAGTCTAATTCTTTAAGCGATTGATCTTTCTGTGTGTACTTTTACAGGATGATCAATCGCTTTTTCATTTCATCTGGATCGGCTTGCTCATGATCTTTTTCTCCAGATGGAAATCCCCGGAGGATTGTTTTTCGATGCGCTTCTGGGTCTTCTTGATTTCTTTGTTATCGACAACGGCAAGTTTGAAGACTTGATTCCCTTTTCCGGTTCGTTCCGATCCGCAGGACGAGTACTCGGATCGAATCAGATACATGCCGTTGCTCAAAGTTGAAATGTTGAAGGTCTGTTGTATCACTTGATCCTTGACTAGTGCCCCTTGAAACAAGGCTTCCTGATCGGCTGATGCCAATTTGGATACATTCTGGCCGTTCATGTTCATCAAGTCGATCCGGACTTGATCACAATCCTGATCCAGTCGGAAGCTGTAATTCACCGTACCGCCCTGAAAGGATTTTGCAATCGGATTAGGGTAAGCATTGATCGTGGCACTGGCGGTTTCTCCTCGATCCTGGTTGTAACCACTCACACCGTAATCTCCCTCGGTTTTGAAATGCTGGCAGGACTCTTTCGGATCTTGGGATGTGCACCGGGTGTAAGTACGAACGTAGTCAATTACCATTTCTTGATGGGTGAAGGTATCCGGATTGACTTTCACTTTCCCTTTTTTCAGTGCGGGTTCGATGGTCAGATTGAGGATCCAGTAAAACGGATAGTGGACGATCCAGGCTTTCTCTTTGCCGACGCGCTTGTTTTTGATGAGATTTTTCGCTCTCAGGAGGTCATCTTTGTAAATGCATCCGGAATATCGGTCATTTTGGAAAAAGCAGATGTAGTTTTCATCCCATTCCAATCCGTACACATAAAAGTTCTGGTCGGTACGATCGAGTTTTGCATCGAATCCCTCCCGCACATCGAGTTTTCGATTGCAGTAACCATGAATATAACCGGACGCGACTTTCTTGAAGTTGTCCGACCATTGTTCCATCAGGTCGATTTCGCCGATATAAGGCCAGCCACAATCCTTGCCGCTTTCCGGAAAAGTTTCTTTAGAAGCGTCTTGAGGCATCATCCAAATGGCGGGCCAACTTCCTTGACCTCTAGGAAGTTTCGCTCTGACTTCGAATCTACCGTAGGTTTGTGCAAAACCCAGCAACTCTTCCGATCCCCAAATTTTTCTCTGCGATGAATTCACGCCACCGGATTGGATTGCACAATCCCGAGTCAGTGCTTCAAATCCGAATCGTGAGTCCTTGTACGGTTTCTTGCAATTCAATTGATCTTTGGCGATCGGGGACCGATCCGCGCTCAGGATCAAATTGCCATTTTCAACCTTCACTTTGGATGGATGGAAAGAGTTGACCGCTTGTTCCTGTGTGGCACTGAAGTCCATCCAGTTGTAAGTGTCATACACCTTCCAGTTGCACTTGTTGAGGTCCTTCAGTTGTGCGTGATACTTCTCGTCGCAGGTGCGGGTGTCCCATTCGAACTCAATGGCGCACTGGGGCTTCATCGAAAAACAAGTCGGATCAGCGCCCTTTGCGGTGGCTTGCTCTGCGGAATCGAACTCATCGGCAAAAGTCAGTTTCCAGCCGTATGCAGTGCGATCCTCAACCGGTGTGCTTGCGGGTTTGCGTTGCTGCTGATTCAGCAGAAAGGGAATAGAAATCGAAAAGAGAAACAGTCCAAGTCCAAGGTTCTTCACAAAATCTTGTCGGAATTTTGACGCTAAAGCTGAAGAGTGTCCTGAAC
>JBEIKL010000111.1:0-6836 GCA_040379745.1 Bdellovibrionales bacterium | reverse complement strand
GCCGCACAAGTCATCGGCGCGATCGGTGGAATCGTCACTCCGCTTGCTGGTGGTTTGATGAACATGTCGATGTACAACAGCGGTTTGGCCGCGTGTATGACGATGTATTCGGATCACCTCAATGTTGCTCAACAGATCGGTCAACCTCCATCCGCTCCCGGTTGCGGCGGTATGATGGGGATGGGTGGCGGATTCGGCGGCGGCATGGGTGGCATGGGCGGCATGGGCGGCATGATGAACCCGATGATGATGGGTGGCATGGGCGGCATGATGAACCCGATGATGATGGGTGGCATGGGCGGCATGATGAACCCGATGATGGGTGCCGGTCTGAACCTCTCTCTCGGTGCGGGTATGGGTGGATTCCCAGGCTTCGCCGGTGGCATGTATGGTGGCGGCATGATGAACCCGATGATGATGGGTGGTATGGGCGGCATGATGAACCCGATGATGATGGGTGGTATGGGCGGCATGATGAACCCGATGATGATGGGTGGTATGGGCGGCATGATGGGCCCGAACATGGCCAATCAGATGGGCATCCAGAATCAGATGCAGACCTCCCTGATGCAAATGCAGCAGTCTGCTCTTCAGCAAGCATCCCTTCAGAATGCGATGATGTATAGCAATGCTGGTAACATGTACGGTGGCGGCGGGATGGGGATGAGTCCTTACTACAGCATGGGTATGAACCCGATGATGAGCATGTATGGCGGTGGTGGAATGTATCCAGGCATGTACGGCGGCGGGTATGGTTACCCGTACGGCGGCGGCTTGAGTGGCGGCTTGAATTTCAACGCCGGCTTCAATCTTGGCGGGTACGGCGGCCTTTACGGCTACTAAGCTCTGAATTTCCAGTAAAACAGTTTTAAAAGCCCCGGTTGGAGCCTCCAATCGGGGTTTTTTCTTTGACTTCAACACCCCTGTATTTTATACCTCTCTAGTCGGTTAATACCTGACTTCCGAGAATCCCCACTTTAAATGCTTTGCGTTTCGGGGCTTCCGGGATCTTTCCGTTAGGACAATCAAAACAAATGGCTAAAACCACCAATACAGAAGCTGCGGCTGAAAAAGCTAAAGCTCTTGCTGCGAAAGCAGCGAAAAAAGCTCTTCTTGCTAACACCAGCTGGATGAGTGAATTCAGCGATGTTCAAGGCGAACTCGTCGAACAAAAAATGAAGAAAGACGAAGACTTCACTGAGCTCTTCGAAACTGCTCAGAAAAATAACGAAATTCAAGAAGGTGCTGTGATCGACGGTAAAGTCATCGCCACCAACCCTGAGTTCGTGACCGTAGACATCGGCTTCAAGTGCGAAGGGATCATCCCTCTCCATGAGTTCAAAGATGCTACCGGCACTGCGAACGTAAAAGTAGGCGATTTGCTCTCTGTATACGTAGAGCGCCTCGAAATCGAAAACGGCGTGATCCATCTTTCCAAAGACCGCGCTGAGATCATCAAAGCATGGGACGAAATCTCTGCTGCATGTGAAGAAGACCAACTCGTTGAAGGTGTGGTTCTCACCAAAGTCAAAGGCGGTCTTTCTGTCGATATCGGCGTGAAGGCATTCCTCCCTGGCTCCCAGATCGATAACAAAGTCGTGAAGAACCTCGACAAGTTCATCGGTCAGCGCATGAAGTTCAAGATCTTGAAGTTCAACAAAAAACGCGGAAACATCGTTCTTTCCCGTAAAGCAGTTGTTGCTGCTGAACGTGAATCCCTCCGCGCTGAAACCCTCTCCCAAATGCAAGAGGGCATGATCGTTGCCGGTACCGTGAAAAACATCACTGAGTACGGCGCGTTCATCGACCTCGGTGGTATGGACGGATTGCTCCACATCACGGACATGAGCTGGGGCCGCATCAAGCACCCAAGCGAGTTGTTCCAAGTGGGCGACGAAGTGAAAGTGAAAATCCTGAAGTACGACCGCGAAAAAGAGCGCGTATCTCTCGGTTTGAAACAAGTATCTCCAAATCCATGGGACGAAGCGGAATACAAATTCCCAGTCGGTAAAGTGGTAAAAGGCAAGATCGTTAGCCTCAAAGACTACGGCGCATTCGTTGAACTCGACGACGGCGTTGAAGGTCTCATCCACGTATCCGAAATGTCCTGGACTGAGCGCGTGAAGAACCCAAGCAAGTTCGTGAAAGTCGGCGACGTTGTAGAATGTAAAGTTCTCGAAGTCGACACCCGCAACAAGCGCATCAGCCTCGGTATGAAACAACTTCAAGACAACCCATGGGATGCTCTTGAATTGAAATATCCGGTTGGCGCGATCGTTGACGAAGCAGAAATCAAGTCCATCACGGACTTCGGTATGTTCGTTGACGTCGGCATGGGCATCGACGGTCTCGTTCACGTTTCAGACATTAGCTGGAACAAGAAAGTGGCTAACCCATCTGAGAAATTCAAAAAAGGCGACAAGATCAAAGCGGTTGTTCTTGGTATCGACAAACAAGCTGAGAAATTCAGCTTGGGTATCAAACAACTCGAGCGCGATCCTTGGGAAAACATCAAGTCCCGCTACCGTCCAGGTCAATCTGTGGATGGCGTCGTGACCAAGATCACTGACTTCGGTGCGTTCATCGAAATCGAAGAAGGTGTGGAAGGTCTCATCTACGTTTCAGAACTTTCTGAACAACGCGTAGAAAAAGTTGGCGACGTAGTGAAACTCGGCGACAAAGTGAAAGCCGAGATCCTCTCGATCGAGCCTAAAGAACGCCGCATCAGCTTGTCCATCAAGCAATCTGTTCGTTCTGAAGAGCGCGCTAACTACGAAGGTTACATGGGCGACAAGAGCAAGAAGGGTACCTCTATGGGTGACCTCCTTGGCGACAAGCTCAAGAACTCTTTGAAGAAAGACGATTAGGCAGGATGCCTAATCGTGAACAATTCGGCGTGAACACTCAATGTGTTCAAAATTTGCTGAGCAAATTTTAGCTGAACTGAGAATATAGGTTAGGCAACCATCTTAAAATAATTGAGCCCCGGTGGAACTTCCATCGGGGCTTTTTTGTTTGGAATCCGATTTTCGTCAGCTGAATGCGGTCCCCATTCTAAATATAAAACCATACGGGTCTTTTGGAGTTCGAAGTCTGTTGGTCGGTGCCGGCAGATCTGATACGAGATCCGCACTATGAAAAAAATGATTCTTCTTCTCTTGATAGGCTTCGGCTTTACTGCGTGTGGTGCTGCCGACGATGCTGCGATCACCAATCTGAAATACGACTTCACCTATAACGACTGCAAGACCGGAGCGCACAGTTTTTCGAGTGTTGAGGAGTACTGCAAGGGTCTACAAAACGACGAACTCAACCACGGGTGTGCTTACTCTCTCCGTGAATATGCCTTCAAATCCCGTTGTACGGGGGAATTCACCACATTCTGAATCTGGGGTTGGGGTAAAAATCCCCTTCCAGCATCAGTCGGATTTCCGACTTTCGTCCTACAGGCTCTTTCAGTGCGCTTAAATGCGATTTCAGCCATTATCAGACGTTTGATGGGAGTTGGCATTCGCTTTGCACTATCTAGAATCGTGATCGATGAACCCCGGAGTAGCTTCGGAAGAAATTCATCGGTCGGACATGATGGACGACCAGGCCGGATGTTTCGGCTCGATTCGTCAGTAGTGTAGGGCAGGAACCGGTCGTTATGACGTTTCCTGCCTTTTTTGTTTTTAGCACTTCATTCCCACATTTTGAATCATCCCATCCATTCCGGAGCATGCACTTGCGTAATTACGGGAATTGCCCTGAGTGTTTTGCGTCGTGCAATCTGGCGGTGAATTCCTGCCGATGGTGGCACATTCATTCAACCCGACCCCAACCGTGAACGAAAAGAAAGATGCACAAGGAGGTGCAGATGATTCGTTCCATTCTCTTGATCCTGGTTTGTCTTTTCTCTTCCAGCGCACTGGCAGCTCTCGATGTCGAATTCACCGGTCGTGATCTCGATGCGGTTTTCACCCTGATGCGCCCCGAATTGAATTCCATCGAAATGCATGGCAGGAAGGCGATTTTCCAGCCTGCACCGTCCATCCGTTACCTCGGTGTTGAGCCCTCCGTTACCCCGGTCGACCTCACCGTGATCGGCGATATTGTCGATCTCGAGTTCGATCATCTGCAGGCCGGTACTCCGGAACTGAAATTCCTCGATGGTGCGTTCGAGCTTCGGATTCCGGTGAAAGATCGGTCAAAAGCGATCCGCAGCCGTTTGGGTGCGATCAGCTTCGAGGATGTTTCATTGAAAGCAAAAGTGGCTTGGAAAACCCGCACGGACGGAACGCAGGAACTGGTGTTGCTTCGAACCGCATTCGAGGGTTCGTTGAAGGGGACCGGAATCCTTCGGAGTCAGTTCATTCTGCGCAAAACGCGCGAACTCTGCATGCTGTTGCTGTCGCGCTCGATGATGAAGTTCCTGGCAACTGAAAAGTTCCAGAATACCGTGAATTCAGGCCTGATCGAATACGGAAAGTTTCATACCGGTACCGAAGTGAAAGAGATGGAACCGGGCTCGATCGGCTTCAGTGCTAATGGAATCCGTTATCAAGTGAACTAGCAAACCCCTTGAATGATTGGCGCTTTTTTCAGGGTTTTTTTAACACCCTTAAACCTTGGCAAATACTCGGCAACGGGTGTAAGAAAGCGTCATGATTCAGAAAATGATCCGTTCGTTGGTAGTAGTGGTTTGCATGGTTGGCACTCAAGTTGCCGTGGCTCAGTCACGCACGGTGGTAAATCAGCCGGAATTTGTTTTTTCTCCGAAAAGCTTCGACTCCAACGATAATGCCCAATTGGTCATCGCCGGTCATTTCAGCGGTTATTGCATGAAGGTGGGAGCTACCCAGCACTCCGTGAACCGCGAGCTATTCCAGATTCAAATCGATAACACGGTCACCTTGAACGGTGACTGTTCCGATCTGGATATGTACATCCCTTATAGCAAGGTCATTGATCTGGGAGCATTGCCCGCGGGAAATTACCGGGTCATGGTTCGTGGCGAAGCCGGGAATTACGTGAAGATGGCTGATCTGCCGATCAACCAGGCGATCACCACCACTCAAACCGGAACCACCGACGAGCGTCTGTATGCTCCGGTCAGTGAGATCCGCTTCGACGGCAAAAACGGAGATCCGAACCCCCAATTGACTCTCATGGGTTATTTCACCAACTCTTGTTTGGAACTGGATGTGGTTCAAGTCAGCTACAAGTCGACCAATGTGATCGAAGTTCTTCCCTTGGTCAAAAAAGGTCAGGTCGATTGCCAGTATTCGGTCAAGTCGTTCAGCAAGACCATCACCCTGAAGTCATTTCCCGCTGTGGACACCTTGATCCATGTGCGCTCCATGAACGGTCAGTCCGTGAACAAGATCATCACGAATCTTGACCGGATTTGAACGACAGTCTTTTGTGGATGCGGTCTGCGAGAAATAGAGCGCAAGCCGCATAGGGCAGGATTTTCCATCCGAACAGTTCACAGGCCAGAAGGGTGCCCGCAATCGGGGTTCCCGTTGCAGCGGCATAAATGGCCACAAATCCAATTGATGAATATAGGACTGCTGAAGAGGCATGAATGAAGCCGAAAGAGCTTCCCAGTGCGCTACCAATGTAGCCCAGAGGGAAAAATTCTCCCCCTTGGAATCCCGACCCCAGAGTCACCACGGTCAGAACCAATTTCCGAAATGCTTCAGATAGCGGCATGATTTGTCGTTGGGCCATGAGGATTCCGTCTTCTCCCAATCCCTGGTAGGACTTCAGATTGAAAACACAGAATAAGGTGAACAGGATTCCGCCACCGATGAAGCCCGCTAAAAGGGGTGAATGAAGTGAAAGGCGTTCTTCCCATTTCCGTTTCAATGCATGGTAAATCACGGTCATGAATCCGAAGAGGATCCCTACTACCGCGGTTAGGGCAAATACGGTTGGCGAATAATCCGGAACCACAAACTCAGGAAGACGGAACGGCAATAGCCCCGACCAACGGAAGAGTGTGCTGGCAATCAATGAAGCGATGATCGAATGCAGTACGGTCATCGGGCGTAAAAACGGATGACGATTCACTTCGAAGCCGAAGATCAGGCCTGCAAAGGGTGCTCCGAGTGAGGCGCCGAATCCGGATCCGATCGAGGCGATGATCAGTTTGCGGGATTTTCGTTCTTCAAAGTTCAGGAATTTTCCGGTGAATGTGGAGAGGATGCGGGCTAGGTGAATGATGGCGCCTTCGCGACCGGCAGATCCGCCACCCAGATGGGTGAGAAATACACTGATTGCGAGCGTGGGTGCTTCGAGGATTCCCTTGCCGTACCGAAGATACCCATAGCGAATCAGCATTCCAGAAAAAGGGAGCGTGAAAATCCACCACGGACTGAGTTGTCGGATCGATCCGGCCCAGTGAATGAGCTGAATGAAGACGATAGCGGAAAACGCGCCGAAAATTCCTCCGATGAGTCCGATCATCTTTCCATGTAAGCATGATCGAAGGGTGGGGCAAAGTGGGGATTTCAGGTCTGGACTAAATATGACTGAATTGCTAGTCTGGGTTTGTTGGTACGGGCCCATAGCTCAGCTGGTTAGAGCAGTCCGCTCATAACGGATTGGTCGGGGGTTCAAGTCCCTCTGGGCCTACCACTCTTACTCACAAAGCGAGCCTTTTACGGCTCGAAGTCATCTTGAGCTTTCATCTCACCCAAAACCCTTAGTGTCTTGATCCAGTTCTTGTAATCACTCCCGTTCTTTGCCATGGATGCCAGTGCTTTTTCATAAACTGGATTTTGGTAATGCTTCAAATATGGCCAGACCTTGGAATTGTCAGATACTGAGCTCAAATTGCAGTAATACTG
>JBEIKL010000110.1:0-6974 GCA_040379745.1 Bdellovibrionales bacterium | reverse complement strand
TGGTTACCGTATCGGTCTTGTCACAAGGCCACTTGCCGTTGAGGTATTGGTATGCGAAGTAAGTCACCACTCCGACAATTACCACGCCCAGGATCACACCGAACGTTTTCATGCTTCCGCCGCCACCGTAGCTCGCACCTTGCTGGTATTTTCCGGCCATGAACTGCATCGCGAGATTACCTGCTTCTTCCGAGGATACCTTGCTTTCGCTCACTTGAGTCATCAAGCGATCAAAATCAGCACGAGTGGAAGGATCCAAAATGGAATTCCGCAGGTAATCCATGATCTCCACCGGTGTAACACCCTGTTGCTGAAGATTCGACATTTTCGCCTTGAACTCCGTCAATGCGCGCTCGCGGTAGTCCGCAGAATTCGGGTCAACCGATACGGTCATTTGATAGCGGTATTCATTGAATACTTTTGCGATCATCTGGTTCTTGTTGGTTGGAGTTGCGGCAAATGCCGATTGGGTCATCAGGCATGCCATCAAGAGCAGGCTCGTTAATTTTTTCATGATTCGTTTTCCTTTTAATTGGTTTATCTCAATGGCCCCAAGCCTGAGGATTCATGGTCATCAAGTGGGGAACAGAAACGAGCAAGCATCAATCATGCCGGCGCGAAAACGAAAAGAATGAATAGTGAATGGGAATCAAGGGGAAAAACTCCCCCGATCAGTTGCGAAATGCCTGACGATCCGCAGGAATCAGGAGATCACTGCACGCTGAAATTTCGGATCCTTGAAGGTTGAGAACATCGGCTTCTTGGATTTAGCACGTACGGAGCCTGTGGGCATGCGATCACCTTTTGAGTGATCCGCTTTCTTGAAGTCACCTTTTTTGAAGTCGCCTTTTTTCCGATCTCCGAACTTGCCTTCACCTTTGAAGAAAGGCTTGAACTTGGAATCTTTTTTCCAAGGCTTCTGGTTCCGATCCATGAAATCCTTGCGACGGTCATCCCGTGTGGAACCTTCCTTGCGACGGGGTTCATCGTGAATGCTTTTGGCGATGGCATTGACCTTGAGGTTGCGAGAAAGGAACCGAACAGCGATCTCTTCCTTGGTCATGGACTCCAGTGCCTGCTTCCAGCCGGTTTCGTTCATGATCTCGGTGGCGAGTTCATTGTTCACACCCTCAACCGATGCCAGGTTGGCGAACTCGATCAAGGCACGTTCCGCCTTTGCGCGCATGATGTCCTTTGGTTTAGGGAAACCGGAACGGGTCATTTTGGCTTTCGTGAGTTTTTCAATCTGAGGAACCAGATTCATGTGACCCGGATTCACCAGATTCCATGCCACTCCTTCTTTTCCGGCACGGCCGGTACGGCCGATGCGGTGAACGTAGTTCTCCAACTCGCGCGGAAGCGAGTAGTTGATCACGTGAGTGAGACCTTTGACATCGATCCCGCGGGACGCAACATCGGTACAGACCACGATTTTCACCTGAGCAGACTTGAAACCCTTCATCACGCGTTCGCGTGATTTCTGGTCCATGTCACCATGAAGGCAATCGGCGGCATAGCCGTCCATCTTCAACTGACGGGTGATTTCCTCGACCAGGATCTTGGTCTGACAGAACACCAGTCCGTGAAAATCAGGGGCTGAATCAATGAGGTTTTCGAGCAATGAGATTTTTTGGTCTTCATGGACCGGGAAATAATGTTGCGAAACTGTAGCGGCTGCACCGCCGGAATCCTTGTTGATCTGAACCTGTTTAGGATTACGCAGGAACTTATCGGTGATCTTGCGGATATCCTTGCTCATCGTTGCCGAGAACATCCACTTTTGAAGATTGCCTTCCTGATCCACGCGGGAAAGAATGGATTCGATTTCCTCGCGGAAACCCATGGAAATCATCTCATCGGCTTCATCCAGAACCACGGTCTTGAGTTGATCGATCTTCAACGTGCCGCGCTCCAGGTGATCAATGATCCGGCCCGGGGTTCCGACGACCACACTCACTCCATCGCGAAGTGCGCGCAATTGCCCGCCGTAATCAGACCCGCCGTATACCGCCAGGGTCTTCGTATGCTTGAAACGAGCCAAGAGGTTGAACTGTTCAGAAACCTGTTTCGCCAATTCACGGGTCGGGCACAACACCAAGGCTTGTACCGTCTTCACACTCGGGTCGAGTTGCTCGAGGAGTGGAACTCCGAACGCCGCCGTCTTACCTGTACCGGTTGATGCCAAGCCCAGAAAATCGGTCGTACCTTCCATTAAAAGAGGAATGGTTTGCTGTTGGATCGGGGTGGGCTCATCGAACCCCATGGCTTGAATGGCTTGGGAGAGTTCGGAGGACAGGGCAAAATCGGAAAACTTCATTGGGCGAACCTAAAGCATCCGACTAGAGAAATCAACAAAATGCGTCATAATCTTTTCTACCTCACTACCGACGAGCTGAAGCCCATGATAGAGTCGAAAAATGGCTGAAAATCTCACTTTTTCAAAAACCGATGATCGATCCGTGATCTACCGTGAATTGATTCCTCAATTGGAGAACTTGATCGCGGATGAAACCGATCTCGTTGCGAATCAGGCCAATCTGGTCGCCGCTCTTCGACAAGCGTTTGGGTTTTTCTGGGTGGGATTCTACTGGGTAAAAGAGAACGAACTGGTGCTGGGGCCGTTCCAAGGTCCGATTGCCTGTACGCGCATCGCTTTTCACCGCGGAGTTTGTGGTCATGCCTACACCTCTCGACAATCGGTGCTGGTTCCCGATGTGGATCAGTTTCCGGGACACATCGCTTGTTCTTCAGTATCGCGCTCCGAGGTCGTGATTCCCGTATTCAACCGAAACCGAACTCAAGTGTTGGGGGTATTGGACGTGGACAGCGATCGCTTGAATGATTTTTCAGAAGTGGATGTGCAAGGTTTAGAGATGATCATGAAAATCCTGGAGAAAAAACTCTGATCGCGGTTATTCTTGAAAGAGATGCAACTCGATCTGGAACTTCCATCCAACCCCGGTGTTTATCGCTTCTACAACAAAGAGGGCGTGCTCATCTACATCGGCAAGGCCAAGAATCTGAGCCGTCGCATTTCACAATATCGGAATGCCCGTCGTTGCAAGGCGCATGCGAAAATGCGCAAGATCAGGAAAGAAGCCGCGCGGCTTGAGTTTGAAATCTGTGAGAGCGAGATCCACGCACTCAGACTCGAAAACCAGTTGATCCAAGAGCATCGACCGAAATGGAACGTGGCTGGGGCCTTTTACTTTCTATACCCGATGATCGGAATCCGCATCGGTACCGGCGACCAAGCCGGACAATTCTTCGTGTGTTACACCACTCAACCGTCGGATTATCCGGGGTTTGAATTTCACGGTGCGTTCCGTTCTCGCTTGCGAACGAAGACCGCATTCTTTTCATTGATCGAACTCCTGCGCATGATCGGTCACTCGATTCCACGCGGACAAATTCAGAAAACGGGATTGATCGGGCCTCCGAAAAAATTCGAATATGCATACGGGTTCAGACAGGTTCCCATCGATTGGATGCCCCTGCTTGATCCTTTCCTGAGTGGGGATCATTTCCTTGCCGTCGAGGAACTCGCCCTGTTGCTCTTGGAAAAGCCGGGGGCACTTGCCAGATCATCCGAGACACAGGAACACCTGCGCGAGCTCAGGAGCTTTTGGCGGCACGAAATCCTCCCCTTGAAGCGCGCACGCGAGCACTCCTTGCATCCGAACTACCCGGTCGCCCAGCGCGATCGGGATGCACTGTTCATCTCCCTGAAAAACGACTGACCAACTGCCAGAACCGTCAAATTCATGACAGAATGAATAGCAGGGCACCACTCAAGAACACCGCGCCAAATACCGATCAGTTCAGAGATGAGAGCCCTTTTGGCCATTCTGCTATTCACCACTTTCGGAGTCGGAGTCGCCCTGTTCAAGGCGACTGCCGGTGAGTCGGAAGTGCGTCAGTGTATCAAGAAGTCTCTCTCCAAACAGCATCCGTTCTATCAGGTCAGTGAGGATCTGGATAAGTCCGGGCAATACAATCGCTATCTTGCTCTCATCTGCGAAGGCGATCCTGCCAAGAATCTCTATCAATCCATCAAGGACCAAACCTATCCTGGAAATTGGGGCGGAAAAACAGAAGGAACCATCAGGTATCTTACGGACGGAGGCGGAGCTTCGCTCTGCTATCACATCACGCGGGATCAGGATGGGGTACGAGCAGACCGGTACAATTGCTCGATTCGTTTGAACATCTCGACTGATAACCTCGGGCGCACTCCCTTACAAGGCATGAACCCTTTCTCACTGCAAAAATGAAAGAAGCGCAAAAGAAGAAGACGCTGTTCCAGTCCATCGCAAAAAAACACAATTCACCGAAGAAGGTGCAATCGCTGCTTCGCACCTTCACTTACAACAAGGAAACCGATGGTGAAACGGCGCGATCTGCATTGGCTGCATTCCGAGATGAACTCGCCCATTGCTTGGAAGGAAGTGCGATTGCGGCTGCAATCCTCGAGCACCATGGGCACCCGCCCCTGATTCTTTGCCTCGATTCGATCGATCTGTTGAATCACGTGGTATTTGTCTACAAAACAGAG
The DNA here is from genome assembly GCA_040379745.1 of Bdellovibrionales bacterium. Lineage (GTDB taxonomy): Bacteria > Bdellovibrionota > UBA1018 > UBA1018 > CAIMNF01 > CAIMNF01. The sequence continues at coordinate 2,419 of JBEIKL010000110.1, read as the reverse complement.
TCCGGCTGGGGGGCTGTTGGAAAATCCCGATGTCCGGGTCTTCATGGACGATCACCGCGGTTCAGAAGCATCCGCGATCTGGCTCTGAGTTACTACGATCCGTTTGTCGATGAAACCGGTGAAATGATCGGATACACCGTTTTGAACCTCGACGAAAGCGGCACCGATTGGCGTCACTCCGAAAAGAACCTCTGGAAACTGGAGCAATTCGTGGTGAATGCGAAGTACCAGCCATTCAAAGCTTCCAAATCACGCTTCAAACGATTGCGCGATCGATTCCTAAAAAACGGATACATCAAAAAGGGCAAGCATTGGTGGTAATGGGTGGATGCCTGTTCCTAATTTTTCCTCGCCAGGAGCTGAGTGACCGCACTCATTCCAAAGTGCCCCTTACCCTCCTGTACATCCCGCTCGATTTCTTGAATCAATTCAAAATCCAGTCCGCTCAATTCAGATCGCAATGTCGACTCGGTCATCATCAACCCGGCATCCGGTGGGCCACCGGTTTTGAATTCCAATTGTCGTGGATGATAGGCTTCCAGGATCAATACGCCATTGGGCTTTAAGCCCTGAACCACCGATTGATGCAGTTTTGCGCGCAATGGTGGTGGAACATGACACCAGATGGATACAATTGCATCCCAATGGGATGATTCGATTCGGAAATCTTCCAGATCAGCAACAATGCTTTTCACCTTCACTCCATGCTGAGTTGCAAAGTGGTGCATTTTCTCCAAGCCTACAGGAGACTGATCCACGGCAGTAACCTTGAATCCCTGACGGGCCAAGTAAACCGCGTTGCGCCCCTCACCCTCGGCAAGGCACAAAACCTCACCCCCGGGTTGAATCGCAGCGATCTGAGACTTCAGCAAATCATTCGGTTCGGTACCGTAGAAGAACTCGTTGCCAGTATAACGATCATCCCAGGGTTTTACTTTTTCCGACATGTGTTGATCCCGAGAATCTGATACGGAGGACAAGTACCCGACAAACCGGTCAAGAGGGGAACCAAACCCAGCAAGAACCAAAGATTCGCAGGACCAACAAAAGCCATGCTGACCAAAGCAATTCCCAGAACCACACGAATCACGCGTTCGATATTACCGATGTTTTTTTCAAATTTCATATATGTCTCCCATTTCATTGTTTTTGCGGCTGCAATTTTCTCAACATGATCTCAAGTGGACAGAAGCAAGTAAAAGCGGATTGAATCAGATTCGCGCCGACAAATGCGGTGAAATAATACCAGTTGGTTGAATGATAGTGAGCCAACACCAGACTGGCCAAAATGAATGTACCTGCAAACACACGGATTTGATTTTCGATTTTCATGACAATTGTCCCTTTCTTTTGTTACCTAAAAACCAGTAATACATCACTGGTACCGCAAAACGGCTCAATACCGTTGCTGCAATCTCTCCAAACATCAAACTCACTGCCAATCCTTGGAAAATCGGATCAGCCAACATCACCGCACTGCCCACCACCACGGCAGCTGCGGTCAACAGCATCGGACGGAAGCGGAGCACACCGGCGCTGATCACCGCCTCTTTCAATGCCATACCCGACTTCATCTGATGTTCGATGAAATCGACGAGAATGATCGAGTTCCGCACGATGATTCCGGCACCGGCAATGAAACCGATCATGGAAGTCGCCGTGAAATACGCGCCCACGATTCCGTGTCCCGGCAGGATTCCAATCAAGCTGATCGGAATCGGAGCCATGATCACCAGAGGCACGAGATAACTGCGGAACCAGCCGAGTACGAGGACGTAGATCAAAACGATGACAACCGCAAACGCTCCGCCCAGATCGCGGAACACTTCATACGTGATGAACCATTCACCATCCCACTTCACGATCGGCTGCTCGGTATCCCAAGGAACATCGGCCGTTTGGGTCGGATAGTTGATTTTCGGTGCCAGCTTCAGGATTCCGTAAACCGGCGCTTCTTCCGCTCCGGACAACTCGCTCATCACATACGAGACCGGTTTCAGATTCTTACGATAAAGAACCGGATTCGAACGGATCGTCGGCTTCATGAGCAAGCTGGACGCACTGATCGATCCGGATTCGAAAGAAGGAATCGTTTGCCCCATGAACGGCTGTTCACTGGAACGAATCGCTTGATCGACGGAAAGATCGATTCCGATTTCTTCCGGATGCAGGGACTCATTCAAGAGACCCATTCGGTTTTCACTGAAAACCAATCCACCCAATCCGGCAACGGACTCGGCATTCGAACCCATCAAACCACCTTGAATGCGGTCAAAGAGATAGAACTTGCGCTTCCTTAACTCGCGGTTCGTGGTATCCAGATCCACCACACTCGGTTCGTTATGGAACACTCCTTCGATTTCACTTGCCACTTTTTCGCGGACTTCACGGTTCGGTCCATAAACCTCTGCGATCATGG
>JBEIKL010000109.1:0-7010 GCA_040379745.1 Bdellovibrionales bacterium | reverse complement strand
TGTTGGTCATCGCAAAATCCTTCACCCCGTTGCCGATACTCATCGAGACAAGCTCCGGACTTTTCACTTCGGGATTGGTGGTGGTGGTGAGAATGATAGTGGTCTCGGAAAGGATTTCGGGATTCGAAAGGATCGGTTCAATCACCCGCTGTACGGTGCCTGACGCGGTTGCGGTATTGCTGGTGGCACCGCCGCCGCGCTGGCTTGGAATCACGATGGAAACATCCGGAAACGCATTGTATTTCGTGTCTTCTTCCAAAAACCTGAAGTTCACGACTTTCGAGCAGAGTTGACGGTCGGATTGGATCTGGGAAACAGAAAGGAACGGAACCCGATAGCGCTTATAATCGCCAATGCCTTCATTCAGGTAGCATGATCCCGGATATTGCTCGGCATACACTTTCCAAGTGATTGATCTGGATTCCAAGAGGTCAACGATGGTCGGCGCGAACATACGCATCAGTTCGTTGTCGCGAATGCCAAAATCGTTTCCAGAAATCATCGCCACCACGTTCGCTTGGGCAATCGGGCTCACTTGCTTCATCTTGGTGAAGCGAACAGATGGATGATTCAACCAGATGTTACGGATGTATTTCTGATTCATCATCGATTGATAAGAAGTGTTTTCCAACCAGATCCAGATCACCTTCTTGAATTGCGGAATCGATTCCGCAGATGAGTGCATGGACAGGAAGAGAGAAAGAATCAACAAGGGAAGAATCTTCATTTTCATGTTTTTATCCTAGCATGATGCCTTTTTGAAAGGGAACGGGACAGTCTTAGAAAATACTGTTCACCGATTCTTCAGCATCGGTTGCAACAACCACAGAAAGCTCCTGAAGTGTGCGCTCAAACTCCCCTTCATTGATCAGAGCGGAAGTGGTCCCCAAAGTCCCCATGTAAGTGGATGCAGGAAAGCCCTTGGAACGACTCACCGTATCACTCCACAGTCTTTTTTTGGATCGATCCACCATCTCAAACTGGACATTCAGTGAAACCTGATAACTGGACGCGATCTGAACCGTGCTGGGGCCTTTCGATACACCTACATAGGCCAATTTATCGGCAGTGGTAACCGCCTGAGGTGAATAGCTGGCCGTCAGAACGGTTGCCTGAATGGACGCATCAGCATCACTCAAAGACGTAACCAGTCGGATATACCCACCTTGAGCAAAACGCTTGCGAATCGCATTGTATACGGAGATTTCCACCCCGGCTTTATACGAGTTATTCAAAACCGGGTGAACATAAAGGGTTTTCAGGTCGCGGCTCTTGAAGAAGGGGCGATCCACCCCCCGCATGTGGTATCCACAGCCCCCCACCAGCGTGGTCACAACAGAGAAAATGGCAAACCGTTTCATTAACTTAAAAATCCGCGTCATCGTTGCACTTATTTTGACAAATTGGGATGGTTTAAGCAAGGATTACGGTCATGCAGGTGCTGAACAAGGTACTCCAGAAACTTCTCTCTGAGAATAAGAGCCTGAAACGAGGCATGCAGGACGCCCGCATGATCGAAGCCTGGGCACCCGCTGTCGGAGAAACCATTGCGAAGCACTCCCGTGCAAGACAGGTCCGCGAAAAAACGATGATCATCGATGTGGATCATCCAATCTGGAAACAAGAACTCCTGTCGAACAAACCCCTTGCCCTGAAAAAATTGAACGATACGATTTCAGAAATGATGGGTGAAGCCCCTGGAAAAATCTGGATTGAGGATCTCTTCCTCGGAAACATCAGCTCATCCTCAGGAAGAACAGAATCCCCACCAAGATGGCCAAGGCGAACAAAATGAATTTCCCCGCAGAAAAAGATGCGGGCCTTTCTTCGGTTTTCGGAAATGGATTCCGGATCGCAAACTCCGGAGATTCCACCGGTCTCGGTGTCGAATTGAACGAGGAAGCGGTGATTTCCGCCTGCTTCTTCAACTCCTCCATTTCCTTCTTGGGAACCACGATCTTCGCAGTGCTCTTGAAGTGTTCCTCGGTGATTTCCTCTTTCTGTTTCCTGAAAATATGATCGATCGAAAGGTCACCGAAATACTTCCGCATCTCACCCGGATCCTTCACTGAAAACCAGTAACCGCCGGAACAACACAACTCATCCTGGGGTTTCATGCTCCCATCGGAAAAGAGTTTCAACAATTCCGCTTCATTCAAGGGGCGAGAAAAAGAATGATCGGCGTAACGGATCAACCAACAACGTTCCTCGGTTTTCATTTCGCAACCTTCAAGGATTCGAACGAAACCAGATCCGATCGAATGAAGTCGCGGATGGCCTGATGTTCTGATTTCACGAATTGTGCTGGTAGTCCCGCAAATACCACTTTCCCCTGATCGAGAAAGACGATCTGATCTGCCAAACGGAGTGCGGAAGGAATGTCATGTGAAATCACCACTGAGGTCAAGGAGAACTCACGCTTGAGGGTTTCAATCATTTCATCGACAGTCATTCGGGTCAACGGATCAAGCCCTGTAGTGGGTTCATCGTAAAGCAACACCTGGGGTTTACGGATCATGGCGCGCGCAATGCCCACGCGTTTTCTCATCCCCCCGGAAATCTCGCTCGGAAATTTGTCATAAGGCCCGTTCATGCCCAACAACTTCAGGATCGCCACCACTTCCCGATCGATCTCCTCCTCGGAAAGCGAGGTATGCTCGCGCAAGGGAAAGGCGACATTCTCGAAAATAGTCATGTCATCGAACAAAGCGGAGTTCTGGAAAACCATCCCGAACTTCTCTCGGAAGGTTGTCATTTGAGCCAGTGTCAGCGTGGCGAGATCCGTACCCAGCACCTTGACTTGACCGCTGTCCGGTGAAAGAAGGCCGAGGATGTGCTTCAAGGTCACGGATTTTCCCGTACCGGAAGACCCAAGGATATAGGTCAGTTTCCCACTTGGAAAGCCGATCGACACTCCCTTCAGGATCTGGTCGCGTCCCTCACGGAATGATTTATAAACATCTTTGAGTTCGATTGCATATTCTACGGTTGAATTCTGTTCACTCATAAACCCTGTCCACTCTTCCACCAATGCGGGTGGTGATTTCATAAGGAATGGTTCCGGCCCGATCCGCCACTTCATAAGGATCGATTCCAGAGCCCCAGAGAGTGATCCAGTCACCGATCCTCGTTTTAGCGGATGCCTTCACCGTGATCAGATCCATACTGACCTTACCCACGATTTTTTCCTGATTAGCCATCGCCCGAAACACTCCATCGGCATATCCCGCACCAAGAGTGGCAACCCACTCCCCCTTCGTGCTTGCCGAACGGTAGGTACCACCATACCCGACCCGATCACCTTTGACCAAAAAAGTTTTTTGAATGACTGGAGCCTGAAACCCCATGACGGGCTGAAGGCCGTCGTTGCGGGACTTGCGGTCGGGTCGGATCCCGTAAAGGGAAAGTCCCGGGCGCACCAGATCCATTCTGGAAAACGCTGAAAAAACCTTCGCATTCCAGATCGCCCCGCTATTTGCAAAATGGATGGAACTCTCCGGCGAAGCCTCGTTTTTCCATGAAATCACTTGATCGAAAAGTCGCATTTGACCCAAGGTAAGCTCGCTGTTCGGGCTCTCCGATTCCGCAAGATGGGTGAATACGGAACGCGGGTTCAACTTCACCAATCCCAACGATTCAACCGGAATTCCCAGTCGGTTCATGCCGGTATTCACCTCGATGTGAAACGGGAGTCGCTTGGACTGTGGCTTAGCGGTCTGAGCCTTCTGGAACTCCAAAAATGAGCGGACATCACTGAACACGGGCTCGAATCGATTCCGTTCACACGATTTGATCCAATCCATTGAAAAAGGCGCACAATCGGAAAATACCACAATCGGCAGAACATTCGCACTCGAAGGAAGCGATTGACGGATGCTCAGAGCCTCTCGAAAAGTCGCGACACCGAAGGCAAAAAGTTTTTTTTGTACAGATGCATTTTTCCAGAGCACAGACGTCACCCAGGATGCATCGTGACCGTAAGCATCGGCTTTCACCATCGGTAGGAGTAACTGATCTCCCGCCTTTTTGGCAATGACCCGAAAGTTGTTCAAAAGCGCGGTGCTGGAAAGGATCGCGCGCGCTCTCAAGCTTCGGAATTCAGTTCAGGGGTGATCGAACCTGATGGACGGATGGAACGTGAACGTGGGGCGATCTTGTTCTGTTGGGCGAACAAATGATTTCCAGCCTCTTTCAGCATCTTCGAAAGGATCGGTCGGGATTGTGCGCTCCGGTAACCCGCATTCAAGACCACCAGAACTCCCACCAATTGCGGAGTTCCGCTCACATCCGGCTCGCTGGTCAGGGCCCAAGCCTCGAAATGAGCAACGTTCAACTGGGCGATCATCATCTTGCTCATCGGACCATAATTGCTAAGAGATGCGACTTTTCCTTCTTTTGCGAAATTCTCGATCTGTTCCTCGATGTCCTTACGGATATAAGCTTGGAACAGATTGCGGCTCTTCACTTGGACATTTCCGGCAACCGAAGAAAGCACGAGATTCTGAAGTCGTTTATGATAACGGAAAAACAGGGTCGGGCTTTCCGAAAGCTCGGAAGTCAACTGCACGAGCACCTTTTCAATTTCTTCGGGCGACTTCGCCACACTCACCCGTTGATTGAGATCCTCGGAATAATCCCGATGTACCTTGATTTTCGGTCCCTTGGAAGCCTTGGTCTGAACCGGAGTTCCGATCAGGCCGGCACGCGCCTCTTCCTGATTGCGGATTTCGGAATCGATCTGTCCTTTGGAAACCACAAAGTCCTCTGCTGCGCCCAGGATGCGATCATCTGCGTCCATCACCAATGGCTGATTGAACACCGGCGGAGTCGAAGGCTGGGTGGTAGGCTCAGACTCTTCCTTGCGGATTCGTTCGTTGAAGCGGGTGACTTTGATTTCACGCTGGATGCGACGGTTGAAATAAATGCTCACGCCACTGAAGAGTGCGAGTGAGATCGCCAGAATGACAAAGATCATCCCGAGGGCCTTACGGGCCGCACCGGACGTAATCTGTTCTTCAAGCCAGGTTTTCGAGAACACGAAAGCCACTGCAGGTTGCTCGACACCGATCGCAAACGGCAACGCCCCAGCGCGCACGAAGGCGACTTGTTGATTGGTTCCATCGATCGCGCGATAAGTGGAAATCGCACCGCTTTGTGCGCCGATGAACAAGTTCTCGATCACCGGCTTCAGTCCTTCGGCCTTACGGAGATCAGTGCCCACATAAGGATTGGAAGTGTGAGCCAGAACCCGTCCACTGTTACTAATCAGGAATGCCTGCATGCCCGGATTGGAACTCTGAAGTTTCGGAAAACTGACCATAGCCAACGATGGGTCGATCACCGTGACATTGATCTTGCCCAGGATGGTGCCCTTTTCAGAATCGCCGGGAGTAGCAATGAAAATGCCTTCTTTGTTGCTGATCTCGGACATCTCATATGTCCCGATTGAATACTTCAGGAGCTTGAGATCACTCACACTCACCTGATTCTTGAGTGCCGAAAGAATGCGGTCTTCCAGACCGAGATCAATGACATTCGCAGTTTCATCCTTCGTTTTCGACTGTGATTCTTTCTGGGAGGTTTCAATCTCGTTCGGTACACCTTGAACCATCTTCACCACATAGCGATTCAACACGTATTCGGGACTGGAACCGGTACGCACGCCGTCTAGGATCGCGAAGAACTGGTCCACGTAGGCCTGGCCTTGGATCTTCAGGGATTCATTCGCTCGCAAAACAGCCTCTTCCTGCTGACTTTGGATGCTGGACAAGCTCATCAAACCGCCCATGGCAAGTCCGATCATTCCGGTTAAAAATATGGCAATACGAGCTGTTTTCATGGTACAATCTCCCCAATTAAAAGGCTAACACAGAGAACCAAAATGGCAACTTCCCAAACTCAATCTCCTCAAGGTTTTCCGGCAAATCGTGCCACCGTGCTCATTGCCGGGAGCGGAATTGCCGGCCTCAGTGCGGCCATTCATTTTTCCGAATTTTCTAGCGTCATTTTATTGGCGAAATCATCGATCGATGAAGGCAATACACGCTATGCACAGGGCGGAATCGCCACGGTCTGGTCCGAAGATGACAGCTTTGAAGAGCACATCCGTGACACCCTTAATGCCGGAGCAGGTTTGTGCAACTCCGCCACTGTGGATGTTTGCGTGAAGGAGGGCCCTGCCCGTATCCGCGAATTGATCGAATGGGGCGTGGAATTTTCAAAGTCGGACGTGGGTTACAGCCTGCATCAGGAAGGTGGTCACCACAAACGTCGCATCCTCCACTCTCAAGACTTCACCGGTCAAGCGATCGAAGAGGCCTTGATCCGGAAGGTGCGCTCCATTCCAACGATCCGCGTTCTCGAACATCACATGGTGGTCGATCTGATCATGGAGGGAAAACTGAATCCTCATCACTCCTCCGCATCCTTGGGCGAGTGCCTGGGTGCCTATGTGTTGAACTGCGAAACCAACGAGGTGTATCCGCTGGCCGCCGATCTCACGATTCTCGCCAGCGGTGGAGCCGGAAAAGTTTACCTCTACACGACGAATCCGGATCTCGCTACGGGTGACGGAATTGCCGTCGCTTATCGTGCGGGGGCACGCATCGCAAACATGGAATTCATGCAATTCCATCCCACCGCACTTTTCCATCCCACTGCAAAAAGTTTTCTGATCACCGAAGCCCTGCGCGGTGAAGGAGCGATTTTACGCAATCAAAAGGGCGAAGACTTCATGCGCGAATATCACGAAATGGGATCACTGGCCCCTCGCTATGTAGTTTCACAATCGATCGATAAAGAGCTGAAAAAATCCGGTGATGCTCACGTGTGGCTGGATATGCGACACATGGATGAAGCGACTTTCCAGGAAAAATTCCCGCAGGTTTACCAAGGTTGCCGCGGATACGGGATCATGGTTCCGCAAGAGATGATTCCCGTGGTGCCTGCGGCACACTACATGTGCGGTGGAATCCACACCGACTTGAATGCACAAACCTCTGTGAAAGGGC
>JBEIKL010000108.1:0-7026 GCA_040379745.1 Bdellovibrionales bacterium | reverse complement strand
GATTGAAGGGTTTTGACAGATGTATCTGAACTAGATCAGGTGAGCTTTGTGTGCGGTGTGCTAAAAAAGGAGGGGGGGATGACGAAGCGAAGGTGTGAGTTCACGATGAGTGGCACTCGAAATCAGTAAGGTTCGTTATCGTGCTCGTTCATTTAAAAGTTATCAGCTTTTTAAATGTTAACGATAGAGCATTGGATTTAAATCGATCCACTGCTCATGGCATTGTCCTGATCTTGGCGATGCGATAGAAAGAAGACATGAACAATAAAAACTCCCGCTTGGTTTATTCCACCGATCCGGAAATGAATCGGAAGTGTCCGAAATGCAAAGAGTTGGTTTTGGCGTGCGTGTGCGAACCTGAGGTAGATCCTAAGAGTTACAAGTTTGTTGCTGTTCTTCGGATTGAGAAGAATGGTCGGGGTGGAAAGACGGTTACGGTGATTGACCGGTTACCCAAGAACGAGCTATTTTTGAAAGAGCTCACCACGCTACTCAAGAAGAAATGCGGGACTGGTGGAACTTATCTGACCTCGGGCAAAGACGGAGTGATTGAGATTCAGGGCGACCACCGCGAGGCCATTCGGGCAATACTCAAAAAAGAGGGCATCAGTTCGAAGTGAAACGAATCTAATTGTCTTGGTGAAATCCAATACTGGCAAATCCGTATTTTCATGGATTAATACAGAAGAACAATAATTATCTATTCCATATTGAAAAAGTAGTCTATTGTGAGGGCTGTCAAATTAAAGCGGAGTATTTATGATGAACCTCAGACCCTATTTTTTCACAAGCCTTCTGTCGATTTCCATTTTTACAGGCGTTTTTAGCCCGGTCTTTGCTCAAGAAGCGTTGACCGAAGAGAAGGAAGATGTATTAGTCGAATTGACTGAAGAAGGAAGGGTAGTAGAGCAAATTCCGGTAAGCGTCACCACCAGTGCTCAGTCAAATGGTGAAAGAGTGATTAGTTATTCGAAGAGCGCTCAAGAAAACCCTGTTAGAAAAATAACGATTGATCTCGATCTCGCTGCTTCCAATTCACTGAAGAATGATGTTCGGATCCCGAATCCGGATGGGACTCTTTTTTCGCTCAAGAGTACAAAGTTGAGTCCAACCTTTCGCGCCTATTTTACCTGGGCGATAAATTCTCACCACAGTATTCGAGTTCTTTACGCGCCGTTTTCAGCGACACAAGTGATTACGCCTGAACAAGATATCGTATTCAACGGTCTTACGTATTTAGCTGGTAATCCGGTTGAGGCTTACTACCAATTCAATTCCTATCGGATCGGTTATATCTATACGTTTGATCCGATTGGGAATCTGGTTTTTCGCGTTGGTTTCACCAATAAAATCCGCGATGCGCGCATTGGTCTAGGTCCGAATTCTTCTGGCACTGGGAATGGGTTCAATGATTTGGGATATGTTCCGCTCGTTCACCTGGGCGCACGCTATCAGTTTCTCCAGAACCGCGCTTTTGCTGATTTGGAAATGGAAGGCTTAGCCAGCCCGGGCGCACCTGGACGCGCTTTCGATGTTTCTGCTCAGGTGGGGTTTCCCATTTCTCAGAACGCGAACCTTTCGGCTGGGTATCGATTTATCGAAGGTGGAGCGGATGTAAACATCTACAACTTCACTTTCTTGCAGAGCTTTTTTACCAGGGTTACCTACAGCATTCCTCTGAAATCAAAGAAGAAAAAAACAGGACTGTAGGATCATGCGCTCTTTGATGATGTATTTTTAATGAGTGTGAATTAACGAACTTCTGACTCAGCATTTAAAACTGTAAAAACAAAAAAGCCCGCTTTCATATGAAAGTGGGCTTTTTTTTAAATTATAAAATGGCGGACCCGGGTGGATGATTTTAGAACTGCATTGTTCCTGCAAAGACCTGCTTGGCCACCCGATACGTATTCGCATAGGCCCGAACGCTGAGCTCAATCGGCTTTGCGTATCCCCCGCCGAGCGCAAGCGATACTGGAATTCCTGCCCGACGGGCATACGAGAGCACGAACTCATCCCGCTTCATGAGGCCATCGAAGGTGAGATGGAGTTTACCCAAGGTGTCTTCTTTAAGTGGATCGACTCCCATCTGATAAAATAGATAATCCGGATCAAAGCGCCTGACCTCAATGAGCCCGTCAGAGAGGTGCTCCAGGTAGAGATCATCTTCAGTGCCATCGGGGAGTGCAATGTCGAGGTGGGAGGGGATCTTCACAAATGGGTAGTTTTTCTCTCCGTGCATGCTGAAGATAAAAACCCCTTCATCCTGACGAAGGATGCTGGAGTTGCCATTTCCCTGATGCACATCGAGATCGATGATCGCAATTCGCCTCGCTAATCCATCGCGCTTCATCAGTCGGGTTGCCACCGCAAGGTCATTAAATACGCAGTACCCCTCGCCGCGGTCGGCGTGCGAGTGATGGGTGCCACCCGCAAGGTTTCCGGCGATTCCCTCTTTCAGCGCATCTTTCATCGCTGCAATGGCGCCGCCCACCGAGGCACAGCTTCGATCATAAAGTCCGGGACTCCAGGGAAAGCCCAAGCGCTTCAGGTTTTGTTCACTGATCGAGCCGGTTCGCATCCCCTCGATGTATTCACCCGTGTGGGCGAGAGCCAGGGTTTCGGGTGGGGTGAGCGGGCTTTCTTTCAGTTCCGAGGGGTGGATGATGTCCTCGGCGAGGAGAAGATCACGCAGCATCCGATATTTCTCGATCGGAAAACGATGACCGGGAGGAAGTGGGAGGGTGTAGTGATCGGAGTAGTAGACGTTCATAGATATAGTGTGGGTTAGTCCGTAGCTTCGGTGAAATCCATAGTTTCACGGACGGTATCGGATAGAAAGCCCTGAATCGGGTGATCCGAGGTTGGATTGTCTTCTTCGAAAAAATGGCGGACTCGAAAGGGTTCGGCTAAGCGCTCGTCGTGGCTCAGCCACTCCTCCGCCTAGCCACCTCGAACCGCTTTGCTCGCATCACGCTTGTTCGCAATACTCACTCGTTTTTTTCCCCTGAATTCTTCTTTCAAAGTTTATTGACTGCAGACGTTTTCCAATAAAAAGCAGAACGACTTTTCCGGCTTTTCCAAGCGTACGCATAAAAATACAAATACACTTTTTTAAGCAGTCACTTCAGCCATGAATGGCGTGTGGAAGTGCAAGGCCAGGATGGCCGATGCGTTGAAAAAGTGTATTTGTATTTTTATGTGTGGGATTTGAAAAAATGGCGGACTCGAAAGGGTTCGAACCTATGACCTCTTGATCCGTAGTCAAGTGCTCTAATCCAACTGAGCTACGAGTCCGCATCTACGAATAGAGGCACATCGTACGATAATCCGAGTGTTTTATCAATTTGATTTTGTATTGAAAGTGGGGGAAAGTGAAGGAATGAAGGCCCTGCGCAAAATCATCTCAAAATCAGCCCTCCGCAATAATGCGATGGCGGCATTTTTTATTGTGATTTTAACCAGTTGCGGAAATGCCAATCTTGTCGGAACGGCAACCACCTGCGAAACCAATACGGCCCAATTCATCGTCACAGACGGGTCGATCACCCGGGTTTGCGGTTGTGCCGAGCCCTACGGAACCTTCACCACTTCGAACTCGTTTACCTGCACGGTCAATGTCGGGACTGTTCTCTATTTCTATTTTAACGGAATCAGCAATTCCCACCAGGTTCAGGTCGGCATCTTGGGAATCACCCAGTCTTTCAATGCAGCATCGACCACCAAGGTGGGGGCCATCATTGCCACCCAGACCGGTACCTTTCCGCTGACCGACATCAACACCAGTATCGGTGGTTCATTGGTCGTGAACTGATTCACGCCCTTGCATCACTTCGACGCCTGTACTGATTCTAGTCAGTCTGACCAGGGTCTTTAGGTGCCAGATCCCACTCATTCGATTCCAGATTGGCCTGTGCCTTGCTTTAAGGGAGTTGATGCTATTCCTGGTCGCTTCCATCATTGCGTTCTCATCTTCTGCCCAAGCGACGGTGGCTCCTCTGCGTTCAACTAAAATCATTGAAAAAAGAATGGTGAAAAAACCCATCACAGTTGATCTCGAAACGGCGATCCAAGTTCTCGACCAGAAGGCAGACACGGGTTCGTCATTGCTGGAAGAAAACCACCCGATGGTTGCGGCGATCGACACAGATGATGCGAAGACGATTCAAAGGTGGTTGGCCATCGGTTATTCGCCTTCTGCGCGCATCGACAATCAGATCAAGGAATCGCTTCTGGAGCGGGCGGCGGTTCGAGGCTCTGAAAAGGTTTTTGATGCGTTCGTTTCCGAACTCGAGCTTTCGACCGAGGAGAACCCGAAGGTCTGGCGTGACAGTCGCGGAACTCCGATTCTGATCGTGATGGCTGCGTTGGCGACTCCTGAAAAAAAGTCATCCTTGAAATATGAACGCATGATCGAACGGCTTCTGGTTGATCACTCCGATCACATCAATGACCGGGATCGCGCTTACATCGGTGACGGCAGAACCGCGCTTCATCAGGCGGCGGCAACCGGCAATGCCAGATTGATCGACATTCTGATCAGCCACGGTGCGCAGGTCGATTCAGAAAATTCAACAGGCGAGACTCCGCTACACTTTGCAGCCCGATTCGGAAAGCTTTCATCGCTCAAGTTGTTGATCGGTTTTGGAGCGAAAATCGATCCCAAGTCGAAACACACCCGCTCGACTCCTCTTTTAATCGCATCTGAGAGTGGACATGAGTCGATTATTCGTGAACTCTTAGATTCCGGAGCTAAGAAAAGCGAGAAGGACATCTTCGGAAAAACAGCACCTCAACGCTATAAAGAGTACGTAAAGAGCTACTCGCACAAAAAAACGTCAAATTAATTCCGCTTTTTTTCTGACGAAACGGGAGTAGACTTTTTCCCCTAGGGATAAAATTTTGACAATGATGTCAAAAAAGGGGGTAACAACATGAAAGCTCTAGTTCTATTCGTATCTGCAATGACTCAGTTGCAATTCGCGCCAATCGCCAAAGCGGAAGGATTCCAAGGCGAGTTGGGTGCCATCAACGCCGCACTTCAAGTGCGTAACCAAATCGTGACTGCTCTTGAGCAAAAAGACTTCACTCAAATCACACATGATTCCATGGGCGGAGCCGTTTCATTGCTCGCCGACGATCTTCGTAAACAGATGAATGACGAAGACATGGCTGTTGAACTTGAAACCATCTGGACCGAAGGCGAAAACGCTTTCTACGGTGTTGAATGGAGAGATCTGGGCGACCATGATCCGTTCATTCCACAACTCGAAGACTTCCTGACCCAGCTTGCTGACAAGTACGGAACCATCATCTACAGCCTTCCGGTTGTAGGCGACATCCGCACCATCAACTTCGCTGTACCGGTCGTGTTCCACCCGAAAGGCGCATGGCAGAAATCAGATGGCGACAATCGCATCGAATACCGCAAACACTTCATTCCATTCGCGAACATCGTGACTTTCTACGGTTCGCTCCTGGCGTGTAACTATTTCGCGGCGAAATCCCAGCAGCCAGACATGAAAAAAGTATGTCAGCCGGCAGCTGAAAAACTGAAATTCGCAATGGGGCGCTATATCGCTCCTCCGATTTCAGACTGGATCTTCAACCAAACCAACAAGTCATACTTCGTTTCTCAAAGCCAGCTCTATTACAATAGTGCTGAAGAGCTGAGAGCTGCGATCTATCGCTAATCAAGGAGCACGACATGAATTCTGTATCTGTACTCTCTGTATTGGCGGCTTTGTCTGTGGCAATGGGCGGTTCCGCTCAAGCCGCAAAAATCGCGATCATCGATTCGGGAACCGATCTTTCTCACCAGATGTTGAAAGACAAGAAATGGTTCAATCCGAAAGACATCGATGATGCTGTCGATAACGATGACAATGGCCTGATTGACGATGTGAATGGTTGGAACTTCGCTGAGAACAACAACAAGCTCTATGACAAGACCTTGGTGGGCAAGTTCTCTCCTGATGCGTACAAGTTCTTCGAAGTCCAAACCCGTCTGATGAAGGGTGAGGGAACCGATTCTGACCGTGAGTGGATGAAAGCCGCTCGCGACAATCAGCAGCTGATCGCTGAACTCGGTGTGTTCGGAAACTTCGTTCACGGAACCCACGTAGCGGGTATCGCGGCGAAGAATGCCGACAAAGCCGAAATCATGGTTTTGAAGATCATTCCGACCAAGCCGGCGGTGAAGCCCCGTCAAACCATCTTCGCTGAGCAATTCAATGCGAGCCTCTCGCAATTGCAAAGAGAAGGCGTTGACCCGAAAATCGACGCCGTCATCAAGATGGCTTTGAAAGGTCTTGCATCCCAGCAGTCCAAATCATTGGTCAACATCGGTCAGTATGTGGGCAAAGGTAAGGCAAGAGTGGCGAACTGCTCTTTCGGTACCAGCACTCACGCTGTGAAAACGATGATCATGCCCATGTTGCTGAAACTCGCTCTTCGTCGCGCTCCGACCGAAGAAGAGTTGGATCTCTACTCTGCGTTCTTCGTGAATGCGGCGGTTGAGGCGTCCAAAGCGATGCCAGCGGCGGCTCCGAACACCTTGTTCGTGATCGCTGCGGGTAACGACGGCATGGACAACGACCAGTTCCCGACTTCTCCGGCGAACGTGAAAATGCAGAACACCATCACGGTGGCTGCAACTCTCGGTTACCAGAAAATCGCGAGCTTCTCGAACTACGGCGTGAAGATGGTTGATGTTGCCGCTCCAGGCGTCGGCATCGAGTCTTCCATTCCGGGCAATCAGATGTTGACCGTAAGCGGAACATCACAGGCTTCTCCGTTCGTAGCGAACGTTGCCGGCCTTTTGTTTGACCAGAATCCGAACCTTTCCAACAGCGATCTGAAGAAGATCCTGATGGAAACGGCCGACATGAAAGACTTCCTGAAAGGGAAAGTGGTTTCAAGCGGTATCGTGAACACTGATCGTGCGATCATGGCTGCAAAACTGACTCTGACCATGCAACTCGATCAGGCGTTGTCGAACGCACGCGTTCAGATCAACGATGTGTC
>JBEIKL010000107.1:0-7052 GCA_040379745.1 Bdellovibrionales bacterium | reverse complement strand
GCAGCAGGATTTTGAAGCGACTTTGAACGAGTTTCTGGCCAAGGCCAAGATCCACTATGAAGCACAAAACGAAGTGATCGAGGAATACGAACGTCTGTTGAGTCAGGCGGCCGAGCGGTTCCTGGATCAGCAGGCTTTTGTGAATGCCGTGGTGGATACGTTGCAGGTCATTGCGCTCGAGCAGACCTCGAAAAAATCCACTCACACGAAGCACGAGCGCGCAGAGCCGGAGCACGATGCCTCACCGGTGTCGCGTCCGACCCCGGAAGTCTCAAAAGATCGTTTGCTGGCCATGTCCCCGAAATTGGAATCGATCGATCCGAAGAGGGTGCTCATTGTCGATCAGACCGAATTGAATCGCGTCCTGATGGGGCGGTTTTTCAAGAGCCTTCCGGTCACGCTTGAGTTCGCCAGCAACGGCGAGCAGGCATTGGGCAAGATCGGATCAAGTCAGTTTGACCTGGTGTTGATGAACCTTCAGTTGAACGGAATCAGCGGCAGCGAAGCGATCCGGACCATCCGTAACTCGCAGACGGACGCGCGCAAGAAGACGCGAATCATCGCCATCGCTTCAGAGAAAACCTCGGACGAGGAAATGCGCGAAGTGGTCGAATCGGGTGCGGACGAATGCATCGGCAAGGAAACGCCTCGCGATGTGATTCGTGAAAAGGTGATTGATTGTTTGATCAGTGCATCAGGCCCAAGCGCTTGAGCTTTTCCAAAAGAACTACTTTTTCCATTCTTCCGGCGCGGGCAACCTTGTCCAGATCGTGGTTGAACGATTTCAGCAATTCGCTGATATAGACTTTCTCGAATTCCGAACGGGTCGCTTGGAAGTTGATCTTGTCGTGACCGAAGTCCGGCAAATCCTTCAACTCAATGCGCTCTTTTTCGCTGGAAACCACGGCCATGCGCAAAACGTTACGCAATTCGCGCAAGTTACCCGGCCAGTCGTAATCACGCAGTTTTCTCCATGCTTGTTCGCTGAAGCCCTGGATGTATTCCTTGTGCAACTCGTGGGTGATCTCTTCAAGAATACCCATGGTGATGTCTTCGAATTCTTCCGAGCGGTTCACGAGGTTCGGCATCTCGATGCGGTTCTTGCTCAGGCGGAGCAGGAGTTCATCGTTGAACATGCCGGCACGCGCGCGGGAATCGATTTGTGGAACAGAAGTGGTGATGATGCGCACATTGATGATGGTGGGAACATTGTCCACGGTCACGGCGCGGGTTTTCAGGAAGTTCAAGAGTACCAATTGTTCCGACATCGGATAGTTCGCAATGTCATCGACAAAAAGGGTTCCACCCGATTTGCATTCGCGGATTTGTTCCGCCAAAGTGCGTTCGCGGGTTGCGGCAGTGAAGGGCAGTGCTGCGCGAGGACTGTTCTGATGAATCCATTTCGCCAGTGCGCCTTTTCCGGTTCCGGATCCGCCGATCACAAGAACAGGCTCATCGTCGGCCTGTGCGGCTGCGAGAGCGATTTTACGTTGGGATGCGGGAATAAAATAAACCATGCTCATATTGATTAATTCCGATCATAACCGAAAACCCCGTACAAATGGTATAAAAACATTGATTTTTCCCCTGAAAAACAAGCGTCAATTCAATGACAGTCATTTATTTTACACATGGTATAATGAAAAAAAGAGGTTAGGATCTTTTTATGGAGGTTCGTATGAAACAAACACTTTTTCTGGCCTTGGTTTTTTGTGTGGGATTGAATCAAACCGCTTTTGCCCGAGGTGGAAACGAAGACGGATTCATGGTTTCAAACGGACAGGGGATTTCCTCGCCGAGTTACTGGAACGGCATTGAAGGCCAAAACCCTGCTGGAATCGTCGCCAATAGCTCCATGAAACTGCAGCTTGGTGGCGGTAGCTTCAGTGGAACCGACCAACCCTACGGTTCCGGTGGTTTACTCTTAGGGAACGGCATGGTCGGGGCAGGGGTGGAATACCTCTCCAAGTCAGCGGCGGGAAGCTCCAACGGACAGATCAACTGGGGCTTGGGCGGAAGAATTCAGAGTTTGGGAACATCTATCGGTGTTTCTTCCCGTTTCGTGGTGGGGGGAGCCTCGGTTTATGACGCCGGTATTCTGGTGGAACCGAACTCCCGATTCCGTTTCGGATTGATGGTTCCTCACGTGAACACCACGATTGACACCTTCGGATCGGGGATCACCATTGCACTCGACAATACCGTGGATTTCGTGGTCGATGCGGATTACAGCTCCGTCACCAAGGGCGGAATCGCGAAGCCGGGATTGACCTTTCGCTCGCAATCCTTGCAAGCGACTTTGGCGTACGGCCTGGCTTACAAGACCGGCGTCACCACCGGTGGGCTCCTGAACGACAGCCTGAATGCGGGCCTCGGTGCGAAAATCGGTAATTCCATGATGTTTTCCTATGAATATCGTGGAGTGGTCGATCATCGCGTCGGTTTGACAATACGATTGAACTGACCTAAAGTTTTCCTCTATGAAAACAATCACTGAATTCTCCGGCTTCACTCTGAAAGACTCGATTGCAAAAAAAGCGGCATTGATCGCTGAAGGCAAAACAGAAGAGGAAGCGCAGGCCACCATTCATGAGCAATTAAAACTGCTGGATGAGACCAAGGTTGCGTTCTACAAAAACGCACTCGACATGTCGAAGTCCCGTTTGGATCAAGTCAAGCGTGTGGTCGTTGCAGTGAAGTCCTCTGAAACCGAAAAAGTTCCAGAGGCGTTTTCCGAGCGTGAAGGTAACTTCTATCTCATCGAATATTTTGCTCAGGCCGGTGCTTCAGCCGCTCGCGGTCGTGGTGATGATCGTGATTTCAAGGGCCGCGATTCCCGCGGTGGTCGCGGTTTCAAAGGCCGTGATGGCGGTCGTGGTCGTGGTGGTGAAGGCCGTGGCGAACCGCGCGGCGAAAGTCGTCCGGCGGAAGGTCGCGGAGAATTCCGTAGTGAACCTCGTGGCGAAGCCCGTCCTCCCCGTGGTCCCCGTCCGGAACGTGCTCCACGCGGTGATCGTCCTGTAGTGAATGCGGCGCCGGGTGCGCCACAAGAGCGCAAGCCACGTCCTCCAAAGAGCGCGCAGCCGAGAGCTCCAAGAGCACCTCGTCCGAATCAGGGCCCGAAAGGCGCTGCGGAATTGAGACTCGTGTTGAAAGGGCAAAGCACCTCCACTCTTCAAGGGTCGGGAGTGGCGGAAGCTCCAGCAACTAGTGCTGATACGCAACAGGCGTAACGCTTGAAAGTTGTTCCGGAGTCGGAACCTTGTTCAGAACCTCGCGCAAATTGCGAGTTTCCAATTTCATGTTGAAGACTGTTTTCGGAATCGCGTCGGAATCGGCCTTTTCCATCACTTCGAGTTGAATCGACGCGGGATCGATCTCGTCGCCGTTTGCTTTGGTGATGATGAATGTACGTGACCCCTCACTGAAGGGGACGCGATTGGAAACCTGATAACCGTTCTTCTCGATGAGGCGAATGGCCAGACGGGCCTCGCTCGGTTCGAGATTCTGAACCACATGCACTTTTTTCGAGTTCGCAGCGGAAACACTCACGCCAAGAAAGACGCTGGCAATCACGATCGACAGTCTGGAAAAACGGATGAAGTTCATGGGTCGCACTTTCCGGCCACGGTTGGCCTTTCCCTCTTTAAAGCCAGTTCCGTGCCAGCTCAGTTTGGCTTGGATTGGTTTTGACAGCAGGAGTGCGTAAAGGGTGGACAGGGGGTGTTCACGGATTCGACAGTAGCCGTGCTCACTCAACGAAAATCATTTCAAGCGAATCAGGTGGAACCCTTTGAGGTACCGTTCGCCGAGATTGCGGGTCGAGGTCGCGAAACTCTCGGGCAGATCGATGCGCTTCAACACCTGGAGTGAGGCACCTGTTTTTTCAGAGGCCTGGTGGATGTCGCGCAAGAAAGAACTTTCCGGATAGTTTTCGGAATTGATCGAAGTGACCAACACACCGCCCTTGGCCAGTAGCGGAAGAATCAGTTCATGAAGGCGTTGTGAATCCTTGTTCGTGGAAAACACGCCGTTCTTTGAACGGGAGAACGATGGCGGATCGCATAGGATCGTGTCGTATTGTTCGTTCTTTTTGATGAATTTCGGCAACCATTCAAACACATCGCCATAGATGAAGCGTGCGTTCGCCGGGTCGAGGTCAGCGTTCTTCCAATTCGATTCGGCCCATTCGACCGTACTTTTGGAAAGGTCGAGTGTGGTGACATGACTGGCTCCACCTTTTCCGGCCGCGACCGAAAGACTGCCCGTGTACGAAAACAGATTCAATACGCGTTTCTTTTTTTGACTCGTTTTCAGCCAGCGGCGAAGCGGTTCGTGATCGAGGAACAGTCCTGGGTGTTTGCCCTTGTTCAATTCGATCAGATAGGGAATGTCGTTTTCGAGAACGCTGAACCGTTGCTGGGGAGGTGTGCCCCAGAGGGTTTGCACTTCTTTTTCGCTCGCCACCGTGGATCGATCCATCAGTACGATGCTTTCGATTTTCTTTCCCCAGGGTTTCAGTTCTCGCAAAAACGCAACCGCATCGGGCAGGACGTGGGCCCGCAGGTTTCCCCATTGGGTGATCCACGCATGATTCTGAAACAGATCGATCGCGATCGTCTGCGGATCATAAAAAATGCGCAAGGTTTCGGTTTGATCGAGAAGACCGTATTGCTGGCGCCATTCAAATGAAGTGATCAGGGATTCAGTGAAGTTCATGGGAAGAGTTTCGCTTTCAGGATGTTCAGGTCTTCGGCGAGATCGGCCTTGAAGGTGCCGAAGGGCAGTTGGAGTTCGGCCGCATGCAGGCAAAAGCGCGGAAAGGGAATGACCTCGTCGCCCACCATCAGGGTCGTCTTGCCGGCGTATTTTTCATCACCCAAAAGGGGGAACCCCGCATCGGCCGCATGGGCTCGGATCTGGTGAAACCTTCCGGTCAGGGGTGTAGCCTTGCCGAAAAATGCCTGATCATTTTTCTGAAGGACTTCAAACAGGGTTTGCGCGGGCTTGCCATCAACAGGGGTACGAATCTGGATCGCGGGAAGACGCGGTGGCGGAGAGGCCATGAATAAATAAGTTTTCTTCACTTTACGTTCCTGAAACCAAAGGTTCCCGTCGCGTTGGGCTTTTGGGTTCTTGGCGAAGAGAATGATTCCACTGGTGAATCGGTCCAAACGGTGAATGACCCAGGCTTCGGTCCCGTGATGGGACTTGATCCATTCGGTCAGGACCTGATCAGTGGGTTTGGGGTCGCGTGCAGGAATCGACAGCCAGCCGGCCGGTTTGTTCAGTGCTAAAAAGTCGTGATTTTCGAATAAAACTTCAGGGAATCCCACAACCATCAGTGTTACTTCCTTTGCCTCTCCAGGTCAAATGGAGTAGGATCGGGGCAAATGATTTTACTCGCTCTTTCAACCGCTGTTGCCATTTTCATGGTGTTGCTGGGTCTGTTGTTGATGCACGGAATGGCCGGCAATCACTTGAACTTGGACCGCCTCAAGGTATTCATCGCATTGGCCGCCGGCTTCATTCTCTCGGCCCTGTTCTTTGACCTATTGCCGGAAACGCTCGCCAGCTATCAGGCTGGACCGCGGATCTTTTTCATGTGGAGTTTTGTCGGTGTGATTTCGGTGGCAATGTTCGAGCGCTATCTATTGCCACAACTGGATTTCGTGAATCGCTTTTTCAAGCCCGAGCCCGCAGCTTTGCATGCGATCGACACCCATGACGAACATGTTCATGGCGAGCACGATGCCCACGACCATCACGACCACCTGGACGAAGCGGAAAGTTGCTCTCATTCTCACGATCACGCGCATTTGCATGCGCACACGCACCCGGAAGTTCTCGGAGTGGGGCAGGTGTGTTCGGCGATCGGTTGTTTCATGATCTGCTCCTTCTTCGATGGCATCACGCTTTCGTCCGTGCAAGCGGTCGATCACCAGTTGGGTGTGGTCCTCGTATTGGGCGTGGTCTTGCACCTGTTGCCGGAAGGCGTTCTTTCCGGTGTGATGGCCCTCAGTGGTGGCGCCAGCTTCAAATCGGCGCGTAAAGTGTTGCTGTTCATCGGTGGGTCGTTTGTCCTGGGATCCATGATTCCATTCGTGGTGACTGGATTCGAACCCGTGTTCATCGCCATCTCCACCGGGATCCTGATGTTCGTCGCCCTCGTGCAATTGTTGCCAACGGCTTTGCGCCTGAAATTCGCGCCCCTGTGGTTGGCGGTCGGATCGGCGATGTTTTTCGGTTCCCACTTCATTCTGAAGTTGATTGGAGTTGAACTGTGAGTACGGCCCCTCGGTTTGAACGGGCATTGGTCTGGATGAGACGCGACTTGCGGGTGCAGGACCAGCGCGCGCTTTACGAGGCCACTCATCAATCGGCAAAAGTCTTGCCCGTTTTCGTCATCGACGAAACCATCGTGGGCAAATTGCCGAAAAACGATCGACGCATCACTTTCCTTCAGAAGTCGTTGGACGAAGTTGCCGAGGCCCTGGAAAAGCAAGGTTCTCGCCTGCTTGTCGTCCACGGTGATCCGGTCGAAAAGATTCCCGAACTCGCCCGCAAACTCAAAGTGCAGGCGGTATTCACATCAAATGATTACGAACCCTACGCCAAAAAACGGGATGCCGAGGTGTTCACCCGCTTGAAAGCAGCGGGTGTGGAGTTTCATTCGTTCAAGGATCAGGTCATTTTCGAGCGGGATGAGATTTTGAACGGCAGTGGCGAACCCTACAAGGTCTTCACTCCGTACTCGAACAACTGGCTCAAGCAATTCGAAGCCAACCGTGCCCGCCATCTTCGCGATTATCAGCCGAAGATGGGATCGCTGTGGGATGCGTCCGAGATCAAGGAAAAATCCACTTCGTTCTGGGATCAAGGTTTTGAGGAACAGGTCCTGGTCGTTCCACCGGGTTCGAAAGCAGCCAAGCAGTTGCTGAAAAAATTCGCCGATCACATTTCGAAATATCAGGAAGCCCGTGATTTTCCCGCGCTCGCCGGCACCAGTCGGTTGTCCGTGCATTTGCGATTCGGGACGATCTCCATCCGCG
>JBEIKL010000106.1:0-7065 GCA_040379745.1 Bdellovibrionales bacterium | reverse complement strand
TCGAGCGAGATGGTCATCGTCAAGGATATCGAACTCTATTCCATGTGCGAACACCACATGTTGCCCTTTTTCGGCAAGGCTCACGTGGCCTACATTCCGAACAAGAAAATCATCGGGCTTTCGAAGATTCCACGCATTGTAGATGTGTTTGCCCGTCGACTTCAGGTGCAAGAGCGCCTGACTTCACAAGTGGCGGATGCATTGATGGACGTGTTGAAGCCCCATGGTGTCGCCGTCGTGATCGAAGCCGCACACTTTTGCATGATGATGCGTGGAGTGGAAAAACAAAACAGCAAGACCATCACCTCAGCCATGCGCGGAGATTTCTACCACGACCCGACCCCGCGCAAAGAATTTTTGGAATTGATCAAGTAATCTGGCCACTAGTGCACAGACCGGTCAGGGCTGGATGGTGAAAGAATGGAAATGAACCCCGTGTACAAACTCATCGATTTTCATGCGCATCACCAGCAATTGCCTCATGCCGAAGCGGTGAAGGTGATTCAATCCGCGATAGAGGCGGGCATTGATCGCATCGTTCTCGGCGGCACTGAACCTGCCGATTGGAAAGCGCAAGTGCAGCTGTGGATACAATTCAAGGGCAAGGTGTTTTTGAATTTCGGTTTGCATCCGTGGTGGGTGGAGAAGTTCAGCCGTGAAGAGATCGACCGGATTTTAAAACAGTTGGATCAAGAGTTGCCGTTGGTTGCGGCTTTAGGGGAGACCGGTCTTGATTTTTATCCCTCCAAGCGCGACCCCGCGCGATTCGAAGATCAGCGTTTTGCCTATCGGGCGCAACTGCGACTGGCGCTGAAACATCAAAAGCCCGTAGTGTTGCACATCGTGAGCGCGCATGAAGAAGCACGTGCGATTTTGCAAGAGGAGTGGGGTGCTAGCGCGAATGAAAATTCGAGTGGGGTGGAGCAAGATGCTGTAGTCGCTGAACCGACTTCGGGCGCCCGAAGTGATGAGATGGCGCGCAGTGAGACCAGTGTCTCCACCGGGGCGTTATCACCCAACAAGCCACCGATCATCCTTCACCGCTTCTCGGGCACAGCGGATGATGCAAGCGCGTGGTTGGCGATGGGTGCCTATCTTTCGTTCCACGAGCCCAAGAAAATCATGAAAACGATTCCCATTGAGCGGCTCCTGCTCGAAACCGATTCCCACACTGGGGTGCACCCCAACGGCTGGGATCTGCGCCCGCATTACCAAAAATCAGCTGAAATCATGGGCTTGGCGCCCGACGTCTTCGCTCAGAAATTGGCTGAAAATTTCAATGAAATCGGCTATTCTCAGCCGCAATGAGTACTACCGAAAATCACCCAGAACATTCGCATTCCCATGATGATCATCAGCACGAGCATGCGGATCCGAAGATTTTGCCCATGACAGAAGCGGAGATGGAAACCTACCGTCTCCACCGCCGTTTTGATCGCATGGGTCGCTTAGTCGGTGATGCGGCGATGGAGAAGTTGTTCCGCACGCACGTCATGGTGATCGGAATCGGTGGTGTCGGTTCGTTCGCGGCAGAATCTCTCGCGCGTTCGGGCGTGGGCAAAATCACACTCGTCGATTTCGATGAGATTTGCATCACCAACTTCAACCGCCAGATTCATTCTTTGCAGGGTTTGGTCGGAGAGAAAAAAGCCGATGTCATGGTTGATCGATTGCGCAAGATTAATCCGCAGGCGTCGATTCACTCCATTCCAAAGTTTTACAACGAGCGCCTGAGCGACGAAATTTTTGATGAGGCTCTGAAATTGCAGGGTGGGGCGAAGCCTGATTTCGTGGTCGATGCGATTGATAGTGTGACACCGAAGTGTCACTTGCTCGCCAAGTGCATCAAAGAGGGAATCCGCGTGGTGACCTCGACCGGTTCTGGCGGCAAGATGGACCCGACTCGCATTCAGATCACCGATCTGGGTACGACTCAAAAAGATCCATTGGCGAAGGCGATTCGTCGCATTTTGCGTGATCAGTACGGGTTCCCGCAAACCGGTGACTTCAACATCCCGGCGGTTTATTCAGATGAGGCGACCACTGCGCCGATGGAGCTCAATTACGACAACGGCAAAGGCTTCCGTTGTGTGTGTCCACAGGGAAAAAATGAGTTCTTCA
This sequence comes from Bdellovibrionales bacterium, assembly GCA_040379745.1. Lineage (GTDB taxonomy): Bacteria > Bdellovibrionota > UBA1018 > UBA1018 > CAIMNF01 > CAIMNF01. The sequence continues at coordinate 4,944 of JBEIKL010000106.1, read as the reverse complement.
ATTGCGATAACCGCAATGTGATTCTCGGCAATGCCAGCTTCGTGACCGGAGCATTCGGTCTTGCTTTGGCCTCGATCGTGGTGCGCGAAGCGACCACCGCCTAAAAGGTGTCCGGCGCTTTTTTGATGCTTGGTGCGTTGAAATCCATGATTCAGACATGGATCAGTGATTCACTCGTCTCAAGACGAGTGTTCTGATTGTTGTGCTCTGTTACTTCGGGCGACCGAAGTACCTCCAAGCCTCCATGCCTCCATGCCTCCATGCCTCCAAGCCTCCAAGCCTCCATGCCTCCACATTTATTTCCGCTGTTGATGAGGATGTAAGTCCAAAAATCAACAGAGGTTGAGACTCCACTTTCGATCAAAAGTGTGAGAAGAGTGCATTCATGAACCGAACTTTATTCGTAAAAATCTGTGATTTCTTGCTGAACCCGAAATTTGCGCTGAATGCCATCGTAGTCTTCGCCGTTCTCGCTTCTTCAGCAAGTGCCTTTGCCTATAATTGCAGCATCAAAGAGGGGCGCTACGGGTACAACGTGATTGCGACCGTGAAAAAGGGTTTTGTGTACGTCGGCCAATACAGCACGACGATTCTGGGCCGATTCGATTACGACAAAAAGACCATCTACGAGGGCCGTTACGGTTATCAGGTATTTGGTCGCCGGGACGGCAATATCCTTTATGAGGGAAACTACAGTTATAAAGTTCTAGGGCGTTTCGAGTATTGCGACGAACAGGACTTTGAACCGTAAACCCAAGGATTCAGAGATGGTTCGGCCAAGCGAAACAAGGCGAAGTTTATTTTAAAACGGAGCTTTGATTTCCAGCTTCTTCGATTCTTTTTTCTTCAGGGTGTGAATGTAGCCCACTTGTCCGATGAATTGGATGGATGAGATCGGCTGAAGGTGTTCCATGCGAGATTCACTCCCATCGACCAATGCGTCTTTCACTTTGATGTAGGTTCCGCGAGCAACGGCCTGAACGTAGAACTTGGTCAGAAGGGTTACGCGCAGTTTTGCATTGAGGTGAGCTCCGCCGCCGGCAATGTGAAACTTGTTATCGAGACCTTCCCAATTCCAGGCGTGGTCCTGATGAAACATGACCTTTGTTTTTGGGATCATCAGTCCAACGCCACCACCGACGAGTCCGCTGACGGCGACTGCATTGTTTTTGGATGAATAGAGATCGAATTTACGAACCACACCGATGCTCGGGTAGTTGTAACCGTCGGAGTGCTCGAACGCCATCCAAGACCCATCCTTGCGGGCTTTTGCTTCGCTGAACGGCACCATTTCGATCGTATCCCAATCGGCAGAAGGGTCTGCTTTTTTTGCAGCGACCAGGTGATCATATTCTCCGGACATCTCGTAAGGCCGTTTGTTGTCAAAGACCCATTTCATGTGGTCGTGTTGGAGTTCGATTCCCCACTTGGAGTTGAACATGAAACCGATCTCGAGATTGTACTGGGGAATGCTGATGTTTTTCGGGTTGAAGTATTCGTCAAACGTGAATGGAGTGGGACGATCCTTTCCGGCCGCATCGTGCACGGTGAAGGTTCCTTCGGGCGTTTTGAATTGCACATCGCTCACCCCGTGGTATCCGCGGTGGTAACCCCAGGAGACATAGATTTCCTGGAACAGGGGTTTTCCCTCTTGGTCTGTGTGATTCGGATCAAAGTCCATCGGTACGCGAACCTTCATTGTTGGTGCGAGTTTCAGTGTTTGTGTCGATGATGACTGATCTTTCAGCATCAATGACTTCAAGCTTTGCTGATTGTATTCCAACGCTTTTTCGGCAAGAGTGTTCAGTTTTTCCTCACCGAGCTTGGTGATAATCACTTGTTTTTCGGCATCTGTGGCAAGTCGGTATTCCGTGGATGCCGGTCGATCGGTTTGTGCTGCGATTTCGGCTGTGGATGAAGAGGCTGTAACCGATGGAGCCACGGTCTGGGCATGGCTTTCGGTGGAGGTGAATGCGATCAGCGTGGTGACCGTGATCAGTGCGATCAACGTGCCGATCCACACGCGAGAAAACTTGGACCATTTGATTTGCGAAAAATTTACGGAATGAATCATAGTTACCTGCCAGTTCGGCGAAGAGTACCATGGTGGATCGAAATGGTAAACAATGAATGTGTAACAAGTTTAGATCTTTGCGGCCGGAATCGCGGATCATGATCGATCAGTGGATGTTGGGCACGGGCTCAACGCAATCGGTTTCGTTTATTATGAAACTTGTGGATGTATCCGAGTTGACCAATGAGCTGGATCGATGAAATTGGTTGAGAGAAATCGATTCTACCTGGATAGTCCCGCCCGCTGATCAAAACGTCCTTCATCTGTGCTACGCCACCCCGAACGGTTCCTTGGATGTAAAATCTCGAATAAAATACCAGGCGTGCTTTGACGTCAGCGTGCATTCCTGCTCCCGTAATGTGAAAGGGATTGTCACTGCCAAAATAATTTCCCACCGCATCTTGTTGAAGATCGACTTTGGTTTTTGGCATCATAAAACCGACTCCCGCTGCAACCCGAGCATCGAGTGCCAACCGGTTTTCGCGGGTATGAAATACGTTGATGTTCCGAACCGCGCTGATGCTTTCGTAATTATAGCCATCCGAATGCTCCAAGCCGATCCAGCTTGCATCACGGTGTTGTTTGGCCTCTTCAAAGGTAACCAGGCTATTGTCAGCCAGTACCACGTCATGCTGATAGTTTCCGTCGATGTCGTGCGGAAGCGTGCGGTCAAATACCCACTTCATGTGATTGATGTTGATTTCCATGCCCCACTTGGAATTGAACATGACACCAATGTCCACGTTGTACTGGGGTACGGTACTGAAGAGGTAAAGACGAATACTGAATGGGCTTTGACGATCTTTTGCAACAGCATCACGTACGGTGAAGTTTCCTTCCGGAGTGGAGAAGTTCATGTCTGAATTGGTATGCATGGCTCGATTGAACCCCCAACTGATGAAGATTTCCTGGAAAAACGGTTTGCCATCGACTTCGGTCCTGTTCGGATCAAAGTGAAGCGGTACGCTGATCTGGAGTGTGTGGGTATCGGTAAGAGGTGGTTGTGACAGAGGTTGATGAGGGGCGAGGGGTGGTGTGGTTTGTTTCAAGAGTTTTGAAAACTGAGGTTGGTCGGCAAGCATCATCCTTTTCAGATCGGATTGTCTGCGAATCGTCTCTTCGCCGAGTTCCTGAATGTTTTTCTCGCCCAGTTTCTGGAGAATGACCTCTTTTTCCGCAGGGGTCGCTTCGCGATAGGTAGATGGTGCGGTGGTTTGGGCAAATGAATGAGTGAAAAGGGATATGCAGAGTGAGATGAAAAGCAACATGCAGAGTAAGCTATCATGCGTCGTTTATTTGGTAAATAGTGTTTGTGTAAAAATTATAATGAATACAATGGGTTAGGCTGAAGGATTTTTAAAGATTTGATGAGTGAAGTGAATGAGACAAGGCAGGGATGGGCCGAAAGTGTGAATCCGTGAAGAAAAAAAGGACTTCGTTTGCACGAAGTCCTTTGATTTATTTGAAGAGGGCGTCAGTTACATCCGGCGCCCCCATTGAGTCAATTCATCACTCAGCTGCAAAGATCTTCTTCATCTTCGCGCCAGACCAGATCCGGAAGCGATCGATGAACGAGAAGGATGCGGGCACTACAATCAGGGTCAGCAGTGTCGAGCTGATCAGGCCACCGATGATCGCAACCCCCATCGAAGTACGCTGTTTGGATGCTTCGTTGAGACCGATGGCAATCGGAATGGTACCGGCAATGAGCGCAAGAGAGGTCATCAGGATCGGACGCAAGCGCGTTTTTCCTGCACGGATCATCGCATTCATGCGATCCATTCCCTCTTCCCGAATGAGGTGGTTGGCGTAGTCCACGAGCAGGATCGAGTTTTTCACTGCAACCCCGAGCAACATGATCACACCGATCATCGAGAAGATGTTCAGTGATTCTTGCGTGATTGCCAGTGCCACCAATGAGCCGCAGAATGCCAGCGGGAGTGCCAACATGATGGTCAGTGGAGTGACAAATGATTCGTAGAGGGATGCCAGAACCAGGAAGATGAAGAGAATCCCGAACACCACTGCGGTGATCATGCTCTCTCCAAGTTCCTTGAAGTTTTCTGCCTGACCGACATATGCGTAGCGCATTCCGGCCGGAAGGGGCATGTCCTTCACGAACATGGTGTCGATTTGTTTCATTACGTCACCCATGCCGTAGCCCGGAGAGATGTCGGCTTGGATCTGAATGTAGCGCGAACGATCCTGACGGTTGATCTTCGAAGGACCGCTTCGCTCTTCTTTTGTGGCGACATTCGAGAGCTTCACAAGGTTGTTGTTCAGGTTCGGCACGTTGTACAGGTTGAAGTTGTCGTTCACATTGCGTTGGTTTTCGATGAGTCGGGTACGGATGTTGTATTCCAGTCCATTCTCTCTGTATTTTGCAACGTCGGTTCCTTCAATCAGGTTCCTCATCTCGGCGCCGAGAGTGATCGGAGTTACCCCCAGTTCCTGCGAACGTCCCGGTTTCAATACCAACTGAACTTCCGGTTTACCCGGACGGAAATTGATGTCCACGTCCTTCAGGCCCGGGTTCTTTTTCAGAACAGCAAGAACCTTCGTCGTGAATTCTTCCAGTTGCTTTTGGTCATTGCCCACGAGGTTTAGGTTGAACGGGCGTTGGCCACCGCCGACCGCATCGTAATCTTTCACTTTCGGATTGGCATAGGCAAACTGCTTCAGCTGTTCACGCAGGGTTTCTTTCACTTGAGAAGTGTTCTTCTTCCGCTGTTTACGCGGAGTCAGGCGAACAAAGTAATTGGCAAGGTTTGATTCCGCATTCCGGCTTCCGATGGTCAGAGCCGAGACTTCGACTTCCGGATTGGAACGGATAACCGCATCCACCTTGTGGGCGAGCTCCGCAGTGGTGT
>JBEIKL010000105.1:0-7163 GCA_040379745.1 Bdellovibrionales bacterium | reverse complement strand
CAGTATTTTCAGGTGCTCATCCGTCAGCGAGGTTCCGCAAGTGGCTACCACATTCTGGAAGCCGTATTGGTGCATGGCGATCACGTCGAAGTAGCCCTCGACCACAATCACCGCATCCTCTTCACGGATGGCGCGTTTGGCCTGATATAGACCATAAAGGAATTTCGATTTTTGAAAATAGTCGCTCTCGGCGCTGTTGAGGTACTTCGGCAATTTGACTTCGGCGTCTTTCTTATCGGCCGAAGGAAGAATGCGTCCTCCGAATCCGCAAACACGCCCCCGCACATCGATCAACGGAAACAAAACGCGCTCACGGAAGAAATCGTAATCGCCCGCCTGTTTTTGGGATGGACGGATGATGCCTGCTTCGCGCGCAAGATCGAGCGGTGCTTTCGCCTCGGTCAGGAACTGCACCAAGCCGTCGGCCTTATAGCTGGCGACACCGACCTGAAATTGCTCGATGGTTTGCTGGGAAATACCGCGTTTTTTGAGATAGTCGACGGCCTCGGCAAACTGCGGACTGGCCTTCGGCTTCAGTAGATTCTGGTGGTAGTACTGAAGCGAAGCGAAGTAAAGGAGGCGCGACCCTTTTTGCATCCGCAAGCGACGCTGGTACATCGCCTGTTCCTGCGCATCGCTGGCATAGGTTCCTTCGGGAATCTTGACGTTTGCCTTTTCGGCAAGGTCTTCGATCGCCTCTTCAAAGCTCAAGCCATGCAACTTGGTCATGAAGGAAATGGCATCACCCTTTTCCTTGCAACCGAAGCAATAGTAAAAATCCTTATTCACCGAGAATGAAGGGCTGCGATCACCATGGAACGGACAACGTCCCATGAACCGGGTTCCGGTTTTCTTGAGATCAACGTTCTCGGAAACAATGTCAACAAGGTTGAGATTGCTCTTGAGATGCTGGATCCATTCCGGAGTGAAGCGAAGGCGCGATGATGACACGATAATTCTGTGTTTCCGGCTTAGGCGCCGAGTTTTTCACGCACGAGCTGATTGACCAATTTACCATCGGCCTTGCCCGCAACTTTCGGCTGGAGGATTTTCATCACCTTGCCGAGATCCTTGATGTCTTTTGCCTGGGACTCTTCCACCGCAGCGGCAACGAGGGCCTTGAGTTCGTCTTCGCTCATTTGCGCCGGCATGAACTGGCGAAGGTATTTCGCTTCGTTTTCTTCTGCCGCGACCAAATCCTCACGTCCCCCCGCCTTGAACTGGGTAATAGAGTCTTCCCGCTGCTTCAGCATGGAGCCGATGATCTTCACCGCGCGCTCGTCGGTGACATCGATGCGCTCATCGACTTCGATCTTGCGGATCGCTGCGTGCAGGCTGCGGGCGAACTGAACGGTGTCTTTATCGCCACCCTTCATCGCGGTTTTCATGTTCTCTTGATTGATTTCTTTGATTGTAGGCATGGGTGTCCTCAAGCTACCAAAAATAAGAAGGCGGAGCAATCAGTGATGCTCCGCCTTAACCTTTAAAATTCAAATAAAGCTGCGATTAGAAGCGTGGCTTACGAGGGCCGCGATCAAATCCACCTTTGCGTGCGCGTTTGCGCGATGCAATAGCTTTCTTTTTACGACGAACGGATGGTTTTTCAAACGCTTCACGGTTACGTACTTCACCGAGAGTGCCTGCTTTTTCAACGAGTTTTTTGAACCGTTTCAGAGCTGCTTCGAACGAATCACCTTCTCTAATTACGATACCTGGCATGAGATTCACCTCCCTTCAAAATTAGGTAAGACTCAGGGATACACGTTCGACCAAAAAGATGCAATACTATTCCTGGTGATCAAACAACCCCCGTGGATCAAGACAACGCCGTTTCCTTCGTACATCCTTGCGGGGACCATCCTGTTCCTTCTGGCGTATTTTACCCTGCTCTCCCCTTCCAGCCTGGAAGACGATTTCCTGAGCGTTCGAGTGATTCACCCCCGAGATTTGCTGAATTTCCTGAAGGACAGTTCCAGCCAGGTCTTGGCCAAGGGAATACCGACGGACACCACTCCTGCGTATTCACTGAGGAATTTTGACTTTTTCATCACCAACGAAAACCGTCCGGAAATGCAGTTCACCGCCCTGAAATCCAATTTCTATCAGGAACAGCAACTGATCCACGCGAAGTCAGGAATGGTGACTTTGAGTGACGGAACCATCGTTTCCAGCAAGGAAGTCCTGTTTGAGACCGCTCGCAATGAAATCCATTTTTACGGGGATGTACTGATCACTTTTCTCAATGGGACCCTGATCCGGACGAATTATCTTCGTGCCGTGACCCGACCGGTCCTGATCATCACGGTTCCGCTCGAAGAGGCAGTTGCCGGTGAAAAAACTGAAAAAGAAAGCGTCGTGCGATTCAAGTCCTACGGCCTCAGTTATCGGGCGGCCGAAGAAAAGGAACTCCTGCTTTCATCGAACGTGAACGCGGTGGTCACCGGACAAAAAACTACCCACGTTCTTTCGGACCGGGGAACGATGAATTTCAACCGTAAAAAAATGACCTTTTTCATGGACGACAAAAAAGCGTTCGATCGACAGTTCGTCCTGACCCATCAGGATCATTTGGAAATGAAGTCCCGCTCTTTGATCATCGCACTGGACCAGACCGGCACCAAGCGCATCGAAGCACAGAACGATGTTTCGATCACCGAAAAAACATTCCATTCGACCAGCGGCAAAGCGACATTTGACGAGTCGACCAACACGATCGCCCTCAGCGATTTCCCACAGGTCTATCAAGAACAGGACACCATCACCGGGGACGTGATCTTTTATCACCGCAACGACGACACCATCGAGGTAAAACAAAGCAATGCCATCTACCAACGCCAATAAACCTTCCTCACCGAACAAGCTCAAAGCCATTGACCTGATGAAAGCATACGGCAAACGCCCCGTTGTGAAAGGGGTCAGCATCGAAGTCGAGTCCGGACAGATCGTGGGATTGCTGGGGCTGAACGGTGCGGGAAAAACGACGACGTTCTACATGATCACCGGACTGATCAATCCGGACGGAGGCAAGGTCATGCTGAACGACCAGGACATCACCGACTGGAAAATGTACGAGCGCGCACGCGCGGGGATCGCTTATCTTCCCCAAGAGCCTTCGGTTTTCCGTAAACTCACCGTGGAAGAGAACATCATGGCCACGCTGGAATCGCTCGGGCTTTCCGAAGCGGAACGAAAGAAGAGACTGCAGACTCTTCTCGATGAATTCGCATTGAACCATGTTTCGAATCAGCAGACTTTCACCCTTTCGGGTGGTGAACGCCGTCGCGTCGAAGTCGCGCGCGCATTGGCACTCAATCCTTCTTTCATTTTACTCGACGAACCGTTCGCAGGGGTCGACCCGCTGGCGGTGGCGGACATCCAGAAAATGATCCTCACCCTGAAGCAAAAGGGGATCGGCGTGTTGATCACCGATCATAATGTTCGCGAGACACTTTCGATCTGTGACTGGGGATGCATCTTGAGCGAAGGCGTGATCTTCGAGCACGGTACCCCCGAACAAATCGCGAACTCACCGAAGGCCCGCGAGAAGTATCTCGGCGAGAACTTCCGGTTCTGACCGATACCCATTAAACTAAAAAAGTTTAAAAAAGATCCTCTCTTTCGATTAAATTCATTTAACCGGTTTCCTAACCCATGGAATTGTCATCAAGATTTTTTCATGCAAATTCCAAGCCGATTCGGTCAGAAATCAAGTAGAATGGTATCATGGCAATCAAGTTGAACCAGAGCCTACGGCTCGGACAGAACCTGGTAATGACTCCGCAGCTGCAACAAGCGATCAAGCTGTTGCAGCTGAACCATCTCGAACTCGCCGACATGATCACCCAGGAACTGACGGACAACCCGATGCTGGAAGAGCTCGGCGATGAGCACTCGAATGAACCACTGGACTCGGCCTCCGGTGAGGACAATTACGATCCGGAAGCGCAACAGAACACTGAAGAACAGGCCCAACTCCAACCGCAAACCGAAGACGACAAGAATCTCGGGAACAAGGATGATGTGAGCTGGGAAGCCTACCTCGAGGAATTCAACGATGGTCCGGGAGCGTCGCCGTCGATGAAGGAAATTCCCGACGGCGACATGCCTTCTTACGAGAACCTCCTCACCAAATCGACCTCACTCGAAGAACACTTGCTTTGGCAATTGAACATGCACAACTTCACCGAACAGGAAATGCGGTTCGGACAGATGGTGATCAGCGCGCTCAACGATGACGGTTATTTCGAGGGGAACCTTTCGGAAATCGCTGAAGCGTGCGGAATCGAGTACGAGGATGCCGAAGAAATCCTGAAGATGATTCAGAATTTCGATCCGATCGGGATCGCCTCGCGCGACCTCCAGGAATGCCTGATGATCCAGGCGAAATTGCTGGTCCCGCGCTCAACCCTCGTCGAAAGCATGATCCAAAGCTGCATGCCAGAACTGGAACGCCACAATCTTCCGGCGATCGCGAAAGCACTGGATGCTCCACTCGAGCAAGTTGCCGAAGCTCAGAAAATCATCCATGAACTGGAACCGAAACCGGGCAAGATCTTCACTGAGTCCGACACGCAGTACATTGCACCCGACATCTACGTGATCAAGGTCGGTACCGAGTTCGTGATCCAGATGAATGATGATGGGATTCCGCGTCTTCGGATCTCGAACCACTACAAAAACATCATGAAGAAGGAACTCGCCCTCCAGAGCACAAATGGGAAGGCCCAGGACGGCGGAGCTCACGACCAGGCGAAGGAATACGTACAGGAAAAACTCCGTGCGGCGATGTGGCTGATCAAGTCGATCCAGAGTCGTCAGAAAACAATCCACAAGGTGACCGAGGCGATCCTCTCCCGACAACGCGACTTTTTCGAAAAGGGAGCCCATTTCCTGAAACCGATGGTCCTGAAGGACATCGCCGCAGACGTGGGAATGCACGAATCCACGATTTCACGCGTGACCACCAACAAGTACATGCACACGCCGGTCGGAACCTTCGAACTGAAGTATTTCTTCAACTCGAGCATCAACAGTTCCGATGGCGGTGATTCCGTCGCCAGCTCCGCAGTGAAGGAAAAGATCAAACAGTTGATCGCAAAAGAGGATGTACGCAAACCGTTCTCGGACCAGCAGATCGTCGAAATCCTGCAAAAGGACAACATCGACATCGCTCGCAGAACGGTTGCGAAGTATCGCGAGATGCTGAACATCCTGCCCTCATCCCGACGCAAACGTGCTTTCTGATGGCTTACCGATCACATTCGGAACGGGCCAGACCGCAGATTTCGCGCAATGATCGCTGAATCGAAGAACCTTTGGCTTCTCCCCGGATTTCAGCATCCGTGGCGATCGCTTCGTTCAGCAAGACTTCCGCCTTCGCTCCCAGATCGACAATGGCGGCTGACGCCCGCAACTCGTCGAGCAGTCTCCTGATGGCGAGGATGGACTGACGGTGTTCGGGCTTGATCGGACTGATCGATGCGATCTCGTTCCAGTCAAACGCTCCACCGATTCCCGCATTCACTTCCTGCGACTCCTTCGCTCCCGCACAGGCAAGCACAAAACGAACCGCCTTCAGGCAGTTCCGATCAAAAACCTGGTAGTCGAGATTCGCCACCCAACTTTTATCGTCCATTCCGCCCTGAAAAACGGGCTCTTGCGGCATGGAAAGAGAGCGCGCCACACACGCGATCCGTTCGGAATTTCCGGGCTCGGCACTGTCCGCCCCCGGAATGAATACGGGAGAACACTCCAAGTGCCGTGGGTTTCGTGCGATGAAGGAATCGGGCGTGCGGAGGTGGGCCAAGCCACCGAAATAAGTTCCCGAATCCGTGAACGGCATTCCGAAACTTTCTTCCGAACCATTCTGAAGCCAGGTGTGCTTGAGGATGCGGTCAATGGGAAGTCCCTCGACGCGGATTCGCACCGGCAGATCGGATTTGCACTGGTGAATCGTACGCGACAGAACCGATCCGGACGGCGGTTCCACTATACGGATGCTTTGAAGGAAGGCATCCGGGGGAAGAATCGCATCGCCCCGCTTTTTCGCTTTCACGAAATGCACTGCTTTTTCCATGGTTTCATTCGGAACGATGGAGAGTTCTGGTCCGCGACGGATCAGGAAATGGTGACTTGCTCTTGTCATCTCGTAAACATCGTCAAAAAGCCGGAATGTGATTTCGTCACGGCCGATCGAGACGGTCTGAACCGGAAAATCGGGTGCGATCTTAAGCCAAACAAACGCGGAAACCGCATCCGACCACGGAAGCACGTTGGCGGCACCGGCTTGAAGAGAAAGAAAGGAGAATGCGAAAATGATTTTCCACATGTGGATATTGAATCGCAGGGACAGACCAAATGGAAATTAAAAAACCCCGGCTATCTTTCAATAACCGGGGTTTTTAAATGGTCGAGTCGGCGGGATTGACCGCGCACTCCTGTGCGCGTCCCTTCGGGCGGCATGCGCCGTCCAATTTCAGCATCCTGCTGAAATTGTCGAACATCGCTCCGCGAGTTCTCATCCCGATCGTGCGATTTTTGAATACAAAAAAACCCCGGCTATCTTTCAATAACCGGGGTTTTTAAATGGTCGAGTCGGCGGGATTCGAACTCGCGACCCTCTGGTCCCAAACCAGATGCGCTACCAGCTGCGCTACGACTCGAAACTCGAAAATTTGTGAAGTCCCAATCTAGCCAATTAGGACACTTCAGGCAAGTTTATTTTTTGGAAGACTGATCCGGGTAGAACCGATCGGTCTTATTCCAGCCTTTTTCGCGTAATCCTGCAAAAATCTTCTCAGATTTACCGGCCGACCACTCTTCCCCCGCCCGCCCTGAAAGCTTGACCAAATTAGAATAGCGTTTGGCAATTTGCTCTTCCAACTTTAACACCGTCCATTCGGAAGAAACTCGCAGTTGCCCGGGGGCGGACTTTTGGACGAGGCAATAGCTACCTGTTTCGCAGTCCCGCCCACTGATGCGCACCTTGCCCGAAAGGACGTAAAGTTCGGTGCGGTCTTTGCCGGTCATCAACCAGAAAACAGAGTCTTTTGCACTGAGTCCCACATGGGGAGTGCGGATGCCAATGGTGTCCGAAAACGGCCCCGGCTTGATCCAGAATTTCATCCATCCCCGTTGAATCACCATTTCATACGCCGTTTTTG
>JBEIKL010000104.1:0-7164 GCA_040379745.1 Bdellovibrionales bacterium | reverse complement strand
TGCCACCGGTAGAGGAGGAGTCCCCCGGATTGGCACCACCGGTCTCACCCGAGGATGCAGAAACGACCGGAGCGTCACCGCTTGATGCGCCACCGGTTGAACCATCGCCAGCAGGAGCACTGCCGCCGGCCGCATCCGCGGGTGGGGTGGCACCGATGAATTCCACGATTTTCTGCAAGATCCCCAGTCGGATCTCCGGGAAGTACTGTTTTTTCTTCACCGACTCTTGTCCCAAAAGCTCTTGATACTGTTCGATCAGTTTTTTCGCTTTTTGCTCGAGAGCCGCGTTTTCCTGTACCACTTGCTGGATCATGTTGAAGCGGTCTTCGATTTCGGTGCGCTTCAGCGTCAACTGATCCCGTTTGGTTTCGTACTCCATGATCTGGGTAGTGACTTCTTCGGTGAGGATGATTTTGGGTTTCATGCTCATAAGTCGATTTCCTTGTTCAGTGCCTTGGTGATGTCTTCCAGTGCGCTTTTGACTTTGAGGTCATAGTCCTCGATCTCGGTGGGGACAGCGGTCATGTTCTTCTCGTGGCTTTGAAGGGATTTGATCTGAGCACTCATTGCGCGACTCAGGGTCTTGATCATGATGTTTTTCTGGATTTCCTTTTTCGCAGAATTCTCGTCATACCCAAGATCCTTGATCTTCTGTTCGAAAGCTTCGATTTCCTGTTCGATCACATGGGCTTCATCTTCCAGTGAAATCCGGCGACAAATCTGACGGATTTTCGGGCCTTGAAAGCGGGTGAGGAGGATTTCGAACTTTGGAAAATCCCCCAAGCCTTTTTCCTTGGAAACGATCAGGACTTTCTGCTGGGTCAGGCTCGGAAAACTCTTCTTGAAAGCGATCATTTCAGCCATCACTTCCGGTGTCATGGTTGCATTGGTCAGGTTGATCACCATCATTTCTTCCAGGTCCTTGAAATAGGCGTTGAAACCGAGTTGCAACATTTTCCACTCACGCGTTCCGATTTCTCCGCGGATGGTAAAACAACCCATGTCAGTGAAGCGGTTATAATGCATTTTCATGCATCACCTCCGACCAGGTCGGAACGGGCGGATTCATTCAGGGTGTAGTCCAGGTATTTCAGTTCAGGCACGCTGGCTCCGACCTTGTCGCTGGAAGTGATGTCGCCAGGTTTGAAGCTTTCCTTGAGTAGGGTTCCGAGTTCGGCGATTCCGGCCAGATCCTGGATCGGTTCATCGCCGGAATTGAAGGCTAGATAAGGGTGACCATAAACAGCCAAGGCATCACCCAATGGACCGAAAATTGGAAAACTTTGTGCGATCAAGGATGCGATTTCGGCAGAGTGGATCCCGAATTCCTTTTTCTCCAGCGCCAGCTTCATCGGTTCGGTGTAGCGCATGTTGGGAAGGTTCTTGTAAAAATCCGGAGCCACGGTCGGAAACATCAGGTGCAGGACCACTTGGCCCAGTTGTCGAAGCAGTGGCACTACGGGTGCGTACTTTTCATAAGTCAGTTTTTTCTTGTGACGGGAAAGACGGGTGATCAGCTTTCCCTGTTCCACACCGACTTTGAACATGGTTTCGATGACTTCATCGAATTTGGCTCCGTTCAGATTGAGGGCCGGAGTTTTCTGAAGATAGAAAACAAAATCAAACAAGAGGCCTACGGCACACATCGGATCCTTGTAACGGGATTCCTCGCCGAACTCAGTGCGTGCGGTGGTGGAGTATTTCAGTAATTCGCTCGTTTTTCCCGGAAGACGACCTGAATCAAGATCGACTTGGAGTTCTTTCAATTGAAGAACGTCATTCAGCAGGATGGTGAACAGGTAATTCCGGGTTTGCCAGGTGGTGAAGAACCGGATCTGTTCTTCAATTGCCGCCATCGGTTCCTTGTTCTGCAACGATCCCACATATTTGCGGAATGGCATGATCAAGTGAGAATGGGCGTTGAATTGCAACACCAACACACCGACGCGTTCTTCAATGTTATCGGGTTCGATTAAGAGTGGAGATACGAGAGTGGCCGCAAAAGGACCGATGATCTTTTCGAACAAATCATAGACAACGTCATGCGCGACCGCTTTCGCGTCTGAGCTCACCCAGTTTATCTCCAAGGGGGATCCAAGTTTCGATGATCTCTTCGTTGCTGGTGCTATTCGTTGTCAAATCTTGAGCCAACTGGACTGTGTTCTTTTTCAGAACCCAAATCACGGTCGACCCCCCAAATAAAAAATAACCTTTTTCGTCACCTTTTTCAAAGGAAGATCCAACATAATCCTGATCTGAATAAGACTGGACGATTTTGCCTACTCCGAGTGCGCCGACTTCGATCATCGCCACGTTTCCAAACTGTTCGTTGTGGAAGATGCAAACTTGACGCTCGTTTTGAAGAAACACTGCGGGTTCCGTTTTCAGTGCCACCGGATTGACAGAGTGAAGCAGGCCACCCACACGGTACTGATGGAGCACTTTTCCGGAACATGGAAAATGATAACGGTGATAGTCGACCGGACAGAGGCGGGCGATGATCACCGTACCGCCGTCAAATTCCTGTGCAAGGGCATGGGCTTCTTTGGTGTGGCCGAACAATTCCGAAATGGAAACGTCGATGCCTTTCACTTTTACGCGAGAGTTGGCACTGATATTTTCAAAAGCGAGGTAGCGGGCTTCCGCTCCGGCACAAAACACTTCTGTAGAGGATTGGAACGGGCGTTTACCGGATTTGAATTTGCGAATGAAGAACTCGTTGAAGGATTGGAAATCCTGCGGTTCGTATTCATCCATGTTGATTTCGTATTGCTGGATGAACGGAGCGATGCGGGAAACGCTCGCTTTGGAATCTTCGTATGCGCCGATGATCCTGCTTAACCATGGTTTGGCAAACAGGGTCTTGGTCAGGAAAAACACGAATGGATTCTGATAGGCGAGGTTGACGAAGCTACCGCCGTAGACTTTTTCAGTTTCGACGCGATTTGAATTTCGGTTGTGGTATCGAATCATGGTGTTTTTTGCCTCCAGTTGATTTTGCAGCAGGTGGAAGGACGACATCGCCGCGATGATACGGGCGTGCCGGTGTGTTGATCCAGGAAATGCGATCAGGGGTACAGAGTTGGTTTTGATTGCCGCGAGGGGTGCGCATCGGATCACTGATCACGCGCACCAGTTTGGTTTGAATCGATGGTTTGTCTTTAGCCGCAAACCAGACGAACGAAAATTTCAGCCACTCACGCTTGGAACCGAGTTTGATGGAAAACTTCTTGAAGAAACTTCCGGGTAATGTTGCAGGAACCGAGAAGTGACACCAATCACGCCCTTCAGAAACCGGACATTTGCCTTCGTGAAGGCAAGGTCCCCAGAGTGGGTGAGGCATCAATTCGTCACGAATGCGGCCAATGCGTTGAGATGCGGATTTGAAGGCCGGCTCGAGCATCAGGATTCCGGCGCCGTTGATCGCTTTCAGGAACGGCACCAGGCCGCTGTTGTAGATACGGGGATCATCGGTGCTTTCGTTCAATACGTTACCGAACAACACGATCGATGCATCAAAATTGAAATCTTTCGGATGCTTCCACCATTGGCGCGCTTGAGTGTCGAGATCGATTGATCCTTCGAATTCCGTAAATAGGTTGAAGAGTTCGCCCAGCATCTGCTCGCCATCTTTCAGGATGGTTTCGTTGTGGTCGATCCATACCAATTGAATGGCAAAGGGGAGTTTCACTTTGGTGCCGGCTTTGGATTTCGGCGCTTTTTCCGCCAGCTTTTCCAGGATAAAAATCAGGAATGCGATCGAGGCTGTGCCCGGACCGGATCCCACATCCACGATGCGCAGAGTGCCGGTTTTCTCGGCATGCTTGAATGCGGCTTCCACTGCAAGCGGGTAGCGTTCAAACAGAGTCAGGAACTTGGCGCCCTGAAGGGCGAAGAAATACAGGAAGTAGCTGGAGCGGAATTTCGCAGTGGTGAAATAATTGGGTAATTTTGCGCCTTCGCGATCTTCGGTGAAGAAGTCAGAGAGCTCCATGAGTCCCTTGGAAAAGAAAGCGACATCGTCTTGACTGAATGGTTTGTTTTTCCACGATGCTTGGGGAGAAAAACGGTTCTTCACGAACGCCGGAATGAGTTCGTCGAGCAGGTTGGTCCACCGGGACGGAAAATGCGGTTTTTGGGAAAGGGAATGGGTTTCGAACTCGTTTTTCATCAAGCTTTTGGTATACTCTGATTGAGGCGTTATTGAAAAGGAGTTTCAATGCGGACCACGGATACACTCTGGAAAAAAATAGAACAATCGGGTTTCAAGTTTTACTGCGTTGGATGCAATCGTGAACGGAGGATCCATCCTCCTGCAAAGATCGGATCCATGAAGTTTTATGCTCAGATTCTGATCACGACGGCGTTGTTCACATCCATCACTTACCCTTGGTTCGGATTCAAGGGAGTTGCTCTGTTTGTGATTCCGGTAGGGATCGTATTTGAGGCGATTTACCGATTGAAAATGCGTGCGGCCATCGTTTGCCCGGACTGCGATTTCGACCCGATTCTTTATCTGGTGGATCGTAAAAAGGCGGCGCAACAGGTTGAACAGGTGTGGCGAAAAAAATTCGAGCAGCGGGGCTTTGTTTATCCTGAGAAAAATCCCCAAAACCCACCTTCCTCCCTGAAGTCGCTTGACGGATCCCGTTCCAAAACGTAAACGTTTCCTCATGTCAGTAAATAAAGTGATTTTGGTAGGGAACTTGGGGCAGAATCCAGAGTTGAAATATACTCCTAATGGACAAGCTGTTTGCAATTTAAGCATCGCAACAAATGAGTCTTGGACCGGTAAAGACGGCCAGAAGCAGGAAAAAACGGAATGGCACCGCTTGGTGTTGTTCGGTAAATTGGCCGAGCTTGCTGGTCAGTATCTCCAGAAAGGTCGTCAGGTTTACATTGAAGGTAAGCTTCAGACCCGTTCTTGGCAGGATAAAGACAACCAAACTCGCTATACTACTGAAATCGTTGGACAAACGATGCAGTTCTTGGGTGGCAATGCAGGGGCCGGTGCCGGTGCAGGCGCGAATCGTTCCGCGGCGCCTTCTTACCAAGATAATTCTTACAGTGGTGGAAGCTACGGAAATAATAATGCTAATTCTTACCAAGCGACTTCTTTCCAGAGCGAACCGACCTTTACAGAAGAAGACGTTCCGTTTTAGGATTGCCGGATGGAATCACGCAGCCTGATTGTCATCCCGACTTATAACGAAATTGAAAATTTGAAACCAATCACGGAAGCGGTTTTGGGAGTCACTCCCGAAACCGTTCACGTTTTGGTGGTCGATGACGGTTCGCCCGATGGAACCGGAAAACTTGCCGATGAAATCGCTGCGAATCACTCTCGCGTGCACGTCCTTCACCGGACTCAGAAACAGGGCCTTGGGCCTGCTTACATCGCCGGCTTTCGCTGGGGATTTCAAAATAACTTTGATCAATTGATCGAGATGGATGCGGACTTTTCGCATCACCCTCGCTTCTTGCCTGTCATGCTGGAAAATCTGAAACATCATGATTTCGTACTCGGCTCCCGTTACGTTGCAGGTGGCGGAACAGTGAACTGGGGATTGCTTCGCAAGATCATCAGTCGCGGTGGGAGTGCTTACGCGCGAATGGTCCTCGGCGTTCCCGTCAAGGATTTCACCGGTGGCTTCAATGGCTGGAACCGCAAAGTTCTCGAGAGCATCAACCTGGACACCATGGAGTCAGGTGGCTACTCCTTTCAGATCGAGTTGAAGTACCGTGCCTATCGCAAGGGTTTTCGTTTTACCGAGTTTCCGATCATTTTCGAAGATCGCCGCGTCGGTAAATCCAAAATGAGCTCAAAAATCGTGATCGAAGCCCTGAGCATGGTTCCAAAATTGAGATTTAAGGCATAAACTTTTGCTGTGAAGGTCATTTCGATTCTCACCGCGTTTTCGATCGGTATCTCGTCTGCTCTGGCCGGAGTCTCCCTGAACAAGACTCCGCACGATCACCATCAGCACACGCTCATTCTCGTTGATAAAAAAACCAACCTTCTTCACCTCGCACACTACGAGTCGGATGATTCCTACAAGATCCTGAAAACCTATCACACCACTACGGGCAAAGTGAAAGGCGACAAGGAAGAAGAGGGTGATCTCAAGACTCCTGAGGGTGTGTATCAATTCACCAACAAGTTGTTTCCTCCGGCGATCAAGCCGAAATTCGGTGTAATGGCGTTCTACGTGAATTACCCGAACGCCTACGACCAGATCGCCGGTGCTACCGGCAATAACATCATGTTGCATGGAACCGATGCGCCCGAGCGCCTGAAGCGTGACTTCGATAGCGAAGGATGTGTGGTTCTCCAAAACGAGGAATTGAAGGAACTGCAAAGTTCGATTCAAGTGCGCCTGACGCCGTTCCTGATTTTCGATGAGTTGCAACCCCAGTATAAGAACGGTGGACGCGATGAGAAGTTGCATCGCTTTTTCAATGCCTGGATCAATGACTGGGAAAGCCGTGATGTTGAAAAGTACATGAGCCATTATCACACCGATTTCGCATCACCGATCAAGGGCAGGATGTTTGATCGGGCGGAGTGGAAGTCCTACAAGTCGATCCTGACCAACAAGTATTCCGCCATCCAGGTCAATGCCAGCGATCCTTATTTTTTCCGTCATCCGAAATACACGATGATGATGTTCACCCAGGATTATGTTTCGACCCTGAAAGGGGGCGGAAAAGGCCTGGTTTCTCGAGGAACGAAGATCCTCTACATTGCCGAGGAAAAAGGCGAGCCGAAGATCATTTCCGAGAACTTCACCGAAATGATGTGGTAACTTTCCTTTTGTCATGACCACTCGAACTTTTCAGACAGATACCTTGATCGTAGGCGCCGGATTGATCGGTAGTGCAGTGGCCATGGGGCTTTCCCGTTTGGGCATCGACCGCGTGATGGTGGTCGATCTCGATCTGACCGGTGAGTGGAGCTCGAGCGAACTCAACGCGGGTGGTGTGCGTGCGACGTGGTCTCAAAAAGTCAATTTACTCTAGAGATGGAACATTTTGCTAAATCTATCATTGAGAATACACCAATTACAAAAGGCACTTCTGATGATGCATTAAAAGTTATGAAGATAATTGATGAAGTATACAATTTACCAATCATTCATATGAATAAAATAAATTAAGATAATG
>JBEIKL010000103.1:0-7170 GCA_040379745.1 Bdellovibrionales bacterium | reverse complement strand
GTCCAACACTACTGGTTCGATTCCGCAAGCTCGCAGTGCAGCCGCTGTTTTTCCGGCACCACTGGCGTGTACTTTTTTAGCGAATTCAGCCTGTTTTTACGGTGAACCAAGCATACTCCAAACGGTCGAAAAGGGTAAGCCCGAACTCCAATAAAGGTGGGTTGCGCCCATGATTTTTTGGGGAATTTCCTTGAATTCGTGTGTGTAGGTCGCGATCAGGGTGGTGTCGTTGTCACTGACGGCACTTTCTGAATGGGTCAGGAAGGCCGTGTTCAATTTCATTCGTAGCAGGGCCTTGTTACGGAAGGTTTGGACGTGGTCGTAACCCTTGTATTCCACCGAGCCTTCGACCCAGATTCCTAGGGTGGCGAGTGTGTGCCCGCTCTTCATGCCGGATACCCATCCCCGCTTCTGGTTCAGTTGCTTTGTTTTTTCTGTGCCCAGGTGTTCCAGGGCGCGGGAATGTGCCACAAAGCAAACCTCTGCATTTTGAAATGCAGAGTGTTCGGCAGGAGAAAGTGCTTTGGTGTGGAAATGGAAGAGGTCGCCCGCTTCGACTTTGGTGAATTGCTGCATGGAGTAAGGCATGCGGCCGATGTTTCGGATTTCTTCTACATTTTCACCGCTGGGTTTTTCGCCTCGAATGTAAAGTTTTCCGCCGTAAGGATTGCTGATGTAATTTGCACCGAGCTTCTGATGGCAGCCTCCGCCCCATTCTTGAAGGATGTTACGTTCTTCTTGAACGGCGTTTTGAGTGTCCTGATGATGCAGTTTTTTCAATGCTGCCAGTACATCATCGCGATCCAAGTGGCCTTCAATAGCCAGCGCACCTTGAGCAGGGGCGGTGGGGCATTCACGGATTGGAAGGACCATGATCTTGGCATGTTCCATCAGCTTCCAGAGTTCAATCGATGCGTTTGCATCAAGCGCAAGGCGTTCGAGTCCGGCAAATGCGAGAACAACACCGTCGAGTTTGCGATCGCTGCCTTCGGCTTCATGAATACGCGAGAGTCGCGTATTGACGTTGCCACGAATCTGGACGAATTCGAGCGTGGGCTCTTGTTCGGGTGAAAAACGGGGAAGCGCTTTTTTCAGAAAAGAGGGAATCAGGGTCAGTCGGCGCGGCGAGGAAGTTCCGATGCGGATGGTTTTGCCTTCGCGCAGACGATCCACGGTGGATTCATGAAAAAGGATCACATCGTGTTGGAGTTCGCGTGCAGGGACTGCGGCGAGCTTGATTTTTCCCGGACGATCAAGGCTGAGGTCTTTCATCGAGTGAACAGTGAAATCCACGCGGCCATCGAGAAGCGCATGATCCAGTTCAGCAGTGAAGAATTCCTTGCCTTCGATTTGGCTGAGGGGCTTATCCAGGATTTTGTCGCCTTGAGTGTCGATCCCGACGAGCTCGATCGTGAGGCCGGGATTCAGTTTCTCAATTTGTCGAGCCACCCACGAGCTTTGTGCCCATGCCAGTAAAGAACGACGAGTTCCTAGTTTGTAAGTGCGGGTTAATTCCATTGTTAATTGCCTTTAGTTGAATACGGCCAGGTCTTCCCAGCCATGTGCGATGTGGATCGAGCGGGAAAGCCCGCGAAGAAGTGAGCGTTCATGACAGGCCTGCATGGCTTGGCGGACCTGTTTTTGACGGATTTCTCCTTGTTCCTTTTCCATTTCGAAAATATCGGTCAGGGAAAGGGTCGGAAAAGGAAGGAGCTTCGTGTCTTTGGATTGAGCCCCCAAGTGAAGAACTTTGGTTCCAGGGCGCAAGTGTTGTGCAACCGTATCTTCAACCGATGAGCCGGTGGGAGTGGCGATCAAAATCATGGTTGCGTTGCGAATGGCTTCTGCCAGTGCGGAGGTATCGGTGGAAAGTGCGGCAGTGAGGCCTTTGCGGGCAAGATCGGCGCCAAGATCATTCAGACGTTGGCTGCTGCGGTTCCAAATGGTGAGATTGGAATCTGCGAAATAAGGCGAAACACTTTTTGAAATGTCACCAGCACCAATCATCAATACACGATCGGTTTCGCCGGGGTTCATGAGTCGACGTGCTAGTGCACCGTAGGTGTTTCCGCCGATGCCTTGAAGGTAATGGGCGCGAATCTCTTTGGTGTCTTCGAGCAGTTTTTGGAAAATGGCATTGAGTGATTCAGAGAGCACAGGATGTTGAGAGGATAGATTCTTGAAGGCAGTTTTGACTTGGCCGAAAACATCGGTTTCGCCCTTGATCTCGCTCTCGAGGCCGCATGCGAATCGGAGTAGGTATTCATAGGCATCGGTACCGGTAAAGGCTCGATTGGAATCGGTGAAGAATGTTTTGCCAACTTCATGGCCTGAGGTTAAAAAGAGTGTGCGTTGGCAAGTGTTGATCTGGAGGCACTCCGAAGTAGGAATGAAGTTCGAGTTCGGGTCGAACTCCGCGATCAATAAGTCTGCAATTTCAAGTTGCTTGCAATGCCACATGGTATGAAATCATCTTAGGACAAAAAGGTTTTTGAATTGTCATGGAAGTGTCAAAAGCCATCGGTTAGCTTGAGGAAAAGTTTATGAAAATTGTCATTTTCCATCCCGTTGTCCTGCCGGTCCGTCACTACGGCGGTACGGAACGGGTTTTGATGTGGCTGGTGGAAGCCCTGACAAAAATTGGACATCAAGTCACTGTTTTTGCGGCACCGGGAAGCCGAATGCCAGAAGGGGTGGAGTGCGTCACGGATGCATCCGAGTTGCGACAAAGGGCTTCAGAATTCGATATTTTTCACGCGTTTACGAAGACAGAACAGGACTGGGTGGATGCATTTCCCGGGCGTTATCTGGTCACGATTCATGGCAATGGACAGCTGGGGGAACAGTTTCATCAGAACTCGGTATTTGTGAGTCGGAACCACGCTGAACGGCATGGTGCAACCGCATTTGTTTATAACGGACTGGACGTGAATGACTTTCGGGTGAATCCAGTGCCTCGCCCGGACCATTTTGTGTTTTTGTCCAAAACAAGCTGGAGAGTGAAAAACCTGAAGGGGGCCATTCGTCTGGCATCCAAGATGAGGCAGAATCTCTGGGTTGCGGGCGGAAATGGTCCGATCTGGTTGAAGGCCTGGGTGTTTTTGAAAAGGATGTTCGGTCACGACTGGAAATGGGTGGGATCGGTGGATCAGAAGTCCAAGGCGGAATTTCTGGAGGGTGGAAAGGCAATGATCTTTCCCCATCTTTGGAATGAGCCATTCGGCTTGGTCATTGTGGAGAGTCTTTCTTGTGGAACTCCCGTTTTGGCTCACCCTTACGGCTCATTGCCGGAGCTGCTGGAATTCGCTCCACAGTGTTTGATGCGATCCGAGCAAGATTGGGAAATGGCTTTGAGTGGCCAAGTGAAATTGCCTACGCCCGAAGAATGTCGTGCTTGGGTGGAAACCCATTTTACCAAGGAAAAAATGGCTGAAAATTATCTGAAATTGTACGAAATCGTGAAATCCGGAAAACCATTGAATGAGCGAATGCCTGAAACCAGGGTGTTGGCGGAAGACATCAGCGGAGTGATCCTTTGAAGCCCTACATTATCGTATCGGATGGTGCATGTTCCAAGAATCCCGGCCCCGGTGGTTGGGGAATGATCCTGGTGACTCCCGAAGGACAGGTCACCGAATTCGGTGGAAGCGAAACCGAAACCACGAACAATCGCATGGAGCTGATGGGGTTTTACCGCGGATTACAGGAAGTCTATAAGCTCGAAAAAAAACAACACCAGTCGAACGTGATTCATTTCATTTCGGATTCGAAGTACGTCATCGATGGCGCTTCCAAGTATGTGGCCAATTGGTCGCGCAAAGCGTGGCGAACGGCGACGGGCGGAGAAGTGAAGAATCAGGACATGTGGGAAAAGATCCTGAAGGGGTTCACCGAGATCAAGAAGTTGCGATTGCGGATCGAGTATGAACTGGTGAAAGGTCATTCCGGGCATGATGCGAATGAACGCTGTGACCGGATCGCTGTCGCTTTCGCCAAGGATGAACCCGTTGAGTTGTTTTCTGGTCCACAGAGTGACTATCCGGTTCAGGTCGGTACCCATCAGAAAGCCGGGGCTTTCAAGACCGTTTATCTGAGTTTTGTCGACGGAGTATTGTCCCGTCATGACACTTGGGAAGATTGTCAAAAAGTCGCGGTCGGACGTTCCGGAGCGAAGTACAAAAAAGTGACGAATTCGAAAGACGAGGAAGAGACGCTCAAGTTGTGGGGGCTATGAACCCATGATACGATTTTTTCATGAGTAACATTCTTTGTCGTAATCCTCGTACCGGTGAAATCCTCAAAGAGATTCCAAAGACGTCGATCGGAAACCTGAATCAGGTTTTTGATCGTGCCAACCGCGCTCAACAACTCTGGTCCAGAACGCCACTCAAAAAGCGGATTCAAAAGCTCATTCATCTGCGTGAGGTGCTTTGTCATCGCTTGGACGAAATGGCGAAAGTGATTCATCAGGAAAACGGAAAGCCGGAAACCGAGGCACTCGCATGCGAGCTGGTTCCGTCGCTGGAGATGATCACTTATTACGCGAAAATAGCGCCAAAAAAACTCAAAGCCCGGGAAATCCGTTTTCGTAATCCGTTCATGAACTACCGAAAGAGTGTGGTCATTCATCAGCCCTTGGGCGTAGTGGCCGTGATTTCGCCTTGGAATTACCCTTTTTTTCTCGCTTTCGGTGATATTGTTGCAGCTCTTCTGTCCGGTAACGCCGTGGTCTTCAAGCCCAGCGAGCACACCTCCCTGATCGCGATGAAGATGCATGACCTATTCGAAGAAGCGGGTTTTCCGGTCGATGTCCTGCAAACCGTTTACGGTGAAGGCGATCTTGGTTCGGCGTTGATCGAGCAAAAGCCGGCAAAGATTTCGTTCACGGGAAGTGTGGCCACCGGCAAGTCCATCATGAAACAAGCAGCGAATCATCTGATCCCGGTATGTCTGGAATTGGGCGGCAAGGATGCGATGATCGTTTTACCGGATGCGGATTTGGATTATGCCACCTCTGCTGCACTCTGGGGTGGCTATACCAATTCCGGTCAAGTCTGTGCTTCTACCGAGCGTTTGTTGGTGCATGAGTCGATCGCACCGGAATTCATCCGTCAATTGAAGGGTAAAATTGATAAATTGAGTGTGGAGACCGACCTGGGTGTCTGTACGATGGAAAAGCAGAAAGCCCTCTACGAAACCCATCTTGAGGATGCAAGATCGCGCAATCTGGAGTTTGTCTGCGGTGGATCCCTTTCCGATGACCGGACGAGAATGATTCCCACGCTGGTTACGGGCGCGGATGTGGAGGGTTCACGGATTTACAATGAGGAAACGTTCGGTCCGGTGATTGCGCTCACGACCTTCAAGTCCGTGCGTGAAGCGATCGAAAAAGCCAATCACAGTCCCTATGGTCTACTGGCCAGTGTGATCACCAAGAGCATTTCACTGGGCGAGGAAATCGCCTCGGAATTGCAGGTTGGTACGGTGATGATCAATGAGGTGATCTACACGGCAGGAACGCCGGAAACTCCATGGGGCGGAATGAAAGACAGCGGTTTCGGAAGAAAGCATTCTGAAAACGGTCTTTATGAATTCACGCACTTGAAGCATGTGAACCGCCCTCGATTCGGTGGACTGACCTTCAAATCCTGGTGGTGGTATCCTTATTCCAATTACCAGAAACAATTTTTCCGTGCTTGGGGAGACATGTATGGTGGTGGCTTGCTCGACAAGATGTTCAAGTTGCCTCATCTGCTTTGGACCATGCTGCAGTTCTTGAAGAATGAGCCGAGGATCTGATGGCGGTGCGATTTTACCGTAAAGGCGCAATGGTTTCAGAAGTTGACTGTCTTCAGGGCTTGAACCTGTTGGGGCATGCCCAGATCGAGGAGCTCGAGACAGGAAGCGAGTGCGGGGGGCACGGCCGTTGCGGCAAGGACCGTGTATGGATTCCAGAATCGGATCGGAAAAAGTTGAACTCTCCCACCTTTTATGAAAACCGCCTGCTGTCGACCGAGGCCTTGCAATCGGGTTGGCGACTCGCCTGTCAGGCGTTTCCCAATGAAGACGACATGGATTTGACGGTTAAATTTGATGCTGATTAAATGATGGTTGTGTGTAAAATGGAACATGGAGGCAAGGTCCACCCTTCATGAATATGAACTTGAAAAATAACATCCTGATTCCTTCATTTCTGATTCTCATCTCAATGCTCATTGCACCAGGTGCAAATGCCAAGCTTCAAGGCACCGTTTTGTTCGGTGCACATGGTGGATTGGGGACCATGGGAGATGGTGGCACCATCTCCAACCGGAGCATGTCTTCTTTCGGGGGACATGCCATGCCGGCATTGAAGCTGGGTAAATTCATCATCGGTCCTATGGCGCAATACCAATTTGTGGGTCAGGTGACGGATCCGACTACGGTCGGTGATGTGAATCTAGGTGGAACCGGTTACTTTGTCGGAGCCGGTTTGGGTTTTTTTGTGAAACGGTTTTTGATCCGGGCGTCCTATGATTTCCTGGGTTCCAATACCGGTTCAGTCCAGACCCAGGATGGAAAAACCTCCATTTATCAGAAAGCTTCAGGATTCACTGCTTTGGTGAGTTTCCGTCTTAAGCCCACTTCAAGAGTGTGGCTTGATCTTTTTGTTTCCCAGCACAGTTTCAAGGAACAATCAGTGGGGGGTACGGTGAGTGATCTTTCCGCCACTCCGATGAAAGCGTTGTTCTATTCCGCCGGTTTGACTTTTCAATTTGGCTCCTTGAACAAGTGATTTTTCGATAAATTCCTTGATAAATCTCGTTTTTAATTTCATGGACAGTTGTGGATTGGACGGAGTATGATTCGCCTTCCACTTCAGACGGGCAATCGCTGGTCGGGTTAAACCGGCGGGAGGAAAGTCCGGGCTCCACATGGTCAAGGTGCCGGCTAACGGCCGGGGGGTCTTTTGTAATGAAAGATCCACGGAAAGTGCCACAGAGAATATACCGCTATCCTGTTTAACCTCGAGTTAGACAGGGGAGTAAGGGTGAAAAGGCGAGGTAAGAGCTCACCGCTTTTCGAGCGATCGAAAAGGCACGGAAAACCCTACCTGGAGCAAGACCAAATAGGAAGGAAGAGTCGACTGTGCTCGTTATACCTTCGGGTTGGTTGCTGATGAACGATGCC
>JBEIKL010000102.1:0-7181 GCA_040379745.1 Bdellovibrionales bacterium | reverse complement strand
TGCGTGCGGGGAACACAATGAGACTCAGTACGCCCAATTCGAATCGCAACAACAGAAACTGTTCGAATCCTTTTTTGAGCACAAGATTGAGGCCGAAGTCTTCACCCTCGCCTTGAACGCACTGCTGAATGATTTTCCGTCTCTTCCTACCCTGAACAAACGAATCGCCGTGCTGATTCAGAAACTCACCCACCATGACTGAACTCAAGAAACTCCTCCCGGAAGACTTCTACTACCTCCCCGACGGCCGCATGGTGTTCACCCGCGAGTACCACCTGAAGCGTGGCTACTGTTGCAAATCCAACTGCCTGCATTGTCCTTATGGGTTTAAGGAGGATGAAAACACAGATGGTTCCATCCAAAAATCAGTCCCACTGACAACGCCAAGCAAAAAGAAATAATCACTCCGCAACGAATCCACCACGGGTTCCGGTTGATGAGAATTCAATAAAAGACTATCATTCAGCCATGTACCAACTCCGCGAATACCAGAAAGATGCCGTCGACCACGTGTTGCGCTACTTTCGCAAGAAACGCGATCCGATCGTGGTGGTACTGCCTACCGGTGCGGGCAAAAGTCTAGTCATCGCCGAACTCGCCCGTATTGCCAAGGGCCGCGTGCTGGTCATGGCCCACGTCAAAGAGCTAGTCGAACAGAATTACGAAAAGTACAAAAGTTACGGACTCGATGCTGGCATCTTTTCGGCAAGCTTGGGCCAAAAGGACTGGGAAGAGAAAGCCATTTTCGGGAGCGTGCAATCCATTGCTCGTGCCCCCGATGCGTTCTTTGATCAGCAGTTCTCGCTTCTGATCATCGACGAGTGCCACCGTGTAGCCGACGATGGCGACACTCAATACCAGGAAGTCATTCAGAAACTGCGCGAACGAAACCCGGAACTTTGCATCCTAGGATTGACCGCCACCCCATACCGGCTGGGCCTGGGCTGGATCTATGAGTACGCGCAATCGGGCGAGATCAAGACCGAGCAGAAACGCTTCTTCAAACAGTGCGTTTACGAATTGCCGCTTTCCTACATGATCAAGAACCGGTTTCTCACCGTTCCGGTCAAAATCGACATCCCCGTCACTTGCTATGATTTTTCCGAGCTCAGCGAAAAGGGGCGGCTCTATACGACTGCCGAAGTCGAAGAGATCCTGAAAAACCAAAAACGCCTTACCCCGCTGATCATCAAGAACATCATTGACATCACCGATCACTTTGATCGTAAAGGGGTGATGATTTTCAGTAGCTCGATCCAACACGCGCAGGAAATCATGAGCTACCTGCCACCGGAAGATTCACGCATCGTGATCGGCGACACCGAAATGAAGGAACGCGACACCATCGTTGAAGACTTCAAGCAACGCAAGTTCAAGTACTTGGTCAATGTCTCGGTACTGACCACGGGCTTTGATGCCCCACACGTCGATGTGATCGCGATTCTTCGCCCTACCGAATCGAACAGCCTTTATCAGCAGATCGTGGGCAGAGGCTTGCGCCTTTCTCCCGACAAAAAGGACTGCTACATCCTCGACTACACCGGCATGGGGCATGATCTCTACACACCCGAAATCAGCGATAAACGCGTGACCAAGGATTCTGTGCAGGTAAAAGTTCCGTGCCCGATTTGCCACTTTGAGAATGATTTTTGGGGGATTGTCGATCACGACGGCGACGTGGTCGAACACTTTGGCCGCAAATGCCGAGGCGCGAGCCAAGACCCGAAAACGATGCAAATCCTACCGTGCGGATACCGTTTCCGACTGAAACTGTGTCACGCCTGCGGATGCGAGAACGACATCACTGCCCGTGCCTGCGAAAAGTGCGATGCCGTACTAATTGATGCCGACGCGAAACTGAAACAAGCAAAACTTTCAAAAGGCGCACACGTGCTCACCCCAGAACGGATCACCTTCGAGGAACGTCAGGATAAGAACGGCAACGCCTATCTCGAGATCCGCTACTACGATTACGATGCCCAGTTCATGAGCGAGGCGTATTTCTTCAATCACCCTTCGGCACTCAAAAAGTTCAATATCAACTTCTTGCGTGCACACCTAAAACGCCCCGAGATCGTTCACCAACTGCGATCACCGACCGATGTCATCCGGAACCAGAAATTGTTCCGGGCCCCTTCATTTGTGATTGCCCGCAAGCAGGAAAAATACTGGAAAATCACTGAGAAAGTTTTTGCAGAGGAACTGTAGTTGAATTTAAAACAATGCTAACCTGGGAAATACAAATGCTTGAAATCATCTTCAAAAACACCATCATCCCATCCCACATCCTGATCATGCTTCTCATCCCGATCGGACTGATTCATTTCTATTGGACCATGGGTGGAAAATGGGGCATGAATGCCACCACTCCCACGCGTGAGGATGGTACGCCACTGTTCATACCGCGCAAAATCGACTGCTTCGTCGTTGGCTCAGGTTTGATTCTGTTGAGTATTGTGGTGATGAGCCGCATGCATTGGTTCCTTTTACCGATTTTGGGTGATCAAACTTCCAATCGAATTTTGAAGACCTTTGCATTGATTTTCACCTTAAGGGCTATTGGCGAATTCAATCATGTAGGGTTTTTCTCTAAACCAAGAAACTCGATGTTCCGCAAATATGATCGTCGACTTTACTCACCACTTTGCTTTCTGTTGGGTATTTTGTTGTGGTCGATTTAAAAAAATTAACGATGATTCAACACGCACCCTTATACCAATTCAAATTCACCAATGGGACCACCACGATCTTTCTCGTGGCCAGCCCAAGGGGATTGTGCGGGCTTCTTTTCAAACGCGACCCGAACATGAAAATGATTTCATCGCCCAATGAATCACCAATTCTGACAAAAGCAGTTCAAGAGCTTACCCAGTATTTTGCAGGCGAGAGAAAGAAGTTCACCGTGAAGCTCGACATTCAAGGAACCGATTTCCAAAAGAAGGTATGGAACACCCTGCTGGCCATTCCCTACGGACAAACGGTTTCCTATCTTGAAGTTGCCCGGCGCATGGGCAAGCCCCAAGCGGTGCGCGCAGTGGGAACGGCCATCGGTAAAAACCCGACTCTCCTCTTCATCCCCTGTCATCGCGTGATCGCCAGCGACGGATCCATCGGTGGCTACTCGGCCGGAATTGAAATTAAAAAACAACTGCTTGAACTGGAATCTCGGCTACACAACAATTGAATTTTGCAGCACAAGAAACAATTCACTTGACCCGCGACAGAAGAAACCGTTTCTGATCAGACTTAAAATTCATCTACCTGGACCATCTTTGCAAGATGGGGTTCTTCTGCCGCACAGTGGGCCTTACGCCGTACATCATGCAACTTTGATTCCAACCGTCTAGTTGGTTTATTCAAAGATGACGGCTCTACCCATAACTAAATGTGAGATTTTACCTACACCCACTCTGGGGAAAAAACCTCAGTATTGCCTCCATATCCGCACATCAACCCGGGCAACTCAATGAGGATGATGGATTCAAGAAGATTTCATCCCGATTCCAGACCTTTCATGGTAAATGCCAACCATTCCCGAACCCACCAAGACAAGTGCGGATCCACGACTTGAAACACCGACTCTGTTGGGTGTAGTTCTGGATTATTACCTCGATCCGTCCCCAAAGGATTCGAATGATCCGCCTTACATCGACGCCGATCGAGACGGTAAACCCGATGTCACAGTGAAGTTGAGCTTGGGCCGATTCTTCAACGAACAACTCTAGATCGCGCGCAAAGAATTATTTTCGTATCATGCAAAATTCCGATCATCTTGGTACCGATCCAAGGCGATCTTGATTGCGCAAAACTGAAGCCACTGCGCCACTCGCTTTTCCCGAAAAATCCGAAGCCTTATTTTTGGTCTTAGCTTCGCTCATCCCTACTGTCTGACCATCACGTAGAGATACTTCTCTTTGAACTCATCCGAGTTGGAACCGTGGAGGATGCGGATGGTGTCGTCGGTATAAACTTCAAGCAGAGTTCCGCCACCGAAGAAAAGGCGCACGATGAAGGTCGGCACAATGGTCACCTGATTCGGAAGGGTGTTCGCTTCGGCCTCTTTCACAAAGTCATAGATCGGACGATCAACGGGGCGCTTGCTCATGCCCGGGAATTTCCGGAAGCGCACATCGAGGCCGTTCGGATTCGTTTGGCTCAGGCGGTACTGGCCCTTCAGGTAATTGATTTTTTCGCGCTTGCGATCGCCTTTTTTATAGTTGGCGGAAACGTTGTAATAAAATCCTGCCGGATCAACAACCTGATAGATCTCATTCGGGCCGATGGATGGGTCCACGCCTCGACGGTCGTTACGATATTCGTATGGGCCCCACACTTGTTTCCATACCCCATAAAGCAAAGGCAAACGGTTTTTGACCGACGACTGTGGATTCAGCTCCAGCATGCGATTGACGAAGGGTTCGAGCTCGTTTTGGATTTGATAGTCGGGATCGCCCAGTCCGGTGTATTTTGATGCTCGCAGCACCAGTTCAGACTTCAATTCGTCGAGCGACATCGCGCTCAGGTCTTGCGCGTTTACTGCCGCAGTCGCAGTTGTATCTGTGGTTGCAAGGGCAGGATTCATTACCGAAAAAACTGAGCCAAAAAACAGGGCCAAAAAAGCGATTTTCATAGTCACCTTCTATCCTTATCCCATGCCACTGTCGAGGTATTCTTGGTGGATAAAATCCGAACAAAATACGTTTTCATGGGGTTCCAAGGTTAGTGCTCTTGTACTTGCCCACGCTAACCGATACTCTGTAACCCCATGCCATCCTTGATTTTCTTCATCGCGCTTAGTTTGTTTGGTCCCACCCCCGCACTCGCGTCCCCATCGCAAGGTAAAATCACCGCGATCCATTCAGCCACCGAAGTGACCATTACCGAAAATCAGGAAGGTGCGTTTCAGCTCGGGGATCTGTTGCTGATTCGCGTCCAAGGGCAAACCGAAATTTTAGGTTACGCGGAAGTCACCAATCGAGTACCCAAAACCGCTGCAGTGATCGCACGGGTTCGTTCGCATTCGAGCAACGCCTTGATCCGTGCAAACGATCGCGTCGAATCGATTGACCTGACGGATTCGGATTCATCGAAAGACCAGATGAAACACGGACGCCACGATCTCGTGATCCGGGGGAACAAGAAAATCTCGTCCAAATACAAACCGCAAGTTTATCTCGGGGCCCTGACTGGTCAAACGGCGGCCACGCTGGAAACCAACGAGTTTTTCGTAGGGCCTGGGCTATTGGCCTATGGCTTGAATGAATCAATTCAAATCAGTACGCAACCCTTTCTCGATGCGCTTGGAGAAGCGAACCTTCAGTTGAAATGGCAGGCGTTTCAGAATGAGGACTACCGCATCAGTCTCGGAGCAGAATCGCGCTTTAACTTTGACCATCGTCGCGCAGTGGGATCGTTCTCGGTGTACTGGGATACGTTTTCAAACTCAAAGTTCCTGACCTATAACCAACTCCGCTTCACCTCGGGTGAATCCGAACTCTATGAACGCAAAACTTCTGCGGAATTCAGCGTGAATTATGGTTACATCACCAACCGCTGGAACCGGATCATCTTCGGTCCAAACATTGACCTCAAAGAGCAGACCCTGGGTGGGCTTCTGTCATATCAATGGGTCTGGGACCAATTCACGTCCGCATTTTCCGTTCAAACGCGAGACTTCATGAATTTCAAATTCGGAAACGAAGGCTATTTGGTTTTAATCGATTTTTGGTGGCGGTTTTAGTGCGGGCCCACACGATCCGCATGGGCCCGTCGACAATTACGATTTTATTTATCTACAATTACTGGCTGACCCGGATACGAAGCCTCCAGACATCATCTTGTGGCTAAAGCCAGAACCACCCATCATCACGTTGGTAAGGGTCGGTCCTGGTCTGTGACTGACAAACCCACTACCGCCCACGATCACAGAGATGCAGATTTTTTTCGGTGCTGGCTCGATGATCTTATCGACTTTTAACAATACTTGCGCCGCACTCAATCCATAAACAGACAGATCCGAATCCATCAACAAAGCGGGTTGGATTTTGTCAGCGTTCAGGATTTCGATCGCCTGCGAGGTGCTGGATAATCGACCGTGGTTCTTGACCATGTCGGGTCTTCTGACTTTGGCAGAGTTGATCCGGATCAGCGCATTGTCGGATTCGCGCAACAGGTACTTCTGGCTGAGCTGGTTACTGTCTTTGGCTTCGATCAACGAAAACCCGTTGCCGAGGCGTTCGATTCGATTCACTACTTGGCCTTGGGCTGAAGCAGATAGTTTTCTCGCGCTTAGACTTTTGATCTGGCCGACTAGAACCGGATGCAAATGAGCCTTTGCTTTGATCAGATCATCAGATAGCTGCCCAGCCAATTGAGCATTCGCATGCCCTTGAACCAAAAACAAAGAAAGACCTAAGATAGTTTTCAATCGATTCATATATCCCCCTTCGGATAGTCCATGATCGGACCAGATCAGGATAAGTAGAAATTTCAGTCTTCAAAATGTGTAAAATAAACCGCAAACCAAAAGCGTTGAATGATTCAGAGGGCGTAACAATTGAGGGCGCAGTTAAATTTTTACGATTTTATCTCTGGTGAACTTACCTAAGGATATCCTCATAGAATGCGCCAAGTTTAGTGACGGGGTCGACGACATGAATCTCGACCACCCAAAGGCCACTGGCCGGTTTAAAATCGATCGATGCAAGACTGCCCGAGAACACGGGCTTATGCGGAAACACACCAATGCGGTGGCCATCGCCCTCGGGCTTCAACTCCACTCCAAAAACACTAGTCGCTAGCTCGGTCAGCGCTTGATAAATCTGTTGCCCACTGGCATTGGCGTTTCGCCATTTTTCACCGGCCATCCAAAACAAATCCTCCGAGGCGTCGATCAGCTTTTGATGTTCGGGGGATCCACTCAGCGAATAAGTCTTACCCACATCGCCTTCGTATTCGATTCCGTCTTCACCGGTAAAGACGGGGCCGAGATCAATGAAGAACAGATCGTCTTCGGTCAACACGCGTGTCTCACTCGCCAGGGCCGAGAACGGCAGCACGGTGTTTTCACCGATCCGAAACTTCGGGTGATGCCAGGATTTGGAAACGCCCAAGTCCTTCAGTTTTTGGGTAACGAAGCGCACGCCTTCGGCTTCAGTGATTCCGGGCTGGATGTCAAAGGC
>JBEIKL010000101.1:0-7191 GCA_040379745.1 Bdellovibrionales bacterium | reverse complement strand
TTTCCGTCGTTAACCGAAGGATTCGGCCTACCGGTGATCGAAGCGATGAGTATGGGTGCACCGGTGTTTCTTTCCAACCGCACCAGCCTCCCCGAAGTCGGAGGCCCCGAAGCGTTTTACTGGCCCGACTTTGATCCGCAGTCCATGAACAAGGTCTTCAACGAAGGATTGCGCACCTTCGACACGGCTCGCGCCGAACGCTCCAAGGCATGGGCGAAACAATTCTCTTGGGAATCTGCAGCGCGCGCATTCCTGAAAATCTATGAAGAAATCTGACCCACGATCCCGCATCGCCATTGTGGGTTCCGGTCCGGCTGGCCTGATGGCCGCCACCCGACTCGCTCTTTCCACACAAGCTCCCACACTCGACATTCACCTTTTTGAAAAGCGCCCGGGCTTGGGTCGCAAACTTCTGATCGCGGGAAGTTCCGGCCTCAACATTTCACACGAACACTCCCTTCAGGATTTTTCAGCGCACTATGAGGGGTGGGATGCGGATTTCTGGAAACAACTGCTTTCCGAATTCGGTCCGAAAGACTGGATTCAATTCATCGAAAAAAAACTGGGACTTGAGACCTTTCTCGGCACCTCTCAACGCTACTTTGTTCGAGAAATGAAGGCTTCGAACCTTTTGAAACAATGGACCGGCTTCCTGGAATCCCACGGAGTCACCATTCACCCTTCTCACGAACTCACCGGATTCTCTTCCGAGTCCGATCCACCTGGATCCAACCGTAATTCACGGTATCCGGTCACGCTCACCTTCAATCACGATCCGACTTCATCGCTATCATTTGATCGAGTGGCTTTTTTTCTGGGCGGTGGGAGCTGGGAAAAGGAGACTCCACCCTGGATCAGACTGTTTGAAGCGAAGGGAATCACGCTGGTGCCCTTCGAACCGAGCAATGTGGGCTTTGAGATCGCTTGGAATGAAAAATTCCTGAAAGAAAGCGAAGGAAAGCCACTGAAAAAAATCGAGCTTCACACCCGTCGCGGAAGCAAGATGGGAGAACTGGTCATCACCGCCTATGGAATCGAAGGCACGCCCGTTTATTTCTGTGGAACCAGTGGCCCAGCCATCTTAGACCTGAAACCCGATCTCTCCAGCTCCCAGATCCTTGAAAAACTGAATCGCTCCAAGGAAAACCTCTCCCCCATGCGCAGGGTGAAGCACCACTTGGGGCTTTGCGAGGCATCGGAAAGTCTGATTTTCCACCATGCTCCGACCGAGGCCAGAAATGATCTCGACACCATGGTCGATACCATCAAGCGATTTCCGATCCACCTGAAATCGCCCCGTCCACTACTGGAATCCATCTCCTCCAAAGGGGGTGTGGCCCTCGATGAAATCACGCAAACCTTTGAAATGAAAAAGTTCCCTGACATTTATTGTGGCGGCGAGATGCTGGACTGGGATGCACCGACGGGCGGATTCCTGATCCAGGCTTGCGTGAGCCAAGGGGCCGCCGTTGCCCAATCCATCCTGAAAACAATCTAAACAAAAATGTTTTGCTCCCCGTTGACTTATCTCTCCTGATTTAGGATACCGGAATAGACAGTTCTGAGTATAAGCCGATGAATATGGATCGGCGTTTCTACCGGTCACCGTAAATGACCGACTATTTGGAGAATAAAATGATCGTTCTGACCGCACTTTTCGGCCTGATCCTCACCATCGCAAACAATGCTTTCGCATTGGATGCGTACCCCATCTACCCTCAACCATCACTGACGCCCGGAGCACTTTGCACCACTCCCACGCGCTATCGCTATCCGGAAAAAATCCCGTATTGCGAACGGGACGTGAACAGCGAAACCAAGGACCGCGTGGTGAAAAAATACGATGTATCTTTCGGTTACCGGGTGGGAAGCATCGGTCGACAGAATTTCAAGATCGATCATTACATCCCACTTTGCATGGGTGGCAGCAACGCTGAACAAAACTTGTGGCCACAACATCCTACTGTTTATGCCATCACTGATCCGATCGAGCCTTTGCTGTGTGAAAAGATGTCCAAGGGAATCCTCAGCCAGAACGAAGCGGTTCGCTTGATCAAACTAGCCAAAAACGACTTCAATCAAGCTAAATTCCTGCTGGAAAAACTGAAGAACATGGATTGATCGGTCTGAAGTGATTCAGCCCGACAATTCGTTTTTCAACTTCTCCTGATCCAGTTCATTTTCCCATTTTGAAACCACGATCGTCGCCACACCATTGCCAATGAAATTGGTGAGTGCTCGTGCCTCAGACATGAATCGATCCACACCCACGATCAATGCCAAACCGGCAACCGGAATTTCCGGCACCACTGCCAGTGTCGCGGCAAGAGTGATGAAACCTGCACCGGTCACACCGGATGCACCCTTCGAGGTCAGCATCGCCACGCCCAGAATACTGAGCTCTTGCCCCAGAGTCAGGTCAATATTCAAAGCTTGGGCGACAAAAATCGCAGCCATGGTCAGATAGATGTTCGTCCCATCCAGATTGAACGAATACCCCGCAGGCACCACCAGTCCCACCACCGCTTTCGAGCATCCCAGTTTTTCAAGCTTGGTCATCAGGGGCACCAAAGCGCTTTCCGATGAAGATGTTCCCAGAACCGTCAGCAACTCTTCCCGGATGTAATGCAGGAACTTGAAAATCCCGAAGCCGGCCATGCGGGCGATTGCACCCAGCACGATCACGACAAACAGACCGCAAGCCAGGTAAAACACGCCCATCAATGCGGCCAACTGCTTGAGGGAATCCACCCCGTATTTACCAATGGTGAATGCCATGGCACCACCCGCACCGATCGGTGCCAGTTTCATGATCACACCGACGATCGAAAAGAAAATGTGCGAGCAGCCTTCGATGAAATGATGTACGGGCTTACCCAATTCACCCATGCGATTCATGGCGAATCCGAAAAGAATCGAAATCAACAACACTTGAAGCAAATCACCTTGTCCGGTGAACGCATCCAAAAATGTTTTCGGGATGATGTGAAGAATGAACTCAACGGTAGATTGGTCTTTCGCTTTTAGCGCATAGTCGGCCATTGCATTCGGATCCAACGTGGTCGGATCCACG
This sequence comes from Bdellovibrionales bacterium, assembly GCA_040379745.1. Classification (GTDB taxonomy): domain Bacteria; phylum Bdellovibrionota; class UBA1018; order UBA1018; family CAIMNF01; genus CAIMNF01. The sequence continues at coordinate 4,118 of JBEIKL010000101.1, read as the reverse complement.
TTAAAACCTTTTCCCGGCTTCAGAAGATTCACCACGATCAGACCGATCGCCAAAGCAAGTGTGGAGACCACTTCGAAATAAATAAATGCCTTTGCACCGACACGCCCGACCTTTTTCATGTCACCGGCGTTGGCGATCCCCAACACCACCGTGCAGAAAATCACGGGCGAAATGATCATCTTGATCAGGGAGATGAACCCTTCACCCAATGGTTTCAACTTCACTGCGAAGTCAGGTGAAAAATGTCCCAACAGCCCGCCGACGAATATCGCCGCGAGCACCCAGATGTACAGATGCTTGGTCTTCATGTTGACTTCAATTATATCAAGAGTGACAATGAAAGAGATGCTTTTTTTCACCGGTTTTCCAGGATTTCTTGGCACTGAATTGATTCGTGAATTGCTGACTAAGCATGCGAATCAACGTGTGATTTGCCTGATCCAAGGCAAGTTCTTGGCCATGGCGGAAAATCAACGAAAACTATTTAATCCTTCGATCCGCGACCGGATCGAGTTCGTCATCGGCGATCTGACCCTTCCTCAATTGGGCATCAGCAATGAATTCATGCGCACCCGTGCAGGTGAAATCCGGCAGATCTTCCACCTCGCCGCGATTTACGATCTCAATGTCAGCGAATCCTTGGCGATGAAAGTGAATGTCGAAGGCACCAAAAACACTCTCGCGTTTGCTCGTCAGTGTCCTGCACTGGAACGGTTTCAATACGTCAGCACCTGTTATGTCAGTGGTCGCAACCAGGGTCTATTCAAGGAGACCGATCTCGTTCATCAGAACGCCTTCAATAATTTTTACGAAAGCACGAAGTATCTTGCCGAAGTCGAAGTCCAAAACGCGATGAAAGCCGGTATGCCGGTCACGGTCTATCGTCCGGGCGTGGTGGTGGGTCACTCGAAAACGGGTGAGACACAAAAATTCGATGGACCCTACTTCGTGTTGCAGTGGTTGCTTCGCCATCCAGGTAATCATGCGATCCTTCCGACGGTTTACACTTCGGACTGCGACTCCAGTCAAAGTCATCTGGATCTGGTACCGAGTGATTTTGTGATCCGAGGAATCTCGCATTTGAGCCAGATGACGGAAACCCGTGGTGAGGTTTTCCAACTCGCCGACCCGAAGCCCCTGATGATTGTGGATATCCTCACCGAATTCGAACGCGTGTTGGGCAAGAAAATCTGGTCGGTGGCTTTGCCCCTTTGGTTGGCGCGCTTCGCTCTCAAATACATTCCGTTCATTGAGCGCTGGATGGGGGTCCCCCACTCGGCACTCAACTACTTCGCCCATCCCACGAGCTACGACACGAGTAACACGATGAGATTCTTGAAGGACACCGACGTCGAAATCCCCCAGTTCAATCACTATCTGCCCGCGCTGGTGGATTACATGAGGAAGCACCGGAATGTACGAAACAAGGCGATGTTCTGAAATGATCGTATTGATCCTGCTGAGCTTTCTTTCGTTGCCGACCCATGCGGCGGAACCGGCAATCCAGTCCAAATGGGGAAAAACCATTCACACCTGCAAAGCTGCAAAGGCGGATGCACCCACCGTTCACTTTTTCAAGCAATGGCATCTCTCTTCGGGAGTGAATACCCGCGAAAACCAGAGTCAGTTTCCTCAGACACGGAATCTCGAATCGATTTTTCTTCAACTCGACCAATGGGTGAAAAACCGGAAAATCACAGCAGTCGTCGCAGAAGGTTGCACCGGAACACTCGACCACACCTCGGACTTCAAAGTGAATGGCTGGACCATCCGGGAACTGGTAAAATCGAGCTCCAAAACCGGCTTTGCAAAAATACCTACTTCCGTACCGATGAAAATCGAAGCGCGGTTCGGATCCGGCATCATCACCCTTTGCGGAGATGAGGCCGAACTGGTTCGCGAACAACTGCTCGCATTTTCAGACGCGATCGCCGATGCCAAATACCTTTCGAAGATCGTACCGAATCGCAAGGACCCGGAAAAGATCAGGTCCTACCTTGATGATGTGACCGGCTTTCTCAAAATCCCTAAAGACACTTCCGTTGACGGAGTCATCGCCTCCCTGAAAGAGGACTTCCAAAAAACCCTCATTCGGGTTCAGGCAGCCATCGACAACCGGAATCGTAACCTGGTCAGTACCATTGTTTCTTCCCAGAAAAAGCAAATCGCTGTCGTTTACGGTGGAATGCACGCCGAGGGCGTAAAAACGCTTCTTGAGGAAAAAGGAATGAATTGCCGGATCATCGAACCCGTCGGTTATCAGAACGATGAAGCCGAGCTCCTCAAGCAACTCTCCAAAGCTGTCGACTCCATCTAAAAGGTGTCCGGCGCTTTTTTGATGCCTGCTGCGTCAACCAAAAGGTGTCCGGCGCTTTTTTGATGCTCGGCGCATTAAATGCCTATTCTTAGGCGCTGAATTCCTGACAAATCATTTCAATTTCCCCCTCATTTACGATACTTTTTTTCGGCTATGAGAACTATTCCGGTCCTGAAAGAAGACGGCAACCAAATCGCCATCCAGGCCTTTTCGGTCGATGAAGTCGGCGCGAACGAGCGTGCGGATTTCTTCACCAAACGAAGCCTGAAAAAAGAATCTAAACTTTCTGCCCTGTATCTGGCCATGAGCATGTGCGACCTGACCACTCTGGAAGGAATGGACACTCCGGGCCGCGTAAGACAGATGTGTGCCAAAGCCCGTAATCCGGTTCCACCGGAAATGATCGCACCTCTTCTCGCTAAAAAAGGGTTTGCACCGGTACCATCGGTCGCAGCAGTTTGCGTGTATCCATCCATGGTTCCACACGCTGTCGAGGCCTTGCATGGATCTGGAATTCTGGTTGCCTCGGTTTCTACCGCTTTTCCTTCGGGCCAAGCACCACTTCAAGTGAAAATCGATGACACCGCATTCGCAGTTGAAAGCGGCGCGAGCGAAATCGACATGGTCATCAACCGGGGTGCTTTTCTCTCGGGCGATTACCAAACCGTGTTTGACGAAATCGTGGCCGTAAAAAAAGCATGCAAAGATTCCCACCTCAAGGTGATTTTGGAAACCGGTGAACTCGGTTCTTATGATCATGTCCGACTGGCGAGCGAAATCGCCATGGAAGGCGGAGCCGACTTCATCAAGACCTCCACCGGTAAAGTCACACCTGCGGCAACCTTGCCGGTGACACTCGTCATGCTTCAAGCGATCAAGGATTTCGAACGCCGTACCGGCAAAAAAATCGGCATGAAACCCGCCGGCGGAATCCGCACTTCCAAACAAGCCATCCAATACCTTTGCATGGTCAACGAAGTGATGGGACCCGATTGGATGAACCCGCAAATGTTCCGTTTCGGTGCCAGCGCACTCGTGAACGATCTGCTGAAGCAGATCTTCAAAGAGGCCGCAGGACACTACTACTACGACAAGGCATTCGCACAAGATTAATCGAACACGAGGCTAACCATGCAACACACCCCAAACCCCTTTCACCTGGAATACGCACCTTCGATCGAAGCGACCGACATCGTGAAAATCGAAGCCAAGAACAAACTCTTCATCGACGGTAAATTCGTCGAACCCACCAGCAAGAAATATTTCCCGACGGTGAACCCTGCTACGGGCACGACCTTGGCTCAGATCGCGGCAGCAAACGAAAAAGATGTCGATCTAGCCGTGAAAGCCGCCCGCAAGGCTTACACCAAAGTGTGGTCCAAAATGTCGGGTAAAGAGCGCGGTAAATACCTGTTCCGAATTGCCCGTCTCATTCAAGAACATGCGCGAGAACTCGCCGTGCTCGAAACCCTGGATAACGGTAAACCGATCAAGGAATCCCGCGACATCGATATTCCTCTCGTTGCTGCACACTTTTTCTATTATGCCGGCTGGGCCGATAAACTCGATTACGCCGTTCCCGGCAAAGATGTGAAACCCCTCGGCGTCGTCGGTCAGGTGATTCCCTGGAACTTCCCTCTCCTGATGGCAGCATGGAAAATCGCGCCAGCCTTGGCTTGCGGAAACACCGTGGTGATCAAGCCGGCAGAAACAACTTCACTGTCGATCCTGCTGCTCGCTCAGATCCTGCAAGAAGCCGAACTGCCGGATGGCGTGGTGAATATCGTGACCGGCGCCGGCG
>JBEIKL010000100.1:0-7224 GCA_040379745.1 Bdellovibrionales bacterium | reverse complement strand
CGCTTCAATCTGCTCGAAGGCCTGGGCCTGAGCCATCACCAACAAACCAAGTACTGCCAACCATTTTGTTTTCATAGTTCAAGCGTAACGCAAACTTACAAAGATTCAACCGGTATATCGGTTCGTGCATTCATTATTTTGGTGATACGATGAACGCATGGAGATCCTCTTCGAAGACGAACATCTGATCGCGGTGAACAAACCATCGGGCATTCCTTCGAACACCATCGACTCGAGTTCTTACGAAACCCCCAGCATGGAAGAACGGATCGCAAGACAATATGCGCCAAAGCCAGCACACCTTCTTCACCGACTCGATGTCGGAACCAGTGGGGTGCTACTTTTCGCCCGAAGCGAGGACGCTTTTGAAAAAATCCGTGACCTGTTTCGACTGAAGAAAATCAAAAAAACCTACTGGGCCTTCAGTGAACACCGGATCGAGCAAGAGCTCCCCCTCGAAATCACCCACTCGATCGCCCATCACGCCAAAAGCAAGAAACGCATGATCGTAGTCGAGCCCGACAAGATGGCCAAGCGCCCGCAAACGTTTTACCGGGGCAACCCCTTTCCCGCACACACACGCATTCTTGCCTGTGAGTCGGTTGAATGGTTGGATAAATCGCTGTATCGGTATGAAGTTGAAATCATCACCGGGGTCATGCACCAGATTCGCGCACATTGCCGCTTCGTTGGCATTCCGCTAGTCGGTGACCCTATTTACGGCGAAAAACCAGAAGGCCCAACCCCGGACTTTCCGAGACTGGGCCTTCATGCAAAACGGGTTGAGTTCAAACTCGGTGATTACCGGTACCAGATCGAAGCCCCCGGCCCCTGATCAATCGCGCGGTACGGATCATCGGCAAGGTCAATCAGATACAGCGCCGGCGCCAGATTCGCACGGAAAGTGGAATCAATCGCACCCGCTCCCGGATAAAACCCCCCACCGAACATGCTCTTCGGAGTGAGTTCGAAGGTGAATGCGAAAATCCCATAAGTGCCATACGCCCAATCGGTAGTGTCACCGCTAGCGATGTAAAGATCACTCGCCTGCTGGGGTTTATAGCCGTTCCAGCGGGACATCGTCTGGGCCATCGTGGTGAATACCCGGTGATCGCGCTCATTCCCAATGGAAGCATCGGTGTGCCCCCATGGATAGAGAATCAACTCACTGAAGGTGTGATACGAAAGCAGCACTTTCAAGTTGGTGTGGGAGGAAACGAAGTCGCGTACGGCTTGGGATTCCGGCTCGCTGAACGGCTGCGGCCCCATGTAAGTGTCACTGTCGGTGCGATTGCTGGAACCGCCGGTTCCCCACTGGTAACCGAAGTTGCGATTCAGATCGACTCCGAAGGTGGTGTCTCCGTTGTCACGACGGTTCTTTCTCCAAAGATGATAAGACCCACCCTCGATATCGTATTCAGCTCCATCCGGATTCACCATGGGCACGATCCAGATGTCACGGCTTGCGATCAAGCGGGCGATCGCCGGCTCTGACTGATTGTCCAAAAGATGCTGTGCCAACATTAAGGGTACTTCGACGGAAAGGTGTTCGCGCGCGTGATGAGCGCCGAAGAACACGATACCGGGCTTCACACTCTGCCCGCTCTCCAGATCGGCAATCGAAGCGTTGATGTGGACAGCGAACAGATCGCGGCCTTCCACGCTTTTACCGATGGTCTCCAAACGGGAAACCCGCGGGTATTTACCGACCAATTGTTTGAGCAAGACTTTTGTTTCAGAAAAATCGTGAAATAGGTTGTCTTTAGCAGGGAATGCAGGAGTTTTCCCCACGGCCGGAGAAAACGCTCGGTAAAAAACTTCAGCCGGAGCCTCGGTCATCACCTGAAACCCAGCCTTGCGGGCAAGATCCATATCCTGATCGGATGCAAGTGACCAGACCCGATCACTATAGACTTCTTCGATCCCGATCCCGAGTTCAAGCAAACGGGTACGCTCTTCGCGCGTATCCGCATCGATCGAGACGAATTTTGTTTTTTCGATTTTATTTTCTGCGGCCATTGTTGAAGAACCGCAGAACAAAGCAAGCAATGCGCAACCAAGCGCCCAAGTCGTTTTCATTCGATGACCTCCCTGTCCCTATGAATCAGGTGTCATTTTATCGATGAACTGCGACAAAAATCCAGCGCAGAGTGATGACTACTTGCGAAACATTCGTTTCAACTTGGAAAAGAAGTTACCACCGCAACCGGTGCCGGCAATTGATGTGGTTTCGGACTCCAAGTGTCCCTCCACTCGCTCCACAAAACTCGCAGTATCGGGGTTCTTCGCAATCCGGTGTGCTTCTTGGACCTTGGTCAAGGTATTCTCAAGAAACGCTTTCCGCTCGGCTGCCGGAGTGATCTCATAAAGTCGATCAAAGTCCGTTTGCGCTTTATAGAAGTTTTTCACCCCGAAACGATTCGCATTCAATTGCTCCCAATAGTGACTGCGAAGCGGGGCCAGGATTTCACGCGCGCGGGAAGGTTTTTGTTCTGCCAACCAACGCAGCAAGCCCGCATCTTGATCGGTGATCTTCATCCGGGCGTTGCGCGGATCCAGCACCCAATCCACAACCGCATTGGTCGCATCCCGCACTTGCCACTTCTTGCCCTTCTTCAATGCCATTTCAGCAACTTCATCGAATCGCGCAGGCAGACCGGTCGGAACCTTCTTCCCGAATTTATCGGTGATATTTTGCAGGTATTTCGTTTCGTGTCCGGCAGCATCGCCCGCATCCAACACCAGATCCGCATACAGACCGAACTTCGCATGCGCAGGTTTAGAGTCATGAAGCGTTTCCACCATGTTGAGCACATCCGCACGGGCCGACTTGGTCATGCTAGGGACCGCCTTGCGCGCCAGATTCAACTCGTCATCATTCAACGATCGTACGACATAGGTTTTCAGATGTTCTTGCACGGGATCCAGGATCTCTTCGGCAGCGGCCGGAAACTTCTCGCCAAAAGCCAGCGCACTGGCCACCATCCGGTTTGCCTGATCCGGCGTCAGATTCAGAAGCGTTTTACCGGCAAAGCGATTCTTGAAGTGCTTTGCATTTTCAATTGAATCGGGCACGGTGTAGCTCATTTCATTCAACAAGTCCGCTAGAAACACACTTTCCTTCGCCGTCAGTTTATCTTTCGACAGGAAGCGATCCCGCAATTGGCGGAACAGCTGATCCCGCTTCTTTGCGCCATACCCTTTTTGGTTGAAATCATCAGCCAGTTCTTTTTCTGTGCCCTTGAGTTCGATATCTCCTGCAGGAGAAAAATTCTTGTATTCGTCCCAATTCAACCCCAAAGTTTCAATCACCTTGCGGGTGGCACGGGACACGTCTTTCTTCGATTCCTCAACGTATTTGCCGGGCTTGAATCGGACTTCCAACCCCTCGTTGATTCGGTCTTTCACAAACCAGGCTTCCGCTTCGATGAATTGAGCCATCTTCAACAACTCTTCCGCATTTTTCTGCGGGCGAATCGCGCGGTTTTCAATCAATCCACCGGTGAACGGTTTGTTGGCAACGTATTTTGGTTTGCTTCGTTTACCGAGTCGCTCGTTTTCAAGCTTCGGGTTGTAATAAATTTCCAGCAACTTCGCCGCATATTCATCCTGCTTCATCAGATCACGCGCTTCGTAAAGGCGAATCAGATCCTGATCGGAGGCTCCGCGCGCGATCATCTCCTCCATCTCGGTCATGAACTTCTTCCATTTTGCATCGTGCTCCTGATGCACTTTCACATAACGATCTTGTTGATCCTGCGCCCAGAGACTGACCGGTGTGGCATTGTATCCGTCTTTTCCGAAAAATCCCCAATCCAGGTAGGTATTCTTGGTCCGATACTTCAGGTAATTTCCATACCAGAAGGTGTCGTTTCCAAAACCCGAGAATGTGGTGTGCCCACCCGTCGCTTCAATGGAGTACCCCACGCCAACGGTTTTGGCGCGATCAAAGATTTCCCGTTGCAGCACCGGAACCTGTTTGCGGATTTCAGGAATGGTCGATGGTTTGGTTTGCCATTCCAGTGCCCCGGCATCCAAAGAAGATCGAATGTAGTACTCATCCGGGAATTCAATGTGAAAAGTGATTTCGCCGTGACTCTCGCGTGCTTCAAATACTTTGCACTCCGGACAGGTCTTCCGCAGATCACTCATGAATTTGTCGCGGTACTTGGTGGCAATCGGCAATTCGGCGGCCAATACACCGTCCCCTTTACCCGTGATGAATTTCTTTGCGACTGCTTTCCCCGATTCCAGCAAAATGCGCGGATTGGTCCGGGTCGGTTCGAATCCGAAACGGAACTGTCTGGGGTCCCTTTGATTTTTCAAAGGGTCCGTGACTGCAAAAACCTGCTGCGTGGACAAAACCGCAATCAGCAGGAGTCGAATCAAAAACGGAATGCGTATGCGAAACAGGATTAGTCCCATCAGATCCTATTCGACATTTCCATGTAAAAAGTTGAACCCGGCTAACGGGCGTCAACTCCTTGCCGCTTTACCACTGACATGGGGACTGATCACGATACCCACACCATTGCGCCCCAACAAAAAAGCCCCCGAGGAACCCCTCGGAGGCTTTTTAAAAAAATCAGATGCGCAGATCCGATCAGTGCAAGAGTTCGCAACCCTTCACTTCAAGGTCCAGTTTGCCCGTATCGTTCAGGCAACCATAGAAACGGTAAGTCTGCTGACCATAAGACATTCCTTTTTCAGCGTAAATGGTTCCGTCTTTGGACACTTCACACGGGTTATTCATGGTGCACTGCTGGCCATCGTCACTTCCGGTGTTGTTCACGCCGATGACTTTGCCCGTGTTGCGGGAAATGATCGGTGAACCGGAAGTTCCGTGAATGGTTTTACATCCACCCTTGCTGTAACGGATGGAATCATCCCAAGTGTAAGCGTCTTCCTTGATTTTGAAAACGAAACCGTCGATTTCACAGCTGTATCCACGCTGCCAGTAACCGGAAAGAATGTTGATCGGTTCAGCATCCGTCGGATGACGGGAATCGAGAGTGAGCGCATCTACGCCGAATTTGGATTTGATCTGTGCGAAAGTCATGTTCACTTCATAGAGTGAAACATCGGTACCGGTCATCGTCGCATAGAGGATGCGAGTGGAATCGACCGCATTGTTACTGAGGGATCCGTTGTTGTTCAGGAAACGGAAAGCGCGTTTTGCGGCTTTGTTGACCACAGCCTGTCCTGGCTTGATGAATCCGCCGAAAGGCCCCATGGAAACACAGTGACCATTCGACATGACCATCGCCAGATCACTATCCTTGGAATGCTCAAAACGGATCAGTGCGCCCGAACAGTTGTCGAGTTTGACAATGCCTTCAAAGTCATAGGCATCGGTCATCGTGGCAAGAAAACTGATTTCTTCTTGCTTCAGTTTGGATTGAGTCGGCAACGCGTGAGAAACGCTTTGAAAACCGAAAATGAGTGCGATTACGGAAATAAAGAAAGTACGATTCATGAAATTCCCCCTGCTCGAGATACTGTCAAACACCTGACGCTTTTGCAAAGGGATTTTCTGCAGCCTACTTCAAATGGTAACGGACACTGGTCACCACTACCCCTTTACGGAACAGAAGTGCCGTCTTCAACATCAGGGCCGTCTGGTTGTGAAGGAAGCTTTGATACCAACGCGCCGTCACAAACTCAGGGATGATCACGGTGAGCATATCATCGCCGGTATCCCGTTTCGCTTGGTCGATGTACTCGAGGATCGGACGGATCAAGGAACGGTACGGAGAGCGCAGGACCTCGAGCTTGATGTCCGGAGCCCACTTGCTCCAACTTCCACTCAGGCGCTCGGTAGCCGCTGGGTCAAGCTCCACATAGATCGCCCGAACATCTTTGGAAATGGAAAGCGCATATTGAGCCGCATTCATCACACCCGGGTGCAGACCTGAAATTGGCAGAATCGCGGTATGACTCAAACTTGCTACCGGTGGATGACAGCAATCCACTGAAGCGGATCCCAACTGCTTGGCCACGCCAAGGTAATGCTTGCAGATCTGAGTGAACAAGAAGACCAAGCACGGAATGAACACCAATACCATCCATGCACCTTGCATGAACTTACTGACCGCGATCACCACCAAGACACTCGAAGTCGCCAACACACCGACCGCGTTGACCGCAAGAGACTTTTTCCAACCCGGATGCTTGTATTTCAGGTGATGCACCACCATGCCGCTTTGGGAAAGGGTGAACGAAAGGAATACCCCGATCGCATACAATGGGATCAAATGGTGGACGTTCCCGTCGAAAATGATGACGAGGACAATCGCAAAAATACTCAGACCGAAAATCCCGTTCGAGTAAACCAAGCGGTCGCCGAGACTTCCCATTTGACGGGGAAGATAGCGGTCATACGCCAAGAGCGATGCCAAACGGGGGAATCCAGCGTAGGCGGTATTCGCTGCCAGGAAGAGAATCAAGGCGGTTGCGAATTGCATGAAGTAATAGAGCCCTGTTTTTCCAAAAACACTCAACGCCACCAGGGAGATCACGGTTTGTCCCTCTTGTGGCTGAATGCCGGCAACATGGGCGATCATCGTGATGCCGAAGAACATCGTTCCGAGAATCAAGGACATCATCATCATCGTGGTTTTCGCGTTTCTCTGCGAAGGCTCCTTGAAGATGCTGATGCTGTTGGTGATCGCCTCGACTCCGGTCAGAGCAGAACATCCGGACGAGAATGCGCGCAAAAGAAGAAACATCGGGATGGCCGGATAAGCCTCGTGCAGGACCGGGTGAACCTGGGCCAACGTTCCGGTTGCCATGCGATAAACCCCCATACCCACCATCAGCAATACTGAAAAGATGAAGAAGTAAGTGGGATAAGCAAAAATCCCGGCTGATTCCGTTACGCCACGGAGATTCAAGATCATGATCACGGTGATGATGATCGCGCAGGCGAAAATACTGTGTTCAGTAAGCTGAGGAAATGCGGCGGACAAGTTGGCCACACCGGATGCGACCGATACCGATACGGTCAGGGTATAATCGATCAGGAGGGAAGCTCCCGCAATCAATCCGGCTCTCTGACCCAGGTTTTCCTTTGCAACGGTATAGGCACCGCCCCCATTGGGGTAAGCATCGATCGTCTGGCGATAGGAAAGAGTGAGAATGAGAAGAAGACAGGCGATCGCAATCGCAATCGGCAAGGACCAGATCGCCGCACTCGCAATGAATGCGGTCAACGGAATCAGGATT
>JBEIKL010000099.1:0-7225 GCA_040379745.1 Bdellovibrionales bacterium | reverse complement strand
GTTCGATTCGTGAAATCCATTAGACGCACCAGTGGCTTGCCGGTTTTTGGAAACCTCGTTGCCTATCGACGGAACAAGGTGGGCTTCCTTTCGCGACTTCGTGATCGTGAAGGCGATGTCTCCGCATTCCGCCTCGGCAAACACGATTTGATCCTGATCACTCATCCGGATGACATCCATTGGGTGGAGGCGAAAAACGCAAAAAACTACGTCAAGGCAACCAATCTTCGCGAACTCGTCGGCGATGGAATCCTGATGAGCGAGGGGGAGAAGTGGCGCAAGCAAAGGCGTCTGATCCAGCCCACTTTCCATCAGGGCACCATTCTGAAGATGCTGGACACGATGAACCGTCGGATTGCCCGCCATATGGATGCAATCTCGGGCGAGTGGAAGCAATCGCCGGATGAAAGCGTGGAGTTGGGATTCGGTTTCAAGAAACTCGCATTTGAAATAGTGGGCGAGGCCTTGTTCGGATCGGAACTCGGAAGTCGTTTTGCAGGACTGCGTTCCAGTATGGAGTACATCAATCTTTTTCTGACCCGACGGTTCGGGCAGATGCTTCCCGTGCCGATGGGGTTACCACTTCCTTCCCATCTTCGTTTTCGTCGTGCAAAACGCACCATTGATGAAGCGGTGTTCGAGATTCTCAGGATCAAGAAAACGGCGGTCGATGCGGGGCAAGCGCACGATGACCTGATCACGAAGATCATGATCACCCGGGATCCGGAAACGGGTGAAACCATGCCGATCGATCAGTTGCGGGACGAGGCGACCTCGATGTTGCTTGCCGGATTCGAAACCACGGGACACTTGTTGCCATGGATTTTCCATCTGCTTTCGACCCATCCCGATGTTCAACGCGATCTTCAGCGGGAAATCGAATCGGTTCTTCAAGGTCAAGCACCGAGCGGAGAGGAACTCTTCCGCATGCCGATTTTGAATGATGTCGTGGACGAAACGCTTCGGCTTTATCCACCGGTGTGGGCGTGGACTAAACGTGCATTGGGCTCAGACACCATTCGCGGACACGCCATCGAGCCGGGCTCCATTCTCTATGTGTCACCCTATGTGGTGCACCGTCATCCGCAATGGTGGGATCGTCCGGACGAATTCGTTCCCTCGCGGTGGACCCCTGAATTGCGCGATCGGAATCGTCATGCGTTCTTCCCGTTCGGAATGGGGCCTCGCACTTGCGTGGGCAAGCATTTCGCGCTGATGGAAGTGAAGTTGATCCTGATCCGTTTCTTCCAGAAGTTCAGTGTAGAACCCGCGAAGGGATTCAAGGTCACTCCGGATTTCCAAATCACGCTCGGAATGAAAAAGCCTCTTCGCCTTCAGTTGAAGGAGCGCGGAAAATGAACACGCTGAACCTGCTGTTGGAGCGGGACCTTCCGCCGAATCAACTCGCGTTTTTTCCATTGAACGGATCTCCGGTTCATTTCGGTGACCTGCAATCCCGAGCAGTGGCAGCGAAAGAAAAACTTCGGAATCTCGGGGTGGAGCAGGGAGAATCCGTTTTACTGGCCGATACCATCTCCGGCGATTTTTATGCCGTCGTGATGGCGGTGCTTTCGTTGGGAGCGACGGTGATCCTCGTTGAACCGCATTTGCCACTCTCTGAAATCGAAGGAATCGTTTCCACCAGGAAGCCGAAGGTCATGGTTGCATCCCTCCTGGGACGTGCGTGGGGAATTCGGATCAAGGCGATCCGTAAGATTCCACATTGGATCAGTGCCCATGCGCTTTGCGGATCCGGAAAGAGCGGGGTGCTTTCGGTGGTGTCGGTGCAACCGGAATTTCCCGGTATCATCACGTTCACCTCGGGCACCACCGGAAAGGCAAAGGGTGTTGTGAGAACACATGCCGGACTCACTGCTCAGAACCACTCGATTCGAAATGCAGCCGGTTTTGATCAGTTCAAAAAACCCGATCTTGCCATCTTCGCGAATCTGGTGTTGGCGAATCTCGGAATGGGGAGGGGGACGGTGTTCGTTCCTTCCACATGGAAAAAAGAACACCTTTTGAAATTGGACGCATTGCCACTGGAGCTTCAACCCGAAACCCTGAGTTGTGGTCCCGCCTTTCTATCCCGCTTCCTTAAGTTGGATCGTCTCCCACCGCTGCAGTCCATTCATGTGGGGGGCGCGTTGACCGATTGTTCGGTGTTGGAAGAAGCGTTTCAGCGGTTTCCAGCCTCCACGCGTTTTTTGCATGTTTACGGAAGTACGGAGGCCGAGCCGGTTGCCTTCGCTGATGCACGCCAAGCGGTCGAGCAGAGTCGGCATCGGGGATTCATCCAGACACTTCTTCTGGGAAACGCGGTTCCGGAAATTTCCGTGAATGACACCGAAGAAGGGCTTTGGGTTTCAGGGCCGCATGTATGTCCGTACTACATCGGAAACGACTCTGAAAATCATCGAACCAAGAAAAAAGACGAACAAGGACGGATCTGGCATTTCATGGGTGATCGAGTGGACCTCGAGCCCGAGGGGCTTTGGTATGGAGGCAGATCGTTTCAATCCAAAAGCGATTTCCTGCTCGAGCAAAGAATATACGCATCCCTGCAACGTACGAATTGCTTTGTCGATCGGAACACATCGGGCGAGATCACCTTGTATGGCGAGCGGATCCATGATCTTCGATCCCGACTGGTCAGGGAGTTTCCCGAAATCAGGCATGTGAAAGAAACCAATATTGTTCGCGATCGCAGGCATCGCGCAAGAATCGACCGGAGGGCCAGTAAATGAGTTCAAGATGGAGTGTGTATTTCAAGGAGCGTTTTCCGCTGATTCCGAATCTGCTGGTCGCATTGGGAATCACCCATTCTGCAAGGATTCTTGCCTTAAACAGCACGGGAGTGGTGGCATCGTCCCTGACCACGGTGCTGGCGGTGACCGGAGGAATGTTGTTCTTGGCGCAAATCCGCTTGATGGATGAGTACAAGGATTTCGAAAAGGACAAGATCGCACATCCGGATCGTCCCTTGCCGCGCGGTCTGTTCTCTCACACAGAATTCGGAATGTGGATCGCACGCTTCAATGCCGCAATGATTGTTCTGTCGGTGATGTTGGGGGTCATTGTCAATCCTGTTGCGGGAGTGTTGTTTGCCATCGGCACGCTTTATCTTTATCTCATGTTCCGCGAGTTCTACATCGGGGATTGGCTTTCGAAGCGACCGATGCTTTACGCCATCACTCACCAATTGATCATTTTTCCGATGGGTGCCTTCGTTTATTCCTGTTATCAGCCCCAAGTTTTGAACGACCCGCAGGTGTTCTGGTTTTGTCTGATGCTGATCGGTGCTTTCTTCGGTTTCGAAGTCGGCCGTAAGCTCGATCCTTCCGCGCACCCGATCCTGAAAACGTATCTGATCCAATTCGACAAACCCAAAACCGTGACGCTTCTCCTGGTGTTACTGGGCATTTCATTTCATGCCGGTAAGCATCTTGCGGTTGATGGACTTCTCGGCGCACTTTATATTCTGGTGATTCTTGCATCCAGCCTGGTCTGGTGGGCGCCATCCCGATTCAAGATTGTCGAAGGCATGGTCACCTTGTTTCTATTGTTGGCGTTGTGGGCGGTTCCCCTGATGAGCCTGATGCGGGGTAATCCTTCATGAGTCGTTATTTCCTCGATTCCACGAATCCGGATCAGGACTTCGTTCTGTTCGGCGGAGGCAAGGCCCGCAATCTTGCCATTCTCACGCGTGCAAAAATTCCAGTTCCGGAATGGTTCTGTATATCACAGGATGCGTTCGAGGATTTTCTGGTCCTGAACAATTTGCGATCACAACTGAGTGTCGACGGAGATGCGGAAGTGTTTGCGAAAAGGGTGGAGGCTCTCTTTCTTGACCATGAGTTGCCCGTTGAATTGCAAACCGCTCTGGAGTCAAGACTCCGTCAAGCGGGTTGGGATCATCGCGATCTTGCCGTGCGTTCGAGCGGCTTGGATGAGGATTCGAAAGACCATTCCTTTGCCGGATTATTTTCAAGTTTTCTTTTTCAAAAGGGAGTGAGCGCCGTTTCCGAATCCATTCGTCGCTCTTGGGCATCGGCATGGTCTGCGCGGGCACTGAGTTACCGTCGACAGCGCGGAATCCTTTCCACTCAGCCGAAAATGGGTGTCATCGTACAGTTAATGGCAAATGCCGACAGCGCCGGAGTTCTGTTCACTCGCGATCCCTTGCGTCCGCTTGACCGTTCAGCCCTGATCATTGAATCCGTCTGGGGTTTGGGCGAAGGACTGGTCAGCGGAGAGTTGGACGCGGACCGATTCCGGGTCAATCGCCAGACTTTGGAAATTTCCGAATCAGTGATCAGCGAGAAAGTACATGCCATGCGCAGGGCTTCCGGTGGTGGAATCCAGAAGGAATCTGTGGATGCCGCTTTGGTGAAAGCGCCATCCTTGTTGCCGGAACAGGTTGCGGCGCTATCCCGTGCGGCTTTGAAACTGGAAGAAATCGCCGGAGGCAATCCGCAGGACATCGAATGGGTAGTCGAGCAGGGGGAAATCCGTTTCGTACAGATGCGACCGGTGACTGTATTGCCGGTCGAGGCATTCCATCATCCTGACATCAATGGTGGCGAAGCCACCCTTTGGGACAATTCAAACATCATTGAGAGTTACAGCGGGGTGACGTCTCCGTTTACGTTTTCCTATGCGAGTCACGCTTACCATCAGGTTTACCGTCAGTTCGCACAAATGATGAACGTGCCGGAAGAGGTGATTCTGGAAAACGAATTTCGACTGCGCAACATGCTCGGCATGGTCAGGGGACGGATCTATTACAATCTCATCAACTGGTACCGCTTGCTGATGATCATGCCCGGTTCGGCCGGCAATCCGGCGTTCATGGAAACGATGATGGGCGTGAAGAAAAGCCTGTCGAGCGAACACCAGAAGGTTTTTGATTTCATGAACAATCCTCCGAACTACGGGATCGTTTTGAAACTGAATCTGGTGTGGGTATCGATCATCCGCTTCATCCGGAGCGATGCCATCATCCGCGATTTCAAGAAACATTTCACCGCAATGTACGATGAGGCGAGGAAACATGATTTCCGGAGCTGGTCCCTCCAAAAACAGATCAATTACTATCTCTATCTGCAACGGGAAATCCTGCCGCGCTGGCGCGCGCCGATCGTGAATGATTTTCTTTGCATGGTCTTTTTCGGGCTTCTCAAAAAACTGACCGAGAAATGGGTCCAGTCCGGTGATGAGGGTGCATCTTTGCAGAATGACCTTCTTTGCGGTCAAGGTGACCTCGAGAGTACCGAGCCGACGAAAATGCTGATGCGGATCGCTAAGCACATCGATCAGGGAAATGTCGCTTTCCGCGAGTGGTTCCTCGGTTGTTCACCGGAAGACGCTTGGAAGGGTTTGCAGGAGGGCAGGGATCCGCAAGTTCGTTCACGATTCGAACATTTTCTCGATCTCTACGGGTTTCGCTGTGTGAACGAACTGAAGTTCGAAGAGCGCGATTTGCATGATGATCCAGCCTTTGTCGTCGGGAATGTGGCCAGTTACGTTCGAATGAAGAGTTATTCAATCGAGTCCATGGAAGAGCGTGAAATCTCGATTCGAACGGGTGCGGAAAAAGTAGTGCGTTCAAGGATCGGCGGTTTCAAGAGACTTTTCTATTTCTGGATCCTGAATCATGCCCGTAAGGCGGTCCGCAACCGGGAAGACTTGCGGTTCGATCGTACGAAAAGCTACGGACTGGTTCGACACCTGATGCGCGCGGTGGGTGCGAATTTCGTGAAGCTCGAATTGCTCGATTCGGAATTCGATGTCTTCTATCTTACCGTGGATGAAATCATTGCATTTGTCGAAGGACGTTTGCCGACGCACTCCGTTCGTGATCTGGTCAACATCCGTAAACCCGTTTTCGATGAATATCGAAAGACACCTTCCCCTCCGGATCGCTTCGTAACTTATGGGTCAGTGGGAATGTCGCTGACTTATCCTTCCGTTCTGGATGCCGGCGATCTGCTGAAGGATCTTCAACCGAAGAGTGATGATCCGAATCTCCTGTTCGGAACTCCATGTTGTCCTGGAGTGGTTGAAGGCGTTGTTCGCGTCGTACATGAAATGAAAGACACGGCGAACCTGCAGGGTGAGATTCTCGTGACTTCTCGGACGGATCCGGGCTGGGTACCGCTGTATCCTTCCTGTTCCGCCTTGTTGATCGAGCGGGGAAGTCTTCTTTCGCATTCAGCGGTGGTTGCGCGTGAGTTGGGATTGCCGACGATTGTGGGAATCAACGGCGGTTTGATGACCCGATTGAAGTCCGGTCAGCGCGTACGGATTGATGCGGGAAAAGGGGAGATCCGCATCCTATGATCGTCGAGCTTTCCCTGGAAGAATCACTGACCCGTTTTGCCCGAACCGAATTCGAGAAAAAGCTGGTTGCTTATCCGTTCGCATTTCCCAGAACCCATTTCATCTACGAGGATCAAGGACACGTGCTCGGTCGGATCAGCGCCAATCTTTCCCTGCGCGATCCGGAGCGTGGATACATCGGCATGTTCGATGCCGAGAAGGATTCAAGTGATGCGGTTGCCTCTGCCCTGATTCGCGCCGCCGAAGACTGGCTTTTGTCCCAAGGCGTGAACCGTGTTTACGGTCCGGTGAATTATTCTACCTTCTTTGATTACCGGTTCGAGGTTGCTCGTTCCGGAACGGAGGAAAAATTTCCGTTCTTCTGGGAACCACGCAATCCCGCACATTTTCCTCAATGGTTTCTGAAGAACGGCTATCAGGTGGCCGACGAGTATTTCTCACGCGCGTTCCATCGGGTGCAATTGATTCTTCCGGTATCCCAACATCGATACGATGACGCATTGAAGACCGGATTTTCCACTCGCACACTCGATCTTTCCGGCAACGCCGCACACGAGCTGAAGATGCTTTCCAAAATCAATGCCGGATCCTTCGAGGAAAGCTTCATTGCCGAGGCCTTTGATGAACAGCTGTACCGGGCACTGATTGCGCCCCAGTATTTTTCACGACTATCGGAATACACCTTTTTCATCCTGAATCCGGATGGCGAAGAAATCGGATACTTTTTCCTGTTTGTGGAAAACGGATACCTCGTCTGGAAAACCGTGGCAATCCTGCCCGAGTACCAAGGGGCCGGATTGGCCAGTTTCGGAATCCATCACGCGCTCCAACTGGCGCTTCGGAACGGTGTCGACAAATTGTTGGCGGCTTTGATTCGCACCGG
>JBEIKL010000098.1:0-7257 GCA_040379745.1 Bdellovibrionales bacterium | reverse complement strand
TGCTCGATCTCTATTCCAAGAAGATGCTCGAAGCGAACTTCAAGCAGTTGCGAAGCCTGCTTTCGTTCGGCGTTACCGAATACATCGAGAAACTGATTCCGAACCGCTCTGAACTGGCCGATCTCTGGTTGTTGTTCCAATCGGTGAACGACCGGTTCCAGCAATGGAAGCTGAAGTCAGGAGCACTCGATTTCAATGATCTTGAACGTTTTGCGCGCCTGGCGCTTGCAGAAGAAAAAGTCCGTCAGCACTTTCATGATCGCTTCGATCTCTTCATGGTCGACGAGTTCCAGGACACGAATCCGATCCAGGGGGAAATCCTCGAAAGCGTGGTGCGGAAGGATTTCTCGAACCTACTGATCGTTGGCGATCCGAAGCAGTCGATCTACCGCTTCCGCGATGCGGATGTCAGCGTGTTTCAGGACTTGGCGATGAAACTGCCCAGACGTCGCCCGCTCGATATCAACTACCGCAGTTCTCCGGCGATCATCGATTTTGTGAATCGTGTGTGTGCTCCGTTGTTTGCCGCATCCGATTTGGATTACGAGCCCCTTCAGCCCGGAAGAACCATGGAGCCTTATGGCGAAGAACGCGTGGTGCGCCTACCAATCGACGATGAATTCTCGCTGGCGCGCTTTCTGAAAAGCAAGGAACAGGAAGGCATCGATCTTTCCGAATTCGTCATCCTCGCCCGCTCGGTCCGCAAGGACAAGACTCAGCGGTATCTGAACGCGATGGATGATTTCAACATTCCCTATTTATTGGGAAGCGGCGGACGCTTTTATAGTGATCCCCGTGTGTTGGAGCTCGTCGCATTCCTCAAGGGGTGGTGTTCACCGAATCACACGCAATCACAGGTCACCGCCTTGCGTGCACCTTGGATCGGCATTGCCGACCAGCAGTTGCTGGACTGGAAAGAAAAGGGGTATTTTGATTCGTTTTTCAAGGAATCCGATCATCCGATCGCCGTGGCATTGAAAGATGCATTTCTGCGCCGTCATCCGCTTCGTCCCGGGGAAATTCTCGAGCGGATCTGGGATGCGATCGAAGAAGGCGGAGAAATGGAACTGCCGATCGCCACGCTCTGGCAGAAAGTCGAAGAACTCTCCGCAAAAGGCAACCGCTTCGAGGAAGTCGTGAACGAACTGGTCAAGGCCATCGACGAAGACCGGATCGAAAAAGACATTCCACCGCCGGCAGAGAAGGGCATGGTCCGCATCATGACCGTGCACGCATCGAAGGGCTTGCAGTTTCCGCGCGTGATTCTGGTCGATTTCGATGGACCGTATCGCCCACCCAACAGTTCCAGTGACTTCATCTGGAACCGCAAAGAGGGAATCCATTTATTGGTTCGCGACGAATACGGCGACCGCGACAAGAAGAACGACGAAAACATCCGTTGGAACGAAATCGAGAAGTCCGCTGCGGTTGCGGAGAGCAAGCGCCTGTTCTATGTGGCGATCACCCGACCGCAAGAACAATTGATTCTGGGATGGAAACGGGAGATCACGGAAACCAGCAAGGAGCCCACACTCAAAGCCGATGATTGGCGTACCTGGATCACCCTGACTCTCGGTGATCAGATTGCCACAGTGGAGGCGGCCACCGAGGAGGCTCTCGCGGAAAGTGCCCGAAACTCCGCTCCTGTCGATTCAAGTCACAGCGCTGAAGAATCCGTTCAAAAACCGTTCGCCATTTCCACCATCACGCTCGATCCGGATTCCTATCGCCCTCGTCATTCACCGAGTGAGTGGCTGATCCTGAATCAATGCCCGCTTCGTTACCAAAAGAAATTCTTCTCGCCCGATTGGTCCGAGGAAAAGTTGTTCCTCGAAGAAAACGAAGAAGATCAGGACGATTCATCCGACTTCGAACTCGCCGCGATGGTTGCCGACAAGGGCAAGCAGGTTCACCGCGATCTTGAGTGGGAAGACTTCGATGCTCTCGAGGCGGAATTCAAGAACCCCGCTATAGGCAAAAAAGTCGCCGATCAACTTCGTATGCTTTTGCAAGGCGACGGTGCCAATCGGGTTTTAGAGGGTTGGTCCATCCATCCGGAGATCGCCTTCGAGGTTC
The DNA here is from genome assembly GCA_040379745.1 of Bdellovibrionales bacterium. GTDB lineage: Bacteria > Bdellovibrionota > UBA1018 > UBA1018 > CAIMNF01 > CAIMNF01. The sequence continues at coordinate 5,181 of JBEIKL010000098.1, read as the reverse complement.
CGTTTACCGGCACCGACTCGGCCGAGGAAGCACTGGTCGGGATGATGGATCGATTGGAGGTGAATCGCAGTCTTGGCGTGATCCGCGTCCTCGATTACAAGTGGACGGCCGCGAAAAAAACTCCGGATCAATTGCGCCAGCACTACCAGCTTCAGTTGGAATTGTATGCGTGGGCTGCGATCCGCCTTTGTGGAACGAACTTCCCGCTCAAAAAACTCGAAACTAAACTCATCCACCTTTCCGAAGAGGGGATGCTGGTGATCGACGTACCGATTTCAGTGGCCGCTTTGGAAGAGCGGGTCATGGAATTGCTCCGACAATCTCGCTCCATTTTAATCAAAGAACGCGGAAGATTGACCGAATCGCCCCGAGAAGGGGACTACTGCCGTTATTGCGAATTCAAGCGTCAGTGCCCCGCAAAACAATAAATTCTTCTCGTTTTCCAATGGATTAATGCAGTACGGCGCAAATCCATTGAAGCGAGAAGTATTGACGGTCTTGGTTTCTTTTGGTTCACTTGTCCTACCTCTATGTCAGAAAAAAAGATCTCAAGTAGTAGTACGGAGGAGTATTTTTCCAAGAACTTGCAACAGGTTGGCTTCTCCAGTCAGACCAAAGCCGTTCTTACCACGTTGAAAGAAGCGGTCGACAATGCGCTCGACGCTTGTGAAGAACACCAGTTATTACCAGATATTAAAGTCGAGATTGAACGTTTGGGTTCAGGTTCCATCAAGAACTCTGAACGAATCCGCGTCATGGTCGAAGACAATGGTCCCGGCATCGACGGCGACGATCTTCCAAAGGTTTTCGGCGAGTACCTGGCTTCTTCCAAATTCGGTCGCGGTCGCTGTACCCGCGGTCAGCAAGGGATCGGGATTTCCGCTGCGACGACCTGGGCACAGATGACTTGTGCGCAGGGTGCTAAAGTTATTTCCAAGACGAAGGCGATGCGTAAAGCCGTGTCCGCCATCATTGAAGTCGACATCAAAACAACAAGGGTGTGATGAAAAAACGCGAAACCATTGATTGGGATCGCGCACATGGGACCCACGTGGAGTTCGTATTTGATGGCCGTGTTCAAGTGAACGGCGAAGCCGGTTTGCTGAACTACCTCCTCGGTACTTCCTTGGTGAACCCACACCTGACCCTGCATTATAAACTTCCGGATCAAGAAAACGTCACCATCGAGCGCGTCAGCCAAGAGGTGCCAGCGATTCCGGATGCAACCGAACCACACCCTCACACCATGAAGCTGGGTGAATTCATTGCGCACTCGCACTTGTACGGTCGCGTGAAAGTATCCGCATGGCTCAAAAAAGGCTTCAGCCGTCTGGGCGATGCCGTTTTTGATGAAATGAGCAAAAACAAGGATTTCGGCCTGAATAAGGCGTTTTTCGAACGCAACGTCGACCAGTTGTCGAATGCGGAATTCGAAAAACTCTTCTCGGCGATTCAAAAAACCGAATTGAAACCTCCGTCCACTTCATCCGTGTTGAGCATCGGCGAGGATTCTCTTTCCAAAAGCATTCAGCGTTTGGGTAAGGTCGATTTCTTCTCGGTGGTCAGTCGTAAACCGGCGATTTGTGACTTCAAACCGGTACAAGTCGAAGTGGCGATTGCTCGTCTGGAACAACGGACTCAAGACAGTGATTCACCGGTCCAGCTTTTGCGTTTCGCCAACCGCGTGCCGCTTCAGTTTGATAAATCCGCATGTGCGATCGCCAGCGCGATCACCACGGTCAACTGGCGCTCTTACGGCCTTGGTCAACCGAAGGAATCCCTCCCGCAGGGTCCCTATATTTTCGCCGTGTCGGTGGTGTCACCGTTCATCAAATTCAAGAACGCGTCCAAGGAAACGATCGACGCTTCGGATGAACTCGTGGAAGAGATCCGCCGTGCATTGATGCAAGCGGGACAAAAACTTTCCCGTTACATCAACGCCGAAAACAAGGCAGCCGATCTCGAAGAAAAACGCCGTTATATCGAGCAATTCGGTCCGATCCTGGTCGAAGGCCTTGCCCGCATCACCAATGCGAAAGAAGAGACCAAGAAACGCGCACGCGAAGGATTGCTCAAAATCCTGGGTCGTGATGCGAATGAAACCGAGAAAGAACTCTCGGTTGCCAATGAAAAACTGAAAGTCCAGCGCGCCAAAGAAGGCGATGCGGAAATGGATGAGGCTTAATCATGCAAACTCAAATCAACCGCAAGGGCGGAAAAGTCAAAAGTGAAATCCCGATCATCAGTAAGGAGCTTTGCCTCCGTTTGCTGGCTGACTTGGAGCGCGCAAAACGTCCGGTACTCCATGCAACGAAGTGTTCTCTCGACAACGCGATTTACAATCACAAAGTAGGGTACCTGACTCCGGGCTCGAAAAAAGTAGCGACCGAATTGAACGTGAGCTCGGTGAAGAAAATGAGCCGTGCGATCTTCATGCTCGAGATCCTTCTCCGCAACATCGAAACCGGTGCCGTGAACACCAAGCGTGAGTTGTACTATATCAGCAAGGGTGAGATCAAAGGCACGCCGATGCTGAAGCCGCTGGATTTCGCGGATCAGCCGGAATCCGATGACACCATCGACTTCATCTGTGAATTGATCGAATGCTACCGTGAAGACGTGAACTGTTACGCCAACGATCGCGGGGGTCAGACCTATTCCCAGCAGTTGATCGTGACGGAAACCCTTCCGGATGGCACCACGGCGACCATCGATCTTTCCAAGCTCGGTACGTCTCCGTTCCAACCGAAGAACCGCCCTCAGAACTTGAGACTTTCCGCTTCCAAGAAGATTGATTTCGCGTTGATCGTCGAATCCGAAGGTACCGCGAACACCCTGGTGGCCAACGGATTCACCAAGCGCCACAACTGTATTCTGATCGGTTCCCAAGGGGTACCATCGAACGCGGTTCGGGGCTGGTCCAAATTGATTCAAGACCAATTGAAAACGCCGATGTACTTCTTCGGAGACCTCGATGCGTACACGCTTCAAAACATTTACCGCACTCTGAAAGCGGGATCTGCGGCATCGTTGATCCGTAACCAGGATTACAGTGCGCCAGATGTCCGCTTCCTCGGGGTTTTGCCTGAAGACATCAAGAAGTATGACCTTTTCGATTATCCGGTCCGCGAAAGCGACGCTCAAGAAGGCCGCGCTTTGAAAAAAGCAGACGATGCCCTCAAAAACGATCCGTTCTTCCAGGACAAGAAAAACAAGGGTCTTGCAGATATTCTGAAGTGGCTCTTGAAGAACAAGCGCCGTTGCGAGCAGCAGTCCTATTTCTCGGTCAACCCGAAAGATCCAACGATGCCTGAAAAAATCATTGTCGAAAAAATCAAGCGCGGCGACTACGTTTAAGCTTGTTCTTTCCGTAATCTGAATCGATCGAAAAGCGACCGATTCGTCACACACTAAAAAACCAAAAAAAGCCTCGGAAACGGGGCTTTTTTATTTTCAGCTTCTCCCTCATCCGATGATTTTTTACTGCTGAAAATCAACCTTCAAACTGTTGCAGGTTCGCACGAGTCATCATCATCACAAAAATCCGAGTTCGCGATTCCCCTTTCGGTGTAAACCACAAAGGTTTTGCCTTGTTTTTGACATGCTTTCATTGCTTTTGGGTGCCACTTTTGCAATAGTGTTCGCCTATGTCAGCAGTGATTGGTCTTCTTCTTGGTCTTGGTCTTTTGATGTTCATGGCGTATCGCGGATTTTCGGTGATTTTTTTCGCCCCCGTGTTTGCCTTGATGGCAGCTGCTTTTTCGGGCTTGTCCATCATGCCCGCGTACACTGAACTCTTCCTGCCCAGCATGGCAGGTTATGTAAAAACCTATTTCCCATTTTTTCTACTGGGAGCCGTCTTTGGCAAGTCGATGGAATACTCCGGCGCAGCCGAGGCGATCGCCGGTGCCGTGGTCAAAAAACTGGGTACCCGTAACGCGATTCCTGCCGTGGTGTTGTCTTGCGCACTCCTGACTTACGGAGGCGTCAGTCTCTTTGTCGTCGCATTTGCCGTGTATCCGTTTGCCGCTTCCTTGTTCAAGCAGGCTGATTTGCCGAAACGACTGCTTCCGGGCACCATTGCACTCGGTGCGTTTACCTTCACCATGGATGCGTTGCCGGGCACACCGCAGATCCAAAACGCCATTCCGATGAAGTTCTTCAACACCGATCTCTATGCAGCACCGGTGTTCGGATCTTTGGGCGCAGTGATCGTCCTCGGGCTCGGGCTGACTTATCTTTTGAAGCAAGCGCACAAAGCCAAGCTCGCGGGCGAGGGCTATGGTGTGCATGATTCCGAACCGGCTCAACCGATCAGTAACGGCAATGTCACTAAAGCATTGCACCCCCTGATTGCAGGCATTCCCCTGATCAGTGTTCTGGTGGTGACCTTGTTGCTTCAAAAAATCGTTTTCCCGCAATGGAACATTGTGGAATGGGCAACTCAAGCCCCTTACCACATGAACCCTGCCAGCTTGGGTGGCACGATGAATAACTGGGCCCTCATGATTGCGCTTACGGTCGGCGTTGCCATTGCCTTGGTGCTGAACCCACCCCGCGTGAAAGGCAAGGTTGCACTGCTGATCAATGCGGGCGCGGCTGGATCACTTCTTGCGGTGATGAACACCGCATCCGAAGTGGGCTTTGGTCACGTGATCAAGGCGTTGCCAGGCTTTTCCACGATTTCCCAGGCTTTGATGGGCATTGGTCAAGATGGTAGCCCTTTGCTTTCAGAAGCGATCAGCGTAAACATCCTTTCCGGTATCACCGGGTCTGCTTCGGGCGGAATGAGCATCGCGCTCGACACGTTCGGCGCTCAATATCTGGAATGGGCGAATCGTGTGGGCGTGGATCCACAACTCTTGCACCGGGTAGCCTCGATGGCGTCCGGCGGAATGGATACGCTTCCGCACAACGGAGCGGTGATCACCTTGTTTGCCATCACCGGTTTGACCCATCGTCAATCCTATAAGGACATTTTCGTGATCACTCTGATCAAAACCGCAGCGGTATTCCTGTTGATTGGCCTGACTTCAGTGGTTCATTTTGTTTGATCAGTGCATGATGCGCGCGTAATGTGAATCCGTATTTCATGCGCGCTTAATGTATTCCACGTGGACGGTGTCATTCGCTATGTTTTACACTGGCATCATGAATCGTAACCGGTTTTTTAAAAACAAG
>JBEIKL010000097.1:0-7273 GCA_040379745.1 Bdellovibrionales bacterium | reverse complement strand
GATTTATTGATGCGATCAAGCGTGATGCCGTCACCAATCGAGATACTTTGGCCGAGTTGCTTGACGATCGGGTCCAGCGCTTGCGAACTACTTTTGTGTTCGCTGTAGAAGAGGATCAGGAAATACAGGGGAGTGATCAGCAGGCAAGAGTAGGCGAGCATCCGGTTTTTCGCCCGGCTGAGTTCTTTTTTGCTCAATTCGTGTACGGTCTGTTTTTGCAGGTTTTGCATTCTCTTCTCGCTGCCATAGACTAAGTAATTTGGTCGGGTTTGTCGATGGTTTATTTAGTTTAAGTGTAAAAATAGTGAGGCAGTTTTTCTCTACTGTGCGTTCGGGATCTTGTGAGAAGGATTCAATGAAATGGATTTTAAGAATGTGATCGCATTTTGACACCTTCCGCTCCTCAACTGAATCCATTAAAATAATCGTTATATGACTCAGCAAAACACTGCCGTGAACGAGTTCTCTTTCCGCACCCGAACTGAAAACCTGAAACGATTGGAAGAAGAGGAATTTGATTTCCTGATCGTGGGGGGAGGAATCACCGGTGCCGGTGTGGCGTGGGATGCGGCATCGCGCGGTTACAAAGTCGCTCTGGTCGAGAAAGATGATTTTGCACAGGGAACTTCATCGCGCAGTTCAAAGCTGATTCACGGTGGTCTTCGCTATCTTGAAAACTACGAGTTTGCACTGGTGTTCGAAGCGCTTCATGAGCGAACGTATCTTCTGGAGAATTCACCACACCTGGTGCGTCCACTCCCGTTCTACATGCCGGTTTATGAAACCAGTCCGCACTCTTCACTTCTTCTCAGCGCAGGAATGTGGTTCTACGACATCCTCTCTTCCTTTCGCGCTCCGGCTCTTCACCAGAAAATCTCAAAGGGAACCACGGCACGCCTCATCCCCGGCATCAAGAAAGACGGTCTCGTTTGCAGTTTCAAGTATTACGATGCCTCGATGTGGGACGATGCCTTGGTCATCGACGTGTTGGCGAAAGCGCACGAACTCGGAGCGTGCGTTGTTTCTCGCACCAAAGCCGATAAACCGGAATACACCGATCAGGACAAGATCACCGGCATGACCGTTCATGCCGACGATGTGGCTGGTTCCGGCTCGAAAAAGATCAAAGTCAAATTCAAGAAACTCATCGTTTGTGCCGGCGTCTGGACCGATGAAGTGGGCAAGAAGCTTGCACCCAACGACTGGAAGCCGTGGCTGGCTCCGAGTCGGGGTACGCACATCGTCTTCGCGCACGATCGGTTTCCGATTCCGGGTGCAGTGACCATGCAGATCGAAGACGGCCGGATTGCGTTCGCGATTCCACGACCTGATTTCGGGCCCGGAGTTACGATCGTTGGTACCACCGATGGTCCGTCACCCGAGAATCCGGATCAGATCGAACAGGATCAAACAGACATTGCAAAAGACCAAGCTTACCTCATTGAACTGTTGTCGAAGTATTTCCCCGATCTCAATCTCACTGAGAAAGACGTAGTGAACCATTACATCGGCATTCGCCCGCTGGTCAGGCCCGATCGCGGTCAGGATGGGAACGGTTCGAAAAGTCTTCAGAAGGTTTCGCGCGAGCACACGATTGATCACGGCCCGGGCGATTCCGTGATTGTCGCCGGTGGAAAGTACACCACCTTCCGCAAGATGGCCGAACAGATCGTCGATTTCGCCACTCACGGAAAACCGCGGATCGACCCGCAAACGGACGATTCGATTTTTCCAGCCGCGCTTCCAGCAGCCATCCTCAGGGCGAGGGAAGTGGCAAAAGCCAAGGGGTGGGCTGTGCCTGAGAAGCTGTACGAACGTTATGGAGCCGATGCTCTCGACATTTACCGCATTCATCTCGAAAACTGTAATCAAACAGTCGAAAGTCCGGATGGTTTCCCCCTGATCGAGGCCCAGTTCCGCTATTCCGTTCGCAAACAGATGGTGACCCGGGTGGAGGACTTCGTCCGTCGTCGCCAACCGGTGCATCTGTGCCGACAGGATCATGGCGGTCCATGGATTCCGTTGCTTGAAAAAGCGCTTGCCGATGAAATGGCCAAGTAATTATTATATATTTAATGAAAAATAAATTTCGATCCCCTTGGGGTGCGCTGTTGTCCGTTGGCTTGTCTTTGAATGCGGATGCCGCACCGGTGATGCGTTCGTCCGAATTGGGTGCCGAAGCTTCACGCACCACCACAAGTCGGGTCAAGAAGACTGAAGCGCCGGTGGTGAAGAACACATCCGCCACCGCTTCAACCCAGAAAAACACACCCGCTAAAAAAACGGTCGCACCGCCCATCCAAAAGAAATTCCTGATCTTCGGCGGTCTGGATCTGGGGATGGCTTTTTATTCAGAAACCGGTGCACGAACCGATGGCCCACGCAGTGGCTTTGATTTCGGTGTGCGCGGACTCGTCGCTTATTACCTCGATTCATGGGTGATCGATGGTGGTCTTGGTTACTTCATTCTGAATTCATCGGGCACAGACACGCTCAATGTTCCGATCTCGTCTTCCATCCGTACGATTTATGTGGATCTGTCACCACGCTATCGTCTCGATGAAAACTGGCAGATCGGACCGGAACTCCAATTCTGGACCACCTCGGATTACGGATTGAATGAGAGTATCCGTTCCTTGGAGTCGAACAATGCCCTGATGGCAGGCGTTCAAGCAATGTACGAGTGGGGCGCGGAAAAAAAATACCGCGTGGGTGCGCGTTGGAACATGGATTTGAATGAACCATCCCGTAACTTGAATGTGGTTCAGGGGTTTTTCCAGATCAGTTTCGGCGGTTTCGGAACAAAACGCGATGAGAATCCTTACCTTGAGGAAATGCGTGAATCCGACATCGAGAGTGCGGATGCATTGCCGGATCCGGAACCAGTGGTGGTGCCGACTCCTGCTCCTGAAAAGAGCGTGGTTCCGCCCTTGCAGGCTGGTCCTCAGGAAAAAATGGTCGTCACGCTGGATGTGAACGAATTGCCGTTCGAAAGTGACAGTGCCAAATTGCCGAAATACACGCGCGATCGCGTTCAGGAAATCGGAAGACTTCTTGGTGAGCACAAGGGTGATTGGAATAGTCTTGTCGTTTCCGGACACACCGACGAACAAGGAAACAAGAAGTACAATCTGAAACTCTCGAAAGCGCGTGCCGACACGGTCAGGCAGTTGTTGGGTGAGGGTGGCGCGCCGATTGCGCGCATCAAGGCTTTGGGCATGGGTTCATCCCGACCGCTCGATCGTCGTCACAACAAGACCGCCTGGGCGAAAAACCGCCGCGTAGAACTCGAATTCAAGGGAGTGAAGGACGGTCTCGTGATTCAGAACGCGTTCAAGAAGTAGATCAGCGGATCGGTTTGCCGATCCGCTCGAAATTCAGGTTCCACGAAAACCAGATCAGCAATGCCTGAGCACGAATCGAGCGGAACGCGATGACACCGAAGTTACGGCTATCGCGAGTATCGTCACGGTTGTCTCCCATGACAAAGAAGTGATCTTCCGGAACCTGGTATTCGTTTGCAGCATTCGGATTCGCGTAGCTGTCATCTTCCATCGTGAGGTAGGTGCGGGTGCTACCCTCTGCGGTCTTCGTGCTTTCCTCGTAAAGATGCAGTTTCGCCGGATCGTAGCGACGGTCCGGATCAAACCCCCGCGAGTTCAGGATCTGATCGCGGTCGGTGCCGGTGATTTCTATTTTGCTCAGGGGTTCGCCGTTGATGAGAACGGTTTTTCCATTGAAGCTGATGCGATCACCAGGGAGGCCGATCACCCGCTTGATGTAGAGACTTTCCTGTCCGGCTTCGGGTGGCGAGAAGATGATCACATCCCCACGTTCCGGACTCTTTGTTTTTCCGATCACGATCGGATTGCCGAAATACTCCGAGAATGGAAGATGAAATCCGTATCGTAACTTGTTCGCAAACAGGAAGTCGCCCGTCATCAGGCCCGGAAGCATGGAACGAGTGGGAATACGGAACGGTTCGATGATCGATGAACGGATGCCGAGAATGACGGCCAACAGGACGACAATCAACGGCAGTCGTTTTTTGTAAAATTCAAACGGTGAACTCATGTGAAACGCCCCTGATTAGAAGATCTTGACCTTTACGCCTTCCTGCTGGAGGAACTGCTTGATCCGGTCGGAATCGAGCGGTTCCAGTCTCCACAGGATGTTGTGCAGGAGCTTGAGGGTTTTCTGACCTTCGCTGGTGCGGGTGTTCTTCGTCACTTCGCGCAGATCGCTGGTCATTTCCATCAGGTTGGAAATCAGTTGAGCCAGGTCTTTCGAAAGTACCTTGCTTTGATCGATTTTCTCAAGGGTTCGGTTCAAGTTGCTGGAAAGTTTGTAGAGAAGTTCAATCGAGCGGGTGATGTCACCCTTGTTGTTCTCGATGAGTTCTTGGATCTTACCCGCAAGGTTGAAGCTTTGGGAGATCAACTGATCGATCCGCGGCGGATCCATCCCTGCAATCGTTTCGCCCGGTTGGAGTTGTGCAGAATCGAGAGAGCCCGGGGTGATTTCGATGTAACGCTCACCGATCAGGCCGGCGAGGTTGATGAAGAAGCGTGAGTTCTTGCGGATTCCCTGTAGAGCGGCTTTGCGAACAGAGATCTTGAGACGAACCGGAGTCTGCGCAAGATTCGCTTCGGAGTCCGCGCTGCCAGCCTGTTTCATGGAAACCTGCTGGTTCGGCATCGGTGCGAAGAATTCGATCTCTTCGACCTTTCCCACCTTGATGCCCGAGAGGCGCACGTGTGATCCGAGATCGATTCCGCCCGCGAAATTATAAGTCACGTAGAAATAGTTCTGATCGAGGAACGGGTTTTTGAATCCGAGCAGCCATGCGAATCCTAACGCGATGACGACGGTACTGGTTACGAGTGCGCCTACCTTGGCTTCATTGGTCCATTTCATGGTAATTCGATTTTATCGTTGAAATCAGAGAACTGCACTAAAAATTGCGGTGAGAATGAAGTCCAGTGTGATCACGGCAAGCGTGCAGGAAACGACGGCATCGGTAGTTGCTTGACCCACGCCTTGTGCGCCGCCTTCGCATCTCATCGCATAGGCGCAGGCGAGTGGTGGAATGACGGTTCCGAAGATCGCCGATTTCGTGACGGCACAGACCAAGTCCCACGAATTGATGAACTGGGCGAGAGTGTTGAAGTATTCCTGAGAATTGAAGTGGTATTTTGTCACCGCCGTCAACATCGCAATGACGATGGTGATGGCAATGGAGATCAAGGTGAGGCACACCGTTGCCAGCGTACAGGCGGCCCAGCGTGGGAAGATATGATACGAAATCACGTCGATCTTGAGTAGCTTGAAGGCGTCGAGTTGCTCGGTGATGCGCATGCTGGCAAGTTCAGCCGTAAGGGACGCACCCACTTTGGAAACCATGAGCAAAGCGGGAACGGCGATCCCGAGTTCACGCACTACGAATTGTCCGGTGAATCCCGGAATCATCGAAACGTTACTGAGGGCGAAGTCCATGTGCCAGGCGATCTCGCTGGTCATGACCAATCCCGTGAATCCGGTCGCGATCGAGATGATGGGCAAGCTTCCGACACCGATGGTTTCCATCTGGTGCATGACTTCCGCTTTGCGATAGGGGCCGTTGAACAGTTGCTGAATCAGTTTCTTCATCAGGAAGACTGCAAGAGAGACCGTTTTCAGATGACGGTTGAAAACCGCGACAGACGACATCAGAACACCAGCCTTTCGATCAGGTTGCGTGTCCAGTAGAGCAGATCATGGATCCACTCGAGCAGTGAGGACGAGATGAAGTTTGCAATGACGATGTAGACATTGATGTAGATCGCGGCTTGGGTAACGGCCTTTCCGACTCCACGTGCACCACCCGAAGCGGTGTAGCCCTTGTAAGTCGACGTATTCGCCACGATGGTGCTGAAAATGATCGAGCGGACCAAGCCTTCGAAGATTGTCCAAGCGCCGGCGAAGCGCGGAATCGAAGAAATGTACTGGTACATGTTCATTCCGCTGAAGGATTGCGCGACCAGTACCGATCCGACCACGCTGACGGAGAGACCGATGGCCAGAAGCACGACCGAAGAAAGGACGATGGCGAAGAAACGGGGAATGATGAGGTACTGGATCGGGCTGACACCGAGGCTTTCCACCGCATCGATCTGTTCGGTCACCCGCATGTTGGCAAGTTCGGCGGTGGTGTAGGCACCGATTTTTCCCGCCAGTAGGAATGAAATGATCATCGGACCGATCTCGCGGATGGTCGCCGACGTGTTCAGTCCTCCCAAAAGCGTTTGTGCATCGAAGCGGCGGAGCATGACATCGAACTGAAGGACCAGGATCGCACCCACGAAAATTCCTGCAAAAATCACGGTTCCCAGTGTGCGGGTAGACACCTCAGCGATCTGTTGGATGATCGCTTCCTTGTAACCGGATGTACGGCGATAGGTGCGCAAGATGCGAAGGAAGAAAATCCAGCTGCCGCCGAGTTCTTCGAGTGTTCTGACTGTGACATTGCGTAGGGAAACGAGCGCGCTTTTCAGCGTGATCGATGTTCCCTCCATGGCACTGGTGACCTTGCTTTCGATGCTCATCCGTCCAGACTCCAGTCCGGTGGGAGAAGATCCATCGTTTCCTTGAAAAATTCCTGTACGAGCGGAATCTCGCTTTTCACCACTTCTTTTGGCGGCGCCATGAGCAGGATTTTTCCGCGATCGAGGAAAAGGATCTGATCTGCAATCGACAATGCGCAGGCCATGTCGTGCGAAACGATGATGCTGGTGACTTTCAACTTGCGGGACAATTCCGAGATGAGGGCATTGATCGAACTCGTGCTGAGCGGATCGAGTCCCGTGGTGGGTTCATCAAAGAGAAGGTATTCCGGTCCCGGTGCGAGCGTGCGGGCCATCGATACGCGTTTCTGGACACCGTAAGAGACTTCGTGAGGAAAGAGTTCGAGGATTTCCGGCTCGAGGTGAACCAGTGCGAGTTTTTCGAGTACGATCTCGCGGATTTCCTCTTCGCTGAGTTTCCTGCCGATTTTACGGGTGTATTGGTTGGAACGCAGACCGAAGGCGATGTTTTCAAAGTTGGTGAGGGAATCGAGCAAGGCCGGATGTTGGAACACCATTCCACACCGTTGGCGTACCATAGAAAGTTCGTCGGACTGTTGGCCTCGACAAAGATCGCTGACTTCATATTGGTCTACGAATACCTTTCCGGCATCAGGCGCAAACACACCGATGATGTGTTTCAGGGTCACCGATTTCCCCATTCCGCTTTT
>JBEIKL010000096.1:0-7302 GCA_040379745.1 Bdellovibrionales bacterium | reverse complement strand
GTGAAAATTTGACTTTGGAATGGGGCCAGCCATGCTGATGTACTCGTCACAAGACTAGTCGTCGTTTGCAATCCATACTTCGATGCGGTGGGCATCAAAAAAGCGCCGGACACCTTTTCAGAGTGCGGTGTTTTTCCGCTTCGATTCGTTCATTTTTCCGATTTCAAAAAGCAGGTAGAAGATACGGCTCTCGCGGTTGAATTGGGCGATATCGTATTGAATCGTCACATCACTCCCCGAAGTCATGTTGATGGATTGGAGGAATCCCTGATCAGCGAGTTCCTGCGCCTGACTGATCGGCAGACTAGCCGAAGCCATCAATGGAGCGACGTTCATTTGTTCAACGGAATCGGAAATCTTCACAGCGAGGTTGCGGTTTTCCATGATCACTTTCAGGACCTTGTAGCCGAATTCGGTTAGGGCTCGCTTCTTTGAGGGTTCTACAAGATTTTGATCATTCAGAAAAGAGATCATCTCGTCGATGAACTTGATGTCGTGGAGTTTGGATTCTTCGGAAATGAAGCCCACCGATTTGAACACTTCGATCAGACTGAAGATCTTGCTCGATCCCACTTGCATGATTTGAGAACCGAAGCGTTCGAGCAACGGGATTTGGAACTCGATTCCGTTCTGGGCGGGCTTGCCGTAGCGGGAGCAAACGAGCAACAGTGCGGTACTGAATTTCAGGAGATCGCTGGAATTGACGAATGTGAACTCCTTGGAGCGGTTTCCGAATTTGTCGGTTTCATAATCGGTTGAAACACTTTCGAGTGCTCGTAAACGGTTGTTCGTTGTACGCAGACGCGCAGTGATGGTCTTGATGAGCGCGTTCAACCACTCTGGAATTTTCGAAATGGCTTCGTCGAGCGCACCCTTCGAGATCTCAACGAGTTCGGATTGGGTGATTGCTTCCGCGGATGCCGAGCGTGGCTGATTGTCGAAGAAGGCGAGTTCACCCAGCACCTGTCCGGCACGGATGGTGTCGATCTCAATCGACCCGATTCCCTTTTTCTTGAAAATGCGGATCACGCCACGTTTGAGAAAATAAAGGCTTTTTGATTGGTCACCTTCGTGGAAGAGGGCTTCACCGGCTTTGAGCACGATTTCTTTTGAACTCATCTTATTTCTCCTTCATTTCAATGGAACCATCCCAGTCGGCGACCGGGGGGTGGGTTTTGAAGTATTCGCATCGGACCGAAAACATGGAGGCCACCGGATCGGCAAAGCCCCGTTTCTGTTCGAAGATCCTGCTGGATTCCTCGAACTGCTGTTTGGCCAGTTCCCAATCCCGGCTCACAAAGGTCTTGCGCGCAGTCTGGAAGAGTTCGTCAGCCTTGGCATCGAATGCATCGAGAGAAACCTCGACGAGGTCGGTGGCCACTTTCTTTCCCTTCACCTTCACGGCATCGAGAACGCGGTAGAAAACCTGGTTCGGGTATTTCGAGTACAGCAGATCCATCGTGCTTTTCGTGGAAAGGACGCCGACCCCGTAAATCCGGGTCAGGCCTTCGAGTCGGGAGGCAAGATTCACGTGGTCGCCGAGAACCGTGTATTCGAAAATCTTCTGCGATCCCATGTTTCCGACGCTGACCGTTCCGCTGTTCACTCCCACGCCCATTCCGACGTCGATGTTGTAGCGTTTCTTGAAATCCGGAGCGATCACTTCGAGTTTTTTCTGCATCAGACAAGCCGTCTGGCACGCGCGCAGGATGTGATCTTCCTGCGGAATCGGCGCTCCCCAGAACGCCATCACCGCGTCACCGATGTACTTGTCGAGGGTTCCTTGGTTTTCGAACACACAATCGGTCATTGCCGTGAGGTATTCGTTCAGGAACTGCGAAAGGGTTTTCGGGTCCATGCCTTCGGAGATCGTCGTGAAACCGCGAAGGTCGGAGAACATGATGGTCAGGTCACGGCGTTCACCACCGACAGTCAGTTTCGATTGGTCCTTCAGGACCATGTCGACGACAGAAGGTGCAAGGTAATGCGAAAACGCATCTTTGATCTGCTTCTTGTTCCGTTCTTCGATGATGTATCGCATGGAAAGCACGGTTGCGAAAATCAGGAAGGCTTCGCCGTAGATGAAGGCGGTAGGCAAGTTGATGTTGTTTCCGAAAAGAATGCGGGTGTCGAGGAAGCCGAAACCGAGAATGAACCCGATGAACACGAGAATCGCAGGTACCGCATCGAGGAAGGAGAAGAGTCCGGTGAAGATCACTCCGACCAGGATGATCATCGCCAGTGGCAACCATTCCATCTGGATGGAGCTTGCGGTGCGAAGCGAGTCACCCTGAAGGATATTGCTGAGAGCGGTGGCGTGGCCTTCGACTCCGGGAGTGTTGGAGTCGAACGGGAATGCTCGCATGTCATAGATACCAACAGCGGTGACCCCGAAGAAAAGTGATTTTCCACGGATCATCTTGTCGAGCTTGGCGGTGAGTTCGGGGTTACCGGTTTCGACCGCCTCGATGATTTCCACGGCGGAAATGTAAGGAAAAATCTCGCTCGGGCCTTTGAAATTCAGCCCGATGTAACCGAGTGAGGTGACCGGAATGGAGTGTGCCGGATCTTTTGAGAAGTAAACTTTTTCGAAGTTCTGATTGGCGTCGAGTTCGATCTTGAGTTCGTCGCCCTTCATCAGCTCGGCCATTTTGGTCGCCAGTTGTGGAAAATACTTGTTGTTATGGGTGTAATAGAGCGAGTACTTGCGGATGAATCCATCCGGATCAGGATCGACTCCGAAGGACGCCGCATGCGAGGCTTTTTCAAGGAAAAGGGGAATGTTGAAGATTCCATCCACAATGCTAGGTAGCGTACCCGTTTCCAGTTGCGCAGGCGTGAAGGTGCGATTGGCGACTGAAGCGAACTTGCCGATGCCGCTTTCCACTTTCTTCAGGACTTGGGGATGATGGACCGGGCAATCGCCCTTTTTCTCGTATCCCGGTTGGCACGTGGTGGGAACGTAGCCCATCACCAGGTTATCCCGATGCAACTCGATCACCTGTGAAAGTTTCAGGTCTCCACCCATGGTCTTGATCTTTGAGTAGATTTTCGGCTGGTCCTTTTCCAGGTATTCCGCGACGTCCGGACTCAGGGTTTCTTCCGGTTCGGAGTAAACCATGTCGAGCGCGATGTTCTTTGCTCCGAAGTTTTCAAATGCGTAATGGAAGATCCGTGCGTAATATTCACGGTGCCATGGCCATCGTCCCAGTTTTTCGACCGAGTTGTTGTCCACGACGATGATGCCGATGTCAGGATGAGGTGCCTGTTTGCCGCGGATCTTGAACTTGATGTTGGTCATGATCCCGTTCGCATTTTTCGAGAAGGGATAGATTTCCTTTCGCAGAAAATCAGAGTTCAGCTTGCCCTGTTCACCCAGGTCGAAAGTCGCTTGGAAGATGGCGAAGCCGAGGATGATGGGGATGGGGGGAAGCCAGAACCGTTTTTTCATTGTTGAAGGGCCTTTTTCAAATTCGCCTTACCGCGCTTTTTTTTTATCAGCACGAATCCGATCACCGAGACGAAAAGCAAAGCGGGAACAAATTGGTACCGTTTCAGTGTTGCGACGATTTCACCTGCGTTTGCTCCGGCGCGATTGCTGCCGATGATGACCATTGGAAGATAGATCGACGTCGACAGCGCGTTCAGTCCGTAGAAATGTTTCGGATGAACCTTCAGGGATCCGATGGTGAGAAAAAGTGCGGTTCTGAGCAGGGGCAGGAAGCGCACCATGAACACGAAGAGAAAGCCCTTTTTTCGGAAAAAAGATTCCGCTGTATCGAGTTTGGAATCATTGAGCACGAAGCTGAACGGTTTGTAGCGGATGATCGAGCGACCCCACTTGCGACCGGAAAAGAACGTGATGCTGTCACCGGTGAGGAGTGCGATGAATCCGAGGATGATCAGCATGCGGTAATCGAAGACTCCGATGGCAGAGAGTGCACCGGCGGTGATGAAAGCGATGTCGGAATTGAAGAGGCCCACACATGAAGCGGTGACGATCAGGAAATAGATCAGATACGCTTCCATGCCCGAGTGTTGCATCAAGAACTGTTGTAAGGTTTCCATTCTTCCAGTTTAAGGAACAATCCGAAAAAAAACACCTGAATCCGTTTGGAATTCAGGTGTCAAAATCAGTTCGTTTTACGGGTAAAAATGTCAGTTTTTCAACTCGGCAAGTTCTGCCTTGTACCAGCGGGTGAGAATCTCTTTCGAGGTCTCGGGCGATGTTCCCCAGTGAGCGGCAACATCAATATTCACTTCTTCGAGGCCTCTTTGGTTTCCTTTGGACGCTTCGATGATCGCGTTCTTGGCCTTGTCGAGGTTGACCCCGTAGAGTTTCTTGCTGGTTAGGGCCACATCTTGATCGGTACGGACGCGGTCGCGTCCCAGCACCGCCCAATCCTGAAGGGTTTTCGCGATGGTCACGCCGGATGCTTCCGCGAGAGCATATTGTTGCGCGAATTGGATTCCGACTTGTCGGGTGACTTCCTGTTCCCGTTTGGCCGCATCCGCAATCACGTCGACGGAAACTTCCGATTCCGCATCGGAATCATTGAGTGCGTTGCCGTACTGGTCATAGAGGATTCCGGTCGAACTGAGCCAGGCATAACCATTGTAGTTACGGTAGTAACCGTAGGAATCAGTGTAGGACCAGTAATCGAAATAAAGGGTCATGTTGGAGTAGTAGGGGTCCTGTGAGGATTGGATTTTTGTTCCATCCGCGTAGAAATTGCAACCGGACATCGGGTACCCGTTCGAAATGCAGCGGGTTCCGTACACATCATACCAGGCTCTGCGGTAAGGATCGGAATAACCGCCGCCGTACCCGCCGGTGGTGCCGTTACATGCAGTCAGCGACAGCGCGGTCATGGCGATGGTGGTGAAGGTTACGATGGCTTGTTTGATGTGTTGAATTCTCATGGATTCTCTCCCTCTCCAGTGTTGTTTTGTTCAACTTCCTGAAACTTCCTGAGCAAAAGGGATGCCAAAACGATGGCTTGAATGAACCCTTTGAATTCAATGACTTAAGTGGAGCGGTGGAGCGCTGGTGCGAAATGGCTACACTTCAAACCCTGTAAATCGGGTCAGATTGATCTGCGAATCAGATCCAGAGTTGCTTGGGCGGAGCGATCCTTGTTCCGTTCCCGGTGCTGATCCATATGGAGGCTCTTGGTCTCGGTCTTGTCCGCAGTCGCCACCGCAATCCACACGGTACCGACGGATGCGTGTTCATCACCACCGCTTGGCCCGAGGTATCCCGTGGTGGCCACCCCGAAATCAGTGCCCCACTTTTTGCGAACCGCTTCGGCCATTGCGATTGCCGTCTGTTCTGAAACCACGCCATGTTTTTTCATGAGTTCAGCAGACACGCCCAGTTCGCTGGTTTTCAAATCTGTCTGATAGGGAACCAGGGTTCCCCGCACCACTTCCGATGATCCTGGAATCTGAGTCAACAGATGCGTGACCAATCCGCCGGTGCAGCTTTCCGCAAAGGCGATGGTTTTGTGCTTGTGACGAAGCCGCGCGATCAACGATTGTTCCATCGTTTCGGGTTCGAATCCGTAAAAATCTTTTCCGCAATAACCTTTCAATTCCTCAATAAGAGCGTGGAATTGTGACTCGTCTTCCGTTGTTTTCGCCGTGGTTTGTAATCTCAGTCGGACTTGGGTCGGACTCGGCAGGAATGCGAGGGTGTAGTTTGTCAGTTGTTGGATCTTTTTCACGAACGGATCGCATTTCTGGGCCAGTGCACTTTCGCCCGCACCCGTGGTGAGGAGGGTCGCCTTCAGGATTTTCTCGCCGTCATTCAGTGACTTCTTCGACAGAGTCGGGAGAATGTAGCGTTCCATCATGCTCTTCATTTCAAACGGCACACCCGGCACGACAAAGATTTCAATTTCGTGACCGTATTTCGAAGTCGTGAAATGTTGGCCGGCAGCGGTACCGCAATCGTTATCGATGCGATGAGCATCTTTCAGCAATAGGGCCTGCTTTTTATTGTTTTCGCTCATCAGTCGTTTGCGTGCGGTGAAGAACGATTCGACTCTTCCGATCCATTCGGCATCGAATTCCAGAGGAATGCAAAAGTAGTCTGCCAGCACTTCCATGGTGATGTCGTCATGGGTTGGCCCGAGGCCTCCGCCAATGACAATGAAATCGGATTGGGGAATCAGGTAATCCAGCGCCTTTTCGATTGCTACTTTTTTATCCCCGACCGAAAGCTGTTGAGTCACCTTGCAGTTGATGTCGGTGAGTTTCGAACCCATCCAAGCAGTGTTGGAGTTGACGACTTGTCCGATGAGTAGCTCATCGCCGATGGTTAAGAGAGATCCTTGCATGTACTTACTCCTCGTCCGCAGCGCGGAGTTTTTCCAGTGCCGAGAAATCCTCGAGCGTGGAAGTGTCGCCGGTGGTTTTTCCGGTCGTCACCATTTCGCGCAACAATCGGCGCATGATTTTGCCTGAACGGGTTTTAGGGAGCGCATCGGTGAAGCGGATTTCATCGGGCTTGGCGATCGGACCGATTTCTTTCGCGACATGATTTTTCAAGTGATCGCCCAGTCCCTTCAGGGAATCCGGGGTTTGATGGTGCTTCAGTTGCTCGGCCTTGATCGTGACAAAGGCAACCAGTGCGCTACCCTTGAGATCGTCCGGACGGGCCACCACTGCCGCCTCCGCAACCGATTGGTGTGATACGAGCGCGCTTTCAACTTCGGCCGTTCCCAAACGGTGACCACTGACGTTGACCACATCATCCACGCGGCCCATGATCCAGATGTAGCCATCCTTGTCTTTGCGTGCACCGTCTCCGGTGAAATAGAATTTCTGTTTTTTAAAGTCGTTGAAATAGGTGTTCTTGTACCGTTCCGAATCGCCGAACACATTTCGAAGCATGGATGGCCACGGGTGTTTCACCACGAGCAATCCACCTTCGTTGGCCTTGCAGGATTTGCCATCGCGATCGACGACATCGGCCATGATTCCCGGTAATGGAAGCGTCGCTGTGCCCGGCTTGGTCGCCACTGCGCCCGGCAACGGTGACACCATGATTGCTCCGGTTTCGGTCTGCCACCAAGTATTAACGATCGGGCATTTATTTAAGCCGATATTCTTGTGGTACCACATCCACGCTTCCGGATTGATCGGTTCGCCCACGGATCCCAGTAATCGTAATGAAGAAAGATCGTGTTTTTTTGGAAGGTCATCTCCGTTTCGCATGAACGATCGGATCGCCGTCGGTGCGGTATAGAAGATGGTGATCTTGTGATGATCGATCATTTTCCAGAAACGATCGAATGC